>NZ_JAIEMO010000030.1 GCF_019752095.1 Nitrosomonas sp.
TTGGAAATATTCCACCGGCGGAATTTGAAATGGCATATTATCGCCAATTGGAAGGGTCAGCTGATGCTGCCTGACTCAAACTAAAAAGTCTCCGGAAAAGCCGGGCCGATTCAGTCGAGAAGAACATAACCTTCCTGTGGTCCTTCTTTGCGTCCCATATCAGAAATTATAACTGCGAACTTGTTGGTCTTGAGAATATCAAGGGCCTCATTAGTGGAAAGAGCCAAAGAGAATTCAACACCTTGTGCTTGGAATGCTTGACGTTCATAAACGTTATTCTCTGGGCGATCATCGACCCATAAACCCCGGCTTTTCCGCTCTCTTGTTATTTGTCTTCTACTAGCATTAGAAACAATATTCACAATCTCTCGAAGTTGGGATTCAGGTAATCCCCCTCATGCCCAGGTTGTTTGGCGGTTGCGGCAGCGGGGGATGCAACGGATGCCATTTGGGGTTTCATGAAATTATCTTCATTTTTAAAATCAGAAGGTCCATAAAGTTTATTGTGATGATTGGCAACAAGCCAAAGAAATCCGCAAAATACTATTACTGGGAAGAAAACCATGAAGTAGACCAGGGGTGTGATGTGCTCTGAGATTCCTTGCTCCAAACCCACAGCAAGTGATGCAAATCCGTACACAAGCACTATAAAAAGCGCAATTATTCCTAACGGACTCTTTGTAAAGCCTTTCGCTGATTCTGTAAATTTATCTGTATCCATAATGATGTTGTTACAAAAATATTCGCAATTAAGTTGTAGCAATTCAGACTTGATCTTGCAGTTTCGCTGGCATGCAGCGGTTTCATGTGCCTTGTTCTCTTTGATACTACTGACTAGTATTGTGCTTCTCAACTTGGTTTTTCAATGTTGATATGGTGCGTTGTGACTCAAGCAATTCATTTTTTAAAGCTGCTAATTCAGTCTTTAAGTCATTGTGCGCAGCTTTAGTTGCAATTAGTGCAGCCTCTAATTTCTTGGCTTCAAACGATGGCGTGAAGAATGGAATTATTACTAATAGTGCAGTAGCAATTGCAACGATTGCAGTCAAGCCAATCAGTTACTTGGTCAGCTTTTCGTTAATCATTGCATTGCGTACGGTGATGACCGCATGGACAAATGCTTCTTCACTTTGTAGGGCGCTTGGATTTTTATTTAATCTGTCCAAAACTTCATTCAGACTGGCTTTCAGATATTCGTCGGTGGTTGGGTTTTTTTTTTATCGGCAAATGTGTTCATTGCATCATGTGCGTCTTATAAGTGTAACTATATTTATTAAAGTCATTGATGTAGCGTTAGTTCTGATGGTTTCTGTCACTAATTGTAGTCATTATAAATTTTTCGTTGATGACTGGGTAAAGTTTGAGTGATTGATGGCATCGGATAAACAGACTCAATCAATATAGAATAAACCACGTCGCCGCACCATCTGCCAGTCAGAAAGATCGTCCTGACGACATACGCCGTAACGAAAAGAAGGCGGCAACTCCGGGAATTTGAAGCGTAGGTCGTAGAACCAGATACACAAGCCCAGTTCAGAAGTGTCGGTGCGCTCCAGTATTGGAAATTGGGCAAAGACGCGGAAAGACTCAAAAGCAGGACTAAGCCACGCTTCACGGATGCGTGTTCTAGTGGTTGAATTGCCGCCGAACTGTTGTTGAATGTGCCAATTGTTTTCCAAAATGGGGCGATAAGCTGCTGTCATTTTTGACAGCAGCCAGGTTGCTTGGTGTTGCCCTTGGGATTGGTGCAAATTCATATCGGCAAGGTGGTAAGTTTCATCGTGCTGGACGATAATTTTCCAGTGAAACGGCGACAACGGTTGTGGCAACACGGTGATGTGTGCTTTTGGCAGAGCTTGGGCATCGGTATAACGGATGGCGATTTCGACAGCTTGCTGGTGCAGAGTCCATAAAAAAAATACATATCCGCACAAACTTGCCAACGCTGTGATGGCCGCGACTCGTTGTCGTGGATAGCGCCACGAAATGATCAGACCGACAATGATGATCAGGCTAAACCAAGGATCGATGACAAATACCAGTGGCAGTGAAAAACGTTCGGTGGAAAAAGGTGCGAACAGCATCAGTCCATACGAAGTGATGTAGTCTTCCGCGATATGAATGGTAATGCCGAGGCATGCGGGAAGGAAAAACAGTTTCCAGGTATAGTCTCTTTGAGTAAACCAAGAAAACAGCCAGGCCAATAGCCATGCCCATAGCGGCAACAGAATCAGCGAGTGCGTCGGACCCTGGTGCCAATTCAGATATGTAAGCGTGTCGATCAGACGGAGCGCAAAATCTACATCCGGAAACGCAGCTGCGGCAAAGCCGGCGGCAATTTGCAAGCGCAATGGTAATGCAATGTTTTGCTCCGATTGTGATTGCGACGAAATTCGAGTTCGTGCTGCAATCCGAGCCAATAGGGCGCCGCTTAAAGCGTGCGTGAGCGGGTCCATAGTCTAAGATCAGCCGGACTTGGCATGCATTCTAGGTGCAATCGGTTCCGTTAGTGGAGAGGATTCGGTTTTTGTGAAAATTTCAGGAGCAGGCTCAGATTGCTCGGCGGAATCGACCGTGGCTTCATTACGCGGAGCACCATAAATCCTATGATCCAGCGATTCAGCCAGCAGCAATTTGTGCTCCAGAAAATCGCGTGTGCGTTGTGAATTTTCTGATGCATCCTGCATCCAGTAAGTAAACGTTGCTAAGTAAATCGTGGTCAGCGCGGTTTCTTCCAGTGCGCGGCGCACAAACGTGGCCTCGCGTTGCGCGGCTTCGCGCATCCATTGTACCGTGCGGCTGATGCGCATGATGGCGGGAATCTGGATGTGCAAATGACCGGGCTCCAGTTTGGCACCGATCATTTGTCGCGTAACCTTGCGGTGAGTAACTAATGCATCCAGCCAAGTCATGATGAGATGCTGCAAGCGTTCACGTGGCGATAACGATAGGAATATCACGGTTTCCGATGCTTTGAGCATTTGGCCGTCAGCCCTGTCAAACCAGGCATCAACCAAATCTTCTTTCTCACGGAAATAAAGACGAATATCATCCAGAGAAATATTCAATTGAGTAGCGACATCAAACAAGCGTACTGCTTCCCAGGATGAACATTCGGCGATGGCAACGGCCGTATCCACGATCGTGTCGCGTAACTCAGGCTTGCTTTTTTTCATCTTGATCCTCCGCATGGTATTGGTAGGAGCGGCGTAATTTGATTGCCATTTTCACTATAACATACAAGGAATCGTCAGAAAAATGGTAAATTAAGAAGAAATCCGAGGTGATTCAACATCAACTTGCGATTTCCCGTGGTCTTGCCACGGAGTTGTTTATTGTTGTCGCGCACAATCAAGATGATCATGCGAAAAATATTGCTTTCCTGATGGATAAACAAGGTATGCGGTCATTAGCATCGGCTTTTGATGTTACTTACGGTTATCAACCTGCTGGATCTTGGACTTCTATGCATCAAGTGACACTAAATGGCATGCGAGATGGATTCGAATTAGCTGATTTTATCGCGGTTGAAAAGATAGCCGGTCTGAAACGTGGACAAATGAAAGCGATTCTGCATGACGTGCAGCAAGTGGTGTTGCGCTGGCAGGATTACGCCGATGCTGCGAGCGTGAACGAGGATCGTCGTGAAAAGATCCAGAATGCCTTGCGGTTGGAATCTTTTCTAATGCAGGTTAATTTACAATGAGTATCCGGATACGGTCCGTTCGAGATTCTGATTATCAGTGGTTACTTGAGTTGCACCATACCGTGTACCGTGACCTTATCACACAAGAGTTCGGCTATTGGGATAATGACGAGGAATTGGGTTTGTTCAAGAATTCATGGGAATCGAAACAAATCGAAATTCTTTTGCAGAATGATAGACCTGTCGGCATGTTTATCGCCGTTACGCATGCGGATCATCTGTGGTTAGATGAGATTCAGATTGATCCTCATTATCAGAATCAAGGCATTGGCACTGAAGTGATTGGGAGACTGATTGCCAGAGCACGCGCGCGTCATTTTCCGTTGCGCTTGCGAGTTCTGCATGCTAACCAAAGGGCTTGCCGGCTTTATCAGAGATTGGGTTTTCTTCGGATTGACAGAGCAGAGCATCACCATCTGATGGAAATAAAATGAGATTTTTGTGGGAAGGTCACCTGTTGTGATTGTTGAATTCGTTTTTGGTGATTTCTTATATTGAAATTGCCTGGTATGCGGCAGATACTCATTTCATTGGGAGATATCGCGTATAACCCACAGTAGTAATGAGATGTTTTGTTTGAGTAATTGCTGGTGTTTTAGTTTGTTGCTGACTGACAGTGCCTTATGCGCAAGGTAGTGTTGAGAAATAGATTCTTTTTGATAATGGGCAAGCGCTGAAATGAATTGTCGGATCTGAAAGAAAGCAGGGTATTAATGTGGGAGAATACTGTAATTGGTGTGTAACATGCTGTTTATTAATATTTATATTTGAGATCAATAAATAATCAAGTTAGAAAAGATGTTTGGATTTGGTTACTTAATTTCCCTTTTTGTAATATACGCACAGACTTATCCACAGAAATTGTGGATAGAAAATGGATTGTTAAAATTGCATGATCAAGATACAGTGCGTGCCGGATTAACTGCTTAGTAATATTATATGTAAATCAGGTAATATAGCAGGTTACAGAATAATACCTGGATCTAAAGTGAGTGAGGAGAGTATCGCGTGTTATCTTTAATTCAAGCTGCGGGTTGGCCAATTTGGCCGATCATAATTGCTTCCATAGTTGCCTTGGCCATTATCGGAGAACGGATGTGGACATTGCGTTTGACTGTCGTTGCGCCGAAAGAGTTGTTACCCCGGGTGTTAAGTGAATATAAGCGCAGTGGTGTTAATCCCGAAATGCTTGCGCGTTTGCAAATGCATTCTCCATTGGGGCAAATTCTTGCAGCCGGGCTGAGAAATGTTAAAAGTACACGTGAGGTAATGAAGGAATCGATTGAAGAATCAGGCCGGGTGATTGTGCATGATTTGAGTCGTTACCTGACTACATTAGGAACCATTGCTGCCTTGAGCCCATTGATGGGTTTGTTTGGTACATTGGTGGGTATGATTGAAATCTTCGGATCAAATTCTCCGACTGGTAGCAACCCGGCGCAGCTTGCTTACGGGATTTCAGTTGCGCTATATAATGCTGCATTTGGAATACTTGTGGCCATTCCCAGCATGATTTTTTATCGCCACTTCAGGGCAAGGGTTGATGATTTTGTGATAGAAATGGAATTGCAAGCGTTAAAATTGGTAGAGATTGTGCATGGAGAAAGAGAAGGTTGAGTTTTTCCTTGGCCGCGAATTTGGTGGTCAGGAGATATTCGAGATGCATGTTCCTATGCTGCGCAGAATGTTAAAAAACTTTGTCATTGCTCGGCAAATTCCAATTTATAAGCACGGATTAAAAGTGACTTTAATACCTCGCTGCTTGCGGCGGGGTGCTTTATTCTTTTAATCTTTTAAAATTTGCAGGGACACGAGCAATTTTTAGCTGCAGTAACAAATCATGATCCTGAGGCAGTAGTGTATACTGCGGCTCAATTATTTTTACTGAAAATTTACGCTGAAACAGACGGCTTGACACGATACGGTAGAACGCATAGGAAGTCAGATGTTAGGCGTTTGTTTTGCTGCCAATCCGGATAAAATATTGCGGAAGGGATTGTCGAGTGATGCCATTTTGGTATTCATTTTTTCTTTGGCGCGCTATGAAATGTTTTTTGATAATCCAAAGCAGCAGTGCTTGGTTTGTCGTAAAATTTGATCTGCTAGGCAATGCCGGTGAAATCAGATAGCGTTGAATCAGGGATTGATGAGCCTGTTACATGGTATTTGACCTTACTGAAGAAAACATGAAAATTGGCTGTATTACAAGTAAATGAATGAGAATTCTGAAACCTTGAGAAATATTAATTATCGTTATTTGATTTTTATTATATTTTTTTTCTGCTTGGCAGTCTTGCAAGGGTGCGCGACAACACCAAAAAATAGTGATGAAGATATTGATCCGACTGATCCGCATGAGAAAATTAATCGTGCTTCTTATGATTTTACGGATAGAGTCGATCGGGCTATCTTTGAGCCCGTTGTGAATGTTTATGCTGATTATGTACCCAGTGCTGCACAGCGATCCATTGGAAATTTCTATGATAACTTGGCATATCCGAATGTTGCCCTAAATTCTTTTTTACAAGGGAAGGTGAAACAGGGTGCTGGAGATACGTTACGCTTTATTATAAACTCAACGATTGGTATGGCCGGACTTTTTGATATGGCGACCCACATGGGGTTGCAAAAACATGATGAGGATTTCGGTCAGACGTTAGGTGTATGGGGAGTTAATCCAGGTTCTTATTTATTTGTTCCGCTACTGGGGCCGAGTAGTGAACGTGATGTAACCAATATTCCAGTGGGTCTTGTTACTAATGTGCTTTTTTACGCTGGTCTTGCGATAGGTACGTACTTTGCTGCGCCGCTTACCCTCCTGGGTGCTATCGACAAACGTGCGCGTTTAATTGGTCCGATGCAGATTCGGGATGAGGCGGCATTGGATCCATACTTATTTGTACGTGAAGCATCCATGCAACAGCGTGAATTCCTGATACATGATGGCAAACTGCCCCTAGACCTTTATTATGATCCTTTTCAGGATAATCCATTTGATAACGATGTGAAGATTAAGAAATAATGTTCTTGATTTTATTTTGCTTCATTAGGCATCGAGTATCCGAACAATCATGCAACCGATTGTGTTAATGAAATACACCTCATTATTTTAAATATTTAATAGATATAAATGCTTAGGAGTATATGGACGGATTACAGAGAATATTGGATATATCGCAGCAGCAGGGTGGGTTTACTGTGAATGATGAAGTGCCATCATCGTATTCAGTGCCCAGTCTGAGTCAGGATGAAATCAATGTCGATGAGCTGGAAAATAAGTTTACCCAAGCTCGTTCGGCCATATTGTCATTACAGAAATCCGATGGACATTGGTGTTTTCCGCTTGAGGCGGATTGTACAATTCCAGCAGAGTATATTCTGATGATGCACTTCATGGACGAGGTCGATGTCATTCTGGAGAATAAAATTGCTCGTTTTATTCGTGAAAAACAGGATCTGACCCATGGTGGATGGCCATTGTATTTTGGCGGTGCATTTGATATCAGCTGCACCATTAAATCTTACTATGCCTTGAAGCTGGTGGGCGATTCTCCTGATGCAACGCACATGGTACGTGCCCGGGAAGCTATTCTGGAGCGTGGCGGTGCGGCCAAGGCCAATGTTTTTACTCGATTGCTGTTAGCCATGTATGAGCAGATTCCTTGGAGCGGCGTGCCGGTTGTGCCCTCGGAATTAGTATTGCTGCCGAGTTGGTTTCCATTTCATATCAGCAAGGTCTCATACTGGTCGCGCGCTGTAATGATACCGCTATCCATTTTGTGCACGATCAAGGCACGTGCGATCAATCCGCGTAATGTAAATATCGATGAATTATTTGCTGTGCCGCCGGAACAGGAAAAGAATTATTTTCCGCAAGCGGACACTCTGTTGAAGCGCGCTTTTATGTTGGTCGAACGGGTTTTGTCACGTGTTGAACCCAAGCTTCCCCAATCTATACGTCAATATTCTATACGCAAAGCGGAAAATTGGACGCTTGAGCGTCTGAATGGTGAGTGTGGAATTGGTGCTATTTTCCCTGCAATGGTCAACGCGCATGAATCACTGGCATTGCTGGGCTATGCGTATGACCATCCCAATCGAGTGCAATGTCGTAATGCGTTACGTGGGTTATTAATTGATGAAGGGGAGCGTGCTTGGTGTCAGCCCTGTACCTCACCAGTTTGGGACACGGTATTGACAAGTTTGGCATTGCAGGAAGATTCAACGACAGATCAGGAGCCTGTGTTAAAAGCATTGGATTGGTTAGTTGAGCAACAGGTTTTGGATGAGCCGGGTGATTGGCGCGACAAACAGCCTAATTTGCTAGGGGGAGGCTGGGCATTTCAATACGCCAATCCGCATTATCCAGATCTTGATGACACCGCGGCTGTAGCTTGGGCGTTGGATCAAGGCGATGCGCAGCGTTACCAGAAATCCTTGGATCGCGCAGCCGATTGGCTAGCAGGCATGCAATCACGTAATGGTGGTTTCGCAGCCTTCGATATTGATAATACCTATCACTATTTGAATGAAATTCCTTTTGCCGATCACGGTGCGTTGATTGATCCACCCACCAGTGATGTGACGGCGCGTTGTGTTGGTTTCCTGGCAAAATATGGGAAGCACCAGCGTGAAGTTTGGCGTGGTATCAGTTTTTTGCTGCGGGAGCAGGAGAAGAGCGGGTCTTGGTTCGGACGCTGGGGTACCAATTATATTTATGGTACGTGGTCAGTGTTGGAAGCCTTCCAGCTGGCCGAGTTTGATATGCAGCACGCATCGGTGCGGCGTGCCGTGAAATGGTTAGAATCCGTGCAGAGAGCTGATGGCGGTTGGGGTGAAACGAACGATTCCTATCTGGATGCACAGCTGGCCGGACAACTTCCCGAGACCAGCACGGCATTTCAAACCGCCTGGGCCGTGTTGGGCTTGATGGCGGCCGGTGAAGTTAATAGTGTGTCGGTACGTAGAGGGATCAATTACTTGCTGCGTAATCAAGAGGATGATCATTTGTGGGAGGATCCTTGGTTTACCGCCCCCGGTTTCCCGCGAGTTTTTTATCTTCGCTATCACGGATATTCAAAATTCTTTCCGATTTGGGCCTTGGCGCGTTACCGTGCACTGACCAGAACAGTATCCGTATGTATGTAACCGGTTTGGTGACAGCTTTAAGAGCTGAAGCCAGTTGTGTATCATCGATGAGCATTCCGTTCAACGAAATGATGCAAATCAATGATCACGCTGTTTTGTGGCTCAGTGGCATGGGCGCAGAAGCAGCACGAACAGCGGCGGAGGGATTGCTGAGGCAGGGTGTCACCGCATTGGCAAGTTATGGTGTTGCCGGCGCATTGGATCCCCGTTTAAAGCCAGGTGATTTGGTGTTGCCGGGGGCTATTATTCATTCCGCTGATCAGTTACCCGTAAATATGACTTGGCGCGATAGACTGCAACGATTACTGCCGACGGATATTACTGTCATTAACGGTGTAATGACTGACAGTGCGGTACCTGTAACAGACGAAAATGCAAAAATGGATTTGGCTCGTTTCACAGGTGCTTGTGCGGTGGATATGGAGAGTGGTGCAATTGCAGCGGTAGCCGCGAAAGCAGGTATTCCTTTTGTCGCCGTGCGTGCTATTGTTGATCCGGTTCAATTTTCACCTCCGCAAGCATTGCTTAGTGCAGTATATCCTGATGGAGGGGTGAATCCGCTGCGCCTAATGGCGCTATTGCTGAAACGCTCAGTGCATTTGCGCGCGCTCATGCAGATGGGAATCGGTATGCACGCAGCGCGCAAAACATTATCACGAGTGATTCAATCTGCGGGTGTCGGTCTGGATAGTCAGGAAACTGATAGATCGGTAGCATAGATCATATTCTTTCGTGTGGCTGTAGCTGCAATGCTGCCAGCCGTGCGTATAAAGGGCTTGATTGCAGCAATTCGGTATGCGTTCCCAACGCATCCAAATGACCATGGTCGAGCACCGCAATCCGGTCGGCGGATTGCACGGTAGACAAACGATGGGCAATAACCAACGTAGTGCGATTGCGCATCAGATGCTGCAATGCTTGCTGCACCCAAAACTCACTTTGTGCATCCAACGCACTAGTGGCTTCATCCAGTAACAGAATCGGTGTGTCGGCCAATAGCGCGCGTGCGATCGCTAGTCGTTGTTTCTGGCCACCCGATAAGCCTAATCCCGAATCCCCCAAATGTGTTTGATAGCCTTGTGGCAGCATGCAAATGAAGTCGTGCGCGTAGGCTGCTTTGGCAGCTGCTTCGACTTCGGCATCGGTGGCTGCGGGGCGGGCGTAGCGAAGATTCTCGCTGATGGTGCCGTAAAATAGCACCGGATTCTGCGCTACTAGGGCAAAGCAGTGCCTTAGTGCAAAAAGATCTAGATGTCGGATATCAATGCCTTCCAGCTTGATACTGCCGGATTGGCAATCAAAAAAACGTAGCAATAGGTCAAACAGCGTGGATTTTCCTGCGCCGGAAGGACCCACCAGCGCCAACGTTTCGCCTGCACGGATCGTTAATGACAGTTGGTTGATAGCTAACACCTCGGGACGAGAAGGATAGGCAAAGCACAAGTTATCGATGACAATATTTCCAGATACTTCTGGTAACGGGTGGAGTTTTTCAGGCGATTGAATCAGATTCGGTGCTAGTAATAGCTCGATCGTCCGTTCGGCGGCACCAGCGGCGCGCTGCAATTCGCCAATAACTTCCGAAATGGAGGCAACGGCTGAACCGACGATAACACTATAGAAAACAAAAGCGGCCAATTCACCAGCGCTGATGTGACCTTCGATTACGTCCATGCCACCGACCCATAGCATTAGCCCGACAGCACCGAGTACCAGAACAATGACAATGGTGATCAGTAACGCGCGTTGCGTGGTGCGTTGCTTGGCAACCGCAAAAGCTGCTTCGACTTGATCATGAAATGAGTGTTGATCAATGGGTTGATGATTATAAGCCTGCACGGTTTTAATTTGTCCGAGCACTTCGCCGACATAAGCGCCGACCGCAGCAACTTTGTCCTGGCTTTGACGTGATAAATGTCGTACCCGGCGACCATAAATCAGAATGGGTGCTACGACCAGCGGCACACATATCATCACCAGCACAGTAAGTTTGGCATTGGTGATAAATAGCCAAATAATGCCGCCTACCATCATAATCAAATTACGCAGCGCGAATGAAACGGAAGACCCGATCACGCTTTGTAGTAACGTCATATCAGCGGTCAGGCGCGATTGAATTTCGAGGCTGCGGTTTTGCTCAAAAAATCCGGGATGCAGGTGGATCAAGTGGTTGAATACTTTGCGGCGAATATCGGCAATGACTCGTTCACCCAGCCAGGTGACCCAGTAATAGCGGGTGAATGTGCCCGCAGCTAAGGCAATCACCAGCAGCAGAAATATTCCCACATATTGACTCAGCAGCTCTTTCGATTGCGTCGCAAATCCTTGATCTATCAGCAAGCGAATGCCCTGACCAATCGACAACGTAATGGTGGCTGTGAATAACAAAGCCAATAAGCTGTAGACGACCTGATGCTTGTAGGGTGCAATAAAATCTGCTGCCATTTTGATTGCCTGCCAGCGTGTTTGCGCACCTTTCTGAGAATTTTCCATAGATTGTTAATTGTTTTTCAAAGAGAGAAGGTTATTGCACGCAATCAGTATTTCACCAAGAAATGATGGAACTTGCTGGGTTAATTGCTGAGATCTCGGTGTAATTGTTGATGCAACTCAGAGTGACGTTGCATAAAGGAAATTTTCTGGTTTCACAAAAAATGACTTGCGAGAGTAGATTGAGATTTATAATTGTAACAAATGAGAAATGGAATTACTAACTTGCTGGTTAATAGCAATGGAACCAAACTTTATAGTCGACTGAAATGGCAGTGAAGTGCTAGAGAATTCAGTAGAAGCAAGAAAATAATTGGGGCTGTTGGAGGATTCAACAGCCCCAAATCAATTTAGTTAGAGTACAAAATCGGCAGCAGCGAGTACGTGAAGTCCATTTAATTGGATTTCCATATCGACGACTAAATTGCCATCACCTTCAAACTCTGCCTGGACAATGGTCATGTTATTGACAGCATCTTGAAAATATCGGACTTCACCACCACCGGCGAAATTACCCGTACCTTTGAAAATGAACGCATTATCAGCACCACCACTCACAGCATCGATGGATGACAGGTCAATTTTATCAACCCCGGAGGTAAAACCATTGATGACATCTCGATTAGCACCGACAGCGCTTTCACTCAGCGCATTGTAGTCGAAAGTATCGTTGCCGCCACCACCAGACATCACATCCCTGCCGTCACCGCCGGTCAAGGTATCTTGCCCTAATCCACCAAAAATGATGTCATTGCCGTCCTGACCCAGAATCGTATCGTTACCATTTGCGCCATCTAGGGTATCCGCGCCACCGCCGCCTTTAATGGTGTTGTTGGAGGCATTGCCGGTGACATTGTCATTGCCATTGCCCATATAGGTATTTTCGAAACCGATATAGCTTTCACCGCCAAAGTTTGTCAGTCCGGTTGTCATATTGAATACATAGTTGCCATTAAAGACCGTATGATCAATGGTATCGACGCCTGTTCCGCCATTCATGGTTTCACCACCAAGACCTGACTTCATGAAATCATTACCTGCATCACCGTTATAGGTTCCGCCGTCGCCATCGGAGGTGATCGTGTCATTACCGGCGCCGCCATTTAGCGTATCTACGCCTCCGCCGCCTTCCAGGGTGTCGTTACCTGCGTTGCCAAAGATCGTGTTGTTAGCATTATTGCCGGTTACGGTATCATTGCCTGCGCCCATTATGGCGGTTTCGAAATTGATATAGCTTTCACCGCCAAAGTTTGTCAGTCCGGTCGCCATATTGAATACATAATCTCCGTTAAAGACCGTATGGTTAATGGTATCGACACCGCTACCGCCATCCATGGTTTCGCTACCAAGTCCTGAAAACATCAGATCATTGCCTGCATCACCATTATAGGTGCCGCCATCTCCATCGGAGAGAATGTTGTCGTTGCCACCACCTCCGTTCAATTGATCGACACCGGCATTTCCTCGTAATATATCGTTGCCAAAGCCACCAAATATGATGTCGTTACCATCATCTCCATTGATTGTGTCGTTGTCTGCACCGCCGTCGATGGTGTCATCGCCGCTACCACCATTTAGTATATCGTTGCCGCCGTTGCCGGTGATGTTATCGTTGCCACTGCCGCCAAAAACGGTATCAGGACCGCCCGCGCTGCTGATGGTATCGTTGCCGCCAAAACCATTAATGGTGTCGGCGAGTTGGGTTGCAAATCCGGAAACTCCGGGTGAGATGAGCGCAAACGAAATTGTGTCATTACCATTTGTTCCAGTGATATTAGCCATTTTGACTCCCCTTAAAATAGATGAATTGATTTGTTGATTAGTTGATGGATTAAGAACATCAAGTGTCAGGTTACTAAATATTATCTATTCCGCCTGTGAGAAAAATCACAGAAATGGAAAGATTGCTAGCTTGAATATTGCGAGAAAAGACTCTTGTGTAATTTTCCTGCGGTGGTTAGATAACTAACTAGATATAATCGGATAAAAGATGATTGGAGTCAGAGATGGGGATAAGTTTGGGATCAATAGGACTGCCGTGTGTTGCGAGAATTACCAAGGCTGCTGAAGGATTCAACAGCCCCAAATCAACTTTCTAGTAGGTATTAAAGTACAAAATCGGCAGCAGCGAGTACGTGAAGTCCATTTAATTGGATTTCCATATCGACAACTAAATTACCATCGCCTTCAAACTCTGCTTGAACAATGGTTCTGTTATTTGCAGCATCCTGAAAGTATCGGACTTCACCACCACCGGTGAAACTATTCGTGCCTCTGAAAATGAATGCATTATCAGTACCACCACTCACAGCATCGATAGTCGACAGGTCAATTTTATCAACCCCGGGAGTGAAACTATTGATGACGTCTCGATTAGCGCCGACAGCGCTTTCACTCAGCGCATTGTAGTCGAAAGTATCGTTACCACCACCGCCAGACATTACATCCCTGCCAGAACCTCCGATCAAGGTATCTTGCCCTAATCCACCAAAAATGATGTCATTGCCATCCTGACCGTAGAGCCAATCGTTACCATTTGCACCATCCAGAGTATCCGCGCCACCACCACCTTTAATGGTGTTGTTGGAGGTATTGCCGGTGACATTGTCATTGCCATTGCCCATATAGGTATTCTCGAAACCGATAAAGCTTTCACCGCCAAAGTTTGTCAGCCCGGTTAGCATGTTAAACTCATAATCTCCGCCAAACCATTGATGATCAATGGTATCGACCCCGGTACCACCATTCATGGTTTCGGGACCGTCGCCTGAAAACATCAGATCATCTCCCTCATCACCGTTATAGGTTCCACCGTCACCATCGGAGGTAATCGTGTCATTGCCGGAATCGCCATTTAGCGTATCTACACCACTGCCACCTTCCAGGGTGTCATTACCTGCGCCGCCAAATAGGGTGTCGTTACCATTATCTCCATTGATTGTGTCGTTGCCTAGGCCGCCATAGATGGCGTCATCGCCATTGCCGCCAAAAACCTTATCAGGGCCACCCGCACTGCTGATAATATCGTTGCCGCCGAAGCCCCAAATAGTATCGGCTAAATCTGTTGGAAAAGTGGGTATTCCCGGTGAGATGAATGCTGTCGTAATGATGTCATTACGATTTGTTCCAGTGATATTAGCCATTTTGACTCTCCTTAAAATAGATGAATTGATTTGTTGATCAGTTGACGGATTAAGAACATCAAGTGTCAGGTTACTAAATATTATCTATTCCGCCTGTGAGAAAAATCACAGAAATGGAAAGATTGCTAGCTTGAATATTGCGAGAAAAGACTCTTGTGTAATTTTCCTGCGGTGGTTAGATAACTAACTAGATATAATCGGATAAAAGATGATTGGAGTCAGAGATGGGGATAAGTTTGGGATCAATAGGACTGCCGTGTGTTGCGAGAATTACCAAGGCTGCTGAAGGATTCAACAGCCCCAAATCAACTTTCTAGTAGGTATTAAAGTACAAAATCGGCAGCAGCGAGTACGTGAAGTCCATTTAATTGGATTTCCATATCGACAACTAAATTACCATCGCCTTCAAACTCTGCTTGAACAATGGTTCTGTTATTTGCAGCATCCTGAAAGTATCGGACTTCACCACCACCGGTGAAACTATTCGTGCCTCTGAAAATGAATGCATTATCAGCACCACCATTCACGGCATCGATGGATGACAAGTCAATATTGTCAATTCCGGGAATAAAACCATTGATGACATCCCGATTAGCGCCGACAGCACTTTCGCTGAGTACGTTAAAGTCAAAAGTATCGTTGCCGCCACCGCCGGACATTACATCCCTGCCGTTGCCACCGATCAAGGTATCGTGTCCTGATCCACCAAAAATGATGTCATTGCCGTTCTGACCTAGGATCGTATCGTTACCATTGGCACCATTCAGAGTATCCGCGCCACCCCCGCCTTTGATAGTGTTGGCAGCGTTATTACCAGTGACATTGTCATTGCCATTGCCCATAAAGGCATTCTCGAAATTGGTGAAGCTTTCACCGCCAAAGTTTGTCAGGCCGGTCGCCATGTTGAACACATAGTTGCCATTAAAGACGCTATGGTCAATGGTATCGACGCCCGGCCCACCATTCATGGTTTCGGGCCCCAAACCTGATTTCATGAAATCATTGCCCACATCACCATTATAGATGCCGCCATCGCCATCGGAGGTAATCGTGTCATTGCCTGCTCCGCCGAATAGCCTGTCTACACCACCGCCACCTTCCAAGGTGTCATTGCCTGCTCCGCCAAAGATCGTATTGGCAGCATTATTTCCGGTCACGGTATCATCGCCCCCACCCATTCTGGCGACTTCGAAATTGGTGAAGCTTTCTCCGCCAAAGTTTGTCAGTCCGGTTGCCATGTTGAACTCATAGTTTCCATTAAAGATTCTATGATCAATGGTGTCGACGCCCGGTCCACCATTCATGGTCTCTGGGCCCAGACCTGATCTCATATAATCATTACCTGCATCACCGTTATAGGTGCCACCATCGCCATCGGAGAGGATGTTGTCGTTGCCGCCCCCGCCGTTCAGTTGGTCGACACCGGCATTTCCTCGCAATATATCCCTGCCAAAGCCGCCAAATAAGACGTCGTTGCCGCCACCCCCATTGATTGTGTCATTGTTTGCCCCGCCGTCGATGGTGTCGTTGCCGCCATTGCCGTTAAGCGTGTCGTTACCACCGTTGCCATTGATGGTGTCGGCACCCGGGCCGCCAAAAACAGTATCGGGGCCGCCAGCGCTGCTGATAGTATCGTTGCCGCCGAAGCCCCTAACAGTATCGGCTGATTGTGTTGGAAAGTTGGATACCCCAGGTGAGGTGAATGCAACCGAAATGAAGTCATTATTAGCTGTTCCATTGACTATAGCCATTTTGAATCTCCTTGAAATTAAAGATTAGAATTGAAGATAAATCTCCTTAAAGATTGATAAATTGTCATTAAAAAGATGAAGATCATCCAGTTTAGATGAGGATCATCAGGTACTAGATTACTCAATACTGACTATGTTGACTGTGAGAAAAATCACAACGCTGAAACGATTTCCAGCTTCTTCATTATGGGATAATTTGCGGTTAGAATACAACCCTAAGTGGTTAGGTTGTTTGGTAATATACTGTTAATAATGGGAAAAAAATATTTATTCTCCTGGTTCTGTCAGTAGAAGTATATTTTTGTGCCTTGAGGGGAATTCTATGCCAATGCGGCTAAAGCATGCTCAAGCTATTGAGAAGTTGGAATGTTGAATTTCTCACTGGATTGGGCGGTACGAATATGCGCATCGACGAAAGCATTGACGCTGAGGCGTCCGGGGCGGGCACGACCATCTGGATAATGGCGTTTAAAATAGATCATTTTTTGAGCGCGTCCGATCTTGCGTAAGCGTTCGAGGAGTACGTGCGTGACATCGTTCGATTCCGATGCCCAAGCATTGATCAGCAGGATCTCACCAGCTCTGCTATCTTCGAAGGAAAGTTCGCCTTGCTCCGCGAGCCACATTTCACCCTTTTCTTGCGTGGTCAGTGCCCAGCCGAGAAATCCGACAATGTGCCCATTGTCGGATGCGATCAAATAGTGACCGCGGTTAATTTGTCCAACCAGTATACGGGACCAGTGCCCGAACGGCAGGCGTGCGAATGCTGGTTTGGTCATCAAATAACTGACTGCGAATCCAAGTGCTTGCGCAGGGTTGATTCCCGTCAAAAGACGAGTCTTGGAAGTATCAATTTGTGTTGTTGATGATCTATCCGGCATCTTCTGATTTTGGTAGTACGCGTTGAATTACGCTGTAGATTCTAATCGCTGCGTTGCGTCACTTCCAGCAGATGATAGCCAAACTGTGTTTTAACCGGGCCTTGCACTTCACCGACAGGAGCGCTAAAGACGACGGTATCGAATTCCTGCACCATTTGTCCGCGGCCGAATTCGCCCAGTTCCCCGCCTTGCTTTCCGGATGGGCATAATGAGTGCTCCTGAGCCAGTGTGCCAAAATCAGCGCCACTTTCTATTTCTGCTTTCAAGTTGTTACATTGCTCTTCGGTTTTAACCAAAATATGACGTGCGCTGGCTCGTGCCATGATTTTTCTCCTATTTTTAGCGGATTCTTCCAGAAATTCCAACGCTTTCACAATGCTGCATTATTTAAAAACTTCTTGAGTAATATAAAAATATATGCAGCGAAACTATTTCCTGTGCGCGTCTTGCTTGATTCAGGATTTTGGATTTCCAGAAGTGTCTTCGATTAATTAATTATCGTGGTACATTTAAAGCATACCTTGGTCGGGCGATACATGCACTGGTTTTTTGCAGTTTTGCCGGCCATCTATTTTGAATGAATTACCGGGGTATTATTGAATATGCTGGAGTTACGCAACATTACTAAAGGTTATGCCGAAGATCGGAAGGTACTGGCTAATTTGAGCTACACGCTGAGTGCGGGTGAGTACGTCGCGATTATGGGTGAATCGGGCGTGGGCAAGTCAACTTTGTTGAACCTGATTGCTGGTTTGGATGCGCCGGATTTCGGTGAAATCTGTATTGATGGGGTTGCCATTTCATCCATGCAAGATGATGCCGCGACGCAATTGCGGCGCGAACAGTTTGGTTTTGTCTTTCAGGCGTTTCACGTCTTGCCGCATTTGACATTGGCACAGAATATCGCGTTGCCACTGATGTTGAATAATATGGCAACGGATTGCGTGGATCAGATGCTGGGGCAAGTAGGATTGCACGGTCGCGGGCACCACTTTCCACGCCAGTTGTCCGGCGGCGAATTGCAGCGAGTGGCCATTGCACGTGCATTGATCCATCGGCCCAAATTGGTTCTTGCAGATGAGCCGACGGGTAATCTTGACCCGGACACCGCCCATGAAATTCTTCAGTTGATGCGCAGGGAAATCAAAGCGAATGGTGCGACTGGCATTATTGTGACGCACTCTCATGTGGCAGCTGCAACGGCGGACAGGGTGTTGAATTTGACCAAGGATGGATTGCGCCCGGTGCAGCCAGAGCACAAGCCATGAAAGCGGCATCGATATTCCGCTGGATGCTGGTCAGTGAATGGCGCGCGCATATCATGCAGATAGTCGTTGCGCTCATTGCTATTGCCATCGGGGTTGCTATGGCATATTCAATTCATTTGATTAACAGTGCTGCTGTTAATGAATTTTCCGCGGCCAGTAAGAGTCTTTCCGGACAATCAGATTTGCAGGTGCGTGCAAAAAAAGCATTCTTTGATGAGGCGCTTTATCCTGTGCTGGCTAGGCATCCAGGTGTTGCATTAGCGAACCCTGTCCTGGAATTGGATGTGAGGGTGCCGGGAAAGCAGCAGAGCAGAAATGATCACAAGCTGAAAATCATCGGCATTGATCCATTCCGGGCGGCGCAAATTTCTCCCGATTTGCTGGGGTTACCGGAAGAAGGAAAAACGCTGGATCGTATAGCCAGCGATACGATATTCCTATCTCCTGCTGCAATGGAATGGTTGCAGGTTGAGCAAGGTGATGCGTTGCAATTACAGGCTGGATTGCAAACAATCATGCTGCGTGTGGCGGGTGGTTTGGTGCGTGCGCGTGCAGGTCAACGCTTAGCGGTGATGGATATTGGTGCAGCTCAGTGGCGCTTTGAACAGATCGGACGATTGTCACGGATCGAATTGAAACTCAAAGAAGGCGTGAATCACGCAGCATTTAAAGCCCAGCTGGCTGAGGAATTAGGTGAATCCTATTGGGTTATGGAAGCAGCAGATCAGGAAACGCGGATTGCCAATATGTCGCGTGCTTATCGTATTAATCTGAATATGTTGGCGCTGGTGGCTCTATTTACGGGTACATTCCTGGTATTTTCCACGCAGGCTTTATCAGTGATCCGACGGCGTCAACAATTTGCGTTGTTGCGTGTGCTGGGTTTCACGCGGCAACAATTGTTGCGCCAGATCGTCACTGAAGGCGGATTTCTGGGGATAATAGGATCGGTACTGGGACTGGGTTTGGGTTATGCCGTTGCAGCGACGGCAATCCAGTTTTTTGGGGGGGATTTAGGGGCAAATTTTTTTCCGGGTGTTAAACCGAGTATTTTTCTTGACCCCTGGGATGCTTTGATATTTTTTGCAATAGGTCTAAGCGTGACGTTGCTGGGAAGCATCGCGCCCGCATTGGAGGCAGTTCGTGCTAAGCCTGCATTGGCCTTGCGATCCGGCGCTGAAGATGCGGCCATGGCAAAATTGTCTACACCGTGGTTTGCGGTGATTTGTTTATCGCTTGCACTGCTGTTTACGCAATTGCCTCCCGTTTTCGAGCTGCCGGTATTTGGTTATCTCGCGATTGCATTATTGTTGATGGGTGGTATCGCCTTGATGCCTCGATTTGCAGCGTGGGTATTTTCTTTTTTGTTGAGCCGGTTAAGCCATGTTTGGATCGGCGCTGTTGTTACATTGGTGCTGGCTCGATTGGCGAATACGCCGAATCAGGCTGCAATTGCATTGGGCGGCATATTGGCCAGTTTTAGCCTGATGGTAGCAATGGCGATTATGGTGACAAGTTTTCGCATATCAATCGACAATTGGCTTGGGCATGTATTGCCGGCCGATTTGTACGTGCACACTACTGTCATCGGTGATCAGGGCGGTTTTCAATCCGATGCGCAAAATGCGATTATTTCGTTGCCAGAATCTGATCGAGTGGAATTCTTTCGAACCCAAAAGATGACGCTTGATGTTAATCGTCCGGATATCACTTTGTTTGCTCGGCCTGTGGATAAAATGAATCCACGCAATACGCTGCCGCTGACGGATGATGTGATTGCGCCAGGATCATTGCCTGAAGATGCAATTCCTGTCTGGGTATCTGAAGCGATGGTTGATTTATATGGTTATCGGGTGGGTGAAAGTGTGATTCTGCCGGTTGGTACTGCATCCGGAGAATTTCTGGTTGCCGGGGTGTGGCGTGATTATGGCCGCCAGTTTGGTGCGATACAGATGCAGCTGGCGGATTATCAGCGATTGACAGGAGATTTGAGCGTCAATAATGTGGCGTTGTGGTTGCAAGCTGACGTGACATCGGATGCGGCCATTGCGAGTTTGCGACAATTGCCGTTTGGTGCCGCACTTGAAATATCGAGATCAAGTGACATGCGGGCTTTGAGTCTGGAGATTTTTGATCGAAGTTTTGCGGTGACTTATTTACTGGAAATAGTGGCGGTGATTATTGGATTGCTGGGTGTAGCGGCCAGTTTCTCTGCGCAAATACTGGCGCGCGCCAAGGAATTTGGCATGTTGCGACATATCGGTGTAATGCGTCGGCAGATTCTTGTCATGCTGGCCGCTGAAGGTGGATTGTTGACTGGGCTTGGTGTTGTGTTGGGGTTTGTGCTGGGGTGGAGTATCAGTCTGATTCTGGTTTTTATCGTCAATCCACAGTCCTTTCATTGGACCATGCAACTGCATATGCCGTGGAGCTGGTTATTGGCGATTGCCATCATTATGTTGGTTTCTGCGGCATTGACAGCCCTGGTTTTCGGGCGCAAAGCAGTTTCTGGTCAGGTTATTCGCGTTGTACGGGAGGATTGGTAATGAAATGGAACAAATTTGGCAGCGGTTTTATCGTTTTTGTCATGTTGTTTTTTAGTTTGCTCGTCACCATAGTATATGCCGAATCGAATCGATTAAAACCGGTTACGCCTGATTACAAGCTTTCCTTCCCAATGGATTATGGCGCACATCATGATTTTCACCACGAATGGTGGTATATCACTGGTTGGCTGGAAACAGAAGATAACAAGCCATTGGGTTTTCAGGTTACTTTTTTTCGTTATGCCACTGACCATAATCACGATAATCCCAGCCATTTTGCTGCAAAGCACTTAATTATCGCGCACTTGGCTTTATCTGATCCTGCGGTCGGTAAATTGATGCATGTCGAAAGAACTGCGCGCGAGGGTTTTGATCTGGCCTATGCCAAACAAGGTAATACCGATGTTAAATTGGACGATTGGACATTGATACGAGAGGAGGATGGCCGCTATCATGTGGATATGCAAGCCAGCGATTTTGGTTTGCAATTGTCATTAACACCCACGCAAAGCTTAATGCTGCAAGATATGAACGGTTTTTCCCGTAAAGGCCCAAAGCCAGAGCAAGCCAGTTATTACTACAGCGAGCCGCATTTGAATGTAACTGGTACAGTATTCAGACAAAACAAACCAGTCGCTGTTAATGGACGTGCTTGGCTGGATCATGAATGGTCGACCGCCTTTCTGGATCCTGATGCCGATGGGTGGGATTGGGTGGGCGCCAACCTGGATGATGGTTCAGCGTTGATGGCGTTCCAAATACGAGCGAAGCAAGGTGGGAAAATATGGGCGTATGCGGCATTGCGCGATGCTGAGGGAAATATGACTTTGTTTGATCCGGATCAAGTGGAATTTACGCCGATACGTACCTGGCGATCACCGCATACAGAGGCGGTTTATCCGGTTGCCATGCATATTCGTACCGGTGAGATTGAGTGGCGGCTTACGCCATTGTTGGACGATCAGGAGCTGGATTCGCGCCAATCGACCGCAGCGGTTTATTGGGAAGGTGCTGTGATGCTAACCAAGGATGATAAGCCGGCAGGGCGCGGCTATCTTGAGTTGACGGGCTACGTGAGGCCTTTGAGATTGTGATCTTAACGGGCTGTTAGCATACGTCCGATAACCGGAAAAGATATTGTCAATCATGCGATTTTCTGGTAAATAATAAAGCGCACTTAATTTCAATACTTTCATTGTTGTTAAATGTGAGTTAGAATTCAACGGCGCAGTAATCTAAGTGGTACAAGATGATTGCGAATAAATTACTCGGCTCCACACATAAAGATCGCTGTAGCAGTGAATCTGAGGGGCGGAGATAAGATTCACGATTACAAAATTTTGTGATTGTGTGAGCAAGGGGGGTCGATAATTTATCGGCTTTAAATCTAAATCAAAGAAAGAATGTACCTTAAATAAGGAGATAAATTATGAGCGAAGTCAACAGAAGAGAAACAGATGCGCAAGTTCTGAGATTGTTCTTCATCTCAGTGGCTGTTTTTATTGTTATCGGAGCAATTGTATACGGCGTATTCTAGACTGAGAAGCTTGTCACTGCCCATAATGTGACTTATGTTTTTTAGTTTTTTATAGAAACTTAATTCCTCACAGTATTTGAGTAATAGGGCGGTGTCAGTCAGTACTATCCAGTAAAAAAATAAAAATGCCTATCTAGTAGAAGAGTTTTTGTTCGCTAGATAGGCTTTTTTTATATATCACCTACAGCATGTTGCTGTAGTCTTCCTTCTTCTTGTGTGCAATGGTGATCAGTTGAGTTCTAATGTAAAGATGATGTTATCCTGCTATTCGTATTTACATAGAGGCTTTTTGCTCAATAAAACCTAACGTAGCTGTGGCATCAATTCAATAGTGCTCATATAGAGAAGCTTATTAATGATGCGGCTAATTAATGCCATGGGATAGTATCATGGCTGTTCTTAACTGAAAAAGCTGATCCTTGACAGAACTTGGGTAGCGCATAGTTTCAGTATCAATAAATATTTTTTGATACACTGGCAAGTAATTAAGAGGTATCTCATAGTCGTCTGAATATCATCATGTTTATGAAATATTCCTATAATATTTATAAGGTAATCTCTTGATACGGGTTAGTTGATTTAATTTTAACCACACAGAGAATTTGAAAATAATGTCATTTAGTTTTGATAGTTTTTATGAGGCCAACCGCCGTATACTGATCTGGCTCATTCTGATTGGTATTTTATGGCTATTGCAAGACTTTTTCGGATTGATTTTCATCACGTTTGTTCTTACTTTTATTGCGACACCGTTGGTACATGTTGGTCGGAACAAATTGAAATTGCCGCATCGGGCATCCCTAGTGTTGGTATACATTTTTTTTCTGGTTGTGCTGGGTAGTTTTTTTCGTTATGTGACACCTAGCGTCATCGGGGAAGCCAATCGTTTTATTAATAATTTTAGTGAAGTGCAGTTAAGATTGATTGAGATGAAACAGGATATTATTGGCAAATACCCGGGTATGGAGCGTCCTCTGCATGGCTATGCCCGTAGTATTCTGGATGAGGATAGTCTGCGGGTAATAGATTCCAAGCTTAATCGGTTCCGACAAAAGCTCGATTTCTCTGATGTCGATCATCTGGATGACGTCAGCGATAGCGAGATTACTGAAGATACGTATGAAAAGCTGAGAAAATATTACGACAGGGAAACCGAGCTATTGGTGGATGTCCTCATGACAAAACAAATGGGTAAGGTTCGTGAGGAACTACCAAAGCTTATCAATTATCTTTACCAAGCGATCGGTACGATGTCCCTAGCACTATTATTCAGTTTTCTGATTTTGTTTGACGGCGTTCGTCTCGGTGGTTTGATGAAAAGCCTGCATGAGTCGAGACTAAAAGATTTTTATCAGGAGACCGCACAGCCCGTAATCCGTTTTGCTTATGTCGTTGGTCGCGCCATTCAAGCACAGGCAATGATTGCATGTGTTAATACCTTCCTGACTCTGATAGGCCTGATAATACTTGGGATTCCGTCAGTTGCATTACTATCATTAATTGTTTTTGTGTGCAGTTTTATTCCAGTGCTGGGTGTATTTATCTCTACTACGCCGATGGTGTTGGTTGCGTTGAATACGGGTGGTTTGACTCTGGCGTTAGGAATAGTTGGCATGATAACCATTATTCATATTATTGAAGCCTATGGGCTTAATCCGATGATCTATGGTAAACACCTCAAGCTCAATCCGGTCCTGGTGCTTATTATTTTACTTATTGCCTATCACGGTTTTGGTTTGTGGGGAATGATACTGGGTGTCCCAGTCGCATATTATTTTATCCATGATGTATTTGGTGTGCCTCTATGGGACCGGCATCGACTAGGGCCAAAAGTCACTAATTAATTATTATTTTCTGTGCTACGGTTTGAGAGGAAGAAGCCGTATAGCTATTCTGAATAGGCTGCAATGGAAAATTCATCGTTGTTGTGAAGAAGTTTGTGCCTGTTCCTTCCTTTTGTTAAATGAATAGGTCATGTAGTTAATGCAGAGCAATCTTTTTTCATGCAGCATTGTTTTATAACGAATTTACTTTACCCTCATGTTTCTTATCGACTTTATACTTAACATTGATCAGCATCTTTATGTACTATCCTCAGAATATGGTCTATGGGTTTATGGTATTCTTTTTCTGATAATATTTTGCGAAACTGGATTGGTTGTGATGCCTTTGTTGCCAGGAGATTCGCTTTTGTTTGCGGCAGGTACTCTGGCTTCATTTGAGGACTCGCAACTCAGTCCCCATATCTTGTTTGTCGGATTATGTATTGCAGGTATTTTGGGAGATAGCGTGAATTATTGGATAGGGAAAAAGGCCGGCCCTAAAGTTTTTACTTCGCAGGAATCGCGTTTCTTTAAACGTGAATACTTAGATAGAACACATGCCTTCTACCTTAAGTATGGAGCCAAAACGATAATTATCGCGCGTTTTATTCCAATTATCCGAACATTTGCACCCTTCGTCGCAGGGATTGGAACAATGCCCTATCGCACCTTTATAACCTATAACATTGTCGGTGCTATATTGTGGGTCGGTATATTTATTTATGCTGGATTCTACTTCGGGCAACTTCCGATGATTCAACAAAACTTCAAGCTGGTTATTTTGGCTATTATTATTTTATCGATAACCCCTCCAATAATAGAATACCTGAAGCATCGATATAAAAAATAATATTGCTGCTAAATGCCTATTTTCCTACGAATCAGCATCTACTTCCTAGGGAACTTAATTCTCAGTCTTTGCTCTTTGACGCTAAGGAATCTTGGCTGCGATCTGCTAGTGGTCGAACCGGTTTGATAATATCTTCACCGCCCGATGAGGTGTCGATGCCGAGAGCGAGATGACTTCTCCGGTAACCATAAAAGAAATAGAAAATCAATCCGATTCCAGACCAAATCGGAAAAACCAGTTTCGCATCATTGGGTAGAAACCAGAAAAGTGTGATGCAGCCAATTACAGCAAGTGGCCCCACCAACCAGATTATTGGTGCCTTGAAAGGCCGTGCGCGATGCTTATCCTTGGCGCGAAGTATCATTACTGCCAATGCAACCACCATGAAAGCGAACAAAGTGCCAGAATTGGAGATGTCTGCTAGCTTGCCAACTGGGAAGAAGGCGGCGGCAATGGTTACGCCGATACCTGTTATGTAAGTCACAATATGAGGCGTTTTAAATCGTGCGTGCACACGACTTAATACTTCGGGAAGTAATCCATCGCGTGCCATAACGAAGAAAATGCGCGTCTGCCCAAATAGCATCATTAGAACAACCGAGGGCAATGCCAGGAATGCGGCTAGGCCAAGTAAATTGCCAAATTTTTCCCAGCCAATCTCTCGTAAAACCAGAGCCAAAGCTTCACGCGAGCATACGAGTGGTTGTTGTCCAACGGTGGCAAGCGATTGACATTGTTCAGCCAGAACTATTGAGCCAGGCGCTAGGCCTTTGCCGGTTTGGTCTAGTATGGGCTGTGCACCGATCGAGCCGATTGCACCTGCTGAAACCAGTATATAGAAGATGGTACAAATTACGAGAGAACTGATGAGTCCAATCGGCACGTTGCGTTGTGGATTCTTGGTTTCCTCAGCAGCAGTTGAAACCGCATCGAATCCGACATAGGCAAAGAAAATGGAGGATGCCGCAGCAACTACGCCTGCTTCGCCCAAAGGCAAAAATGGTTGGAAATTCTCGATCTCAGCAACGGGGAGTGTCAGTGCAATAAACAGTGTCAAAGCTGCAATCTTGATCGTGACAAGTACAGCATTAAACGAGGCACTTTCACGTGTACCAACAACCAACAATCCGACAACCAAAATACAAACGAAAACTGCTGGTAGATTGATGATGCCGCCAGCGAAGGGGCCATTGGCTAATGCAATGGGTATCTTGATTCCTAGCGAATTATCGAGCAAACCGACAAAATAGCCTGACCACCCGACTGCAACTGCACTCGCGGCGACTGAGTATTCGAGTATTAACGCCCAGCCAACCATCCAAGCTACCAGTTCGCCTAATACTGCATAGGAATATGTATAAGCGGAGCCCGAGACTGGCACCATCGAAGATAATTCGGAATAACAAAGGGCAGCCACCATGCACACAAAACTGGCAATGATGAAGGAGAACATCATTCCAGGTCCAGCTTTTTGCGCAGCTTCGGCTGTGAGTACAAAAATGCCTGTTCCTATAATTGCACCAACGCCTAGAAGAGTTAGCTGCCATGCCCCCAAAGATCGTTGAAGGCATTTCTTTTCTGCTGTAGCCAGAATGGCGTCAATTGATTTTACGCGCCAGAAAATCATGTATTCTTCCTTTTGTAAATGCAATAATCTGCGATAAACCGTAAATTTTTCGGGAAATAGTGTACAAGAAATTGTGAGATTGAGAAGTAATATGTTGTTTCAAACAAAAACGTAGAGCTTGAGAAAAGCCTGTTCAAATTGAATTGTGATCTATTACCTAGCGTTTGTATCAGTCAAACAAATTTTTTTAAGAAATAATTCCTGGTCGCTGGCTAATGACTTCTTAAATATACCATACCTTGTTATCATGAAGTGGATGATAAAGCTGTAGTATATAGTGATGACTATGCGCTGAGAGCATTTCTAAATGACCCCAGAATCAAGTTCCTGGTTAAGATGAATGGATGCGGCGCAGGATGGAAAAACAAGGGGGAGTTTGCGTATGGGTTCATTCTTTAGACAAATCTTGGTGGGTGTAATAAAACTTTATCAATATACGATTAGCCCATTGTTGGGTTCTCATTGTCGTTTTTATCCTGCGTGTTCAAATTACGCCATTGAGGCGCTAGAACTACATGGCATTTTGCATGGAGGCTGGCTTGCAGTGAAGCGCATTTTGCGCTGCCATCCATGGAATGCGGGTGGTCTTGATCCGGTGCCACAGGACAAAATAGAGCACTAGGTCTTGATGAAATATTGCTAGCTTGTTTATGAATATGGCTGTCTTCAGACTATCTGCTCTCAGTTTCTCATGGCAATAATTTAAGCAGTGTATTATTCACTCATTACCGCATGGCCAAAATCGCCAGCAGAATTTGTAGTTACAATGGGATACCGCTGATTTTTCTGTTTAAATTCGGTGAGGGATTTAGTGCAGCAGATTCTAAAAGATAGAGGGGATATTTCTGTAGTAAATTAGAAACCCGGAATACTTCACCGATTTGTAGTCGGTGGAGTATTCCCTCGGAATGATTAATGATTATCCAGTCTTCCGAGAGTGCCTTCGATCAAGTTCTTCAGCTTATCCACTGCGCCGTGAACAGCAAGGCTCAGATTTGTTGCTTGGTGAGTAACCGCGATAGGCTGGCGACCTTCCATACGCGCTTCCATCAAGCAGCGTTTGTCATTCATTCCACCCTTATCACTGTTTTCGTCGCTGATATGTACTTCAATCCGAGTGATATGTTTGCTAAAACGATTCAGTACATCCTTTATCTTGGTTTCCACTTGGTGGGAGAATTTTTCGTGACCTTCAACATTACGGTCAGTATTGATTTGTATTTGCATGATTTTTCCCTGTAATTGTGATTAACGAAATCTAACAATATTTAAAGCCGTTCGGGTAGACGTGCACGCAACTCATCGGCTCGGAGAGACGTATAGTCTTTGTTTATCTCCAAGGACAGCAGAGAGCTGAGTGGAGCATTGAAGTTAGTGCGTAGAAGGCCAAGAAACGCGGGCGCCGCGACTACTACGAGTCGTTCAAATGCATTCTCCATGCGTCCTTGCTCGAGTCGATCAACAATCAACTTGGCGAAGCGAATTTGTTCTTGTTCCTTGGGTTCGACCTCGGTCGCCATCGCATGGCGGCCTTCGCCATAACTGTCAAAGCTGCGCCCCGGACGGTCACTGCTAAGCTCCATCTGCTTCGCGCGAGCATCAGGATTATCAAAGGTCATGAGTTCGGTCAAAGATGCTGTCGGAGAATCTGCGGTAAAGAGTGTGGCATTTCCGCTGTTTGCGATGAGAATCCAAATTTTAGTCATGATGTTTATCCTTTAAATATCACCTAATAATTAAGTATATTACTTATTTGCAGGAAAACGATATAAAAGAAAAGCAATTATTACAAATAATTCACTCGAATGAATCCGGAAAGTATATAAGTTAGATTGCACTCAACTCTTTGATTAAGATGAATTTTGTTGTGAATTCAAACTTTCAAGCTGTCTTGTTTATAGCTCTTTACCCAAGATTTGAATCTTTATTGTCGGAGTCTTCATTAAGTATGATTCGCGCGGCTGCGCGGAAACCATGCCTATTACCGTGATCGGATTTCAAAAGCAATAAGTTTTGAAATGAAGTTCTTTAATTCATGAATTATGCATAGGTTACGCAATGAGAAAAAAGCATGAAATTCTGCATGCCTTTGTTCTATTTGGCGTCCCCAACGAGATTCGAACTCGTGTTACCGCCGTGAAAGGGCGATGTCCTAGGCCTCTAGACGATGGGGACAAAGTGATGTGTTTTTTATGGCACCGCTTAATCCAAGAGAAACTGGTGGAGATAAGCGGGATCGAACCGCTGACCTCTTGCATGCCATGCAAGCGCTCTCCCAGCTGAGCTATACCCCCTGAGCAAAGGAAGGGGGATTATACTGATGCCTGGATTTATTGTAAAGAAAAGATCAATCCGGGAAATCGCCCATGTGGTTGTTCATGCGAGCAAGCGTTTCTTCTCGTCCGAGCAGTGCTAGCACTGCATCAATTGAAGGGGTATGAATTTCTCCAGTGACCATCACTCGTAATGGCATTGCAATTTTTGGTAATTTAACGTCGTGCGCTTTGGCAGTGGACTTTAATTCCTGATGAATGATTTCTCGATTCCATTCAATTTGGTTGAATTTTTCCAGCAAATTGATCATGATCGGTCTTGTTTCCGCAGTAAAGTGTTGCTCTTTCAGCTCACTAGCTGGATCCAGAGGGCGATAGAAGTATACTGCCGCATCCGCCAGTTCTTCAATGGTATTGACTCTTTCTTTAAGTAAGTCGACAACCAGCGCTAAATTGGGACCACCATCAATTTGGCAATTGTTTTTTGTAAGGAAAGGCACTGTCAATTCAGTCAAACGAGCATTATCGGTTGTTTTGAGATATTGCTGATTGATCCAGTGCAGTTTTTCCGGATTGAATTTAGCCGGGGAGCGGTTGATTGCCGTCAGATCAAACCATTCCACCAATTGCTCGCGGCTGAAAATTTCCTCATCGCCGTGCGACCATCCAAGCCTGGCCAGATAATTCAGCAGGGCCTCGGGCAAATAACCGTCATCACGGTATTGGATAACTGAGACAGCGCCGTGACGTTTGGATAAGCGTTCGCCGTTCGCGCCCAATATCATCGGAACATGTGCATACTCTGGTAACGACGCCTGCAGGGCTTTAAGAATGTTAATTTGGCGCGGAGTGTTGTTGATGTGATCATCGCCGCGTATTACATGGGTGATATTCATGTCCAGATCATCAATGACTACACTGAAATTATAAGTCGGCACTCCATCGCTGCGCAGCAACACCAGATCGTCCAGCTCATTGTTCGCGACCGTGATCCGCCCCTTGATTTGATCATTGAAGGTGACATGACCCTCTAATGGATTTCTTAATCGGATTACCGGTTTTACTCCTGTGGGCGGAGTTCTTGAAGAGTCACGCCAGCGTCCGTCGTAGCGGGGTTTCAGCCCGGCAGCCAATTGTTGTTCGCGCATTGCTTCCAGCTCTTCCTTGGAGGCGTAGCAATAATAGGCTTGGTTGTTCTGCAATAGCTGCTCGACAACTTCGTGATAGCGCGTAAGCCGTTGCATCTGGTAAAAAGGTCCTTCATCATAATCCAATCCCAGCCATGCCATGCCGTCAAGAATTGCCTGTATCGATTGTTGGGTTGAACGTTCCAGATCGGTATCTTCAATGCGCAAAATAAATTTTCCGCCGTGTTTACGCGCATAAGCCCAAGAAAAAAGCGCGGTGCGCGCGCCACCAATGTGAAGATAACCGGTAGGACTGGGAGCAAATCGTGTGCGTACCATCATGATTGTTTAATAACTATTAAGCCGAATGGGGAAATGGAATAGTTTACGCGATTCTGTAAAGCTGGTGTTTATTTTGCCTAGGCTATTGCAAGTATGATGGATGTTCATCGAGGCTTGTAGCGTAAAGCCGATTATAATGTGCACAATTTAATCCAAATGTTTTTTGTGGATATGATCATAAAGTATCTGGTAAATGACTGACTTAATCCATGATCTGATTTTTGAAGCTGCAGAACGAGCGCCAGATTCTGAAGCGCTGTCATATCAAGGTCAGCGTATGTGCTATGCCATGTTGGCTGGGCATGTTGAAGCAAAAGCGGGTGGTTTCCGGGAGCTCGGCTTAGATCGTGGTGAGCGGGTTGCGGTATATCTCGAGAAACGTTTTGAGACTGTTATTGCATTATTTGCTGCCGCTGCGACGGGAGGTATTTTTGTTCCGGTCAATCCGGTATTGAAACCGGAACAAGTCGCTTTTATTTTAATTGACTGCGACGCGCGAGTATTGGTGACGTCGTTGGAGCGGTTAAAATTGTTGCAAACTATTTTATTGTCTTGCCATGATCTGCGCGTGGTTGTGGTGGTCGATGCAAAAGACGAGCTTCCGGTTATTGCCGGACTTGTCATTGTTAGTTGGAATGAGGTTGACGGTGTCAATATAGCGACGCCAACTATCGATAGCGATATGGCAGCCATCATTTATACCTCTGGCAGCACCGGAAGACCCAAAGGAGTTGTGCTTTCGCACCGAAATCTGGTTGCCGGCGCTAAAAGTGTGATGCAGTACTTGCGGAATCGATCTGACGATCGAATTTTGATTGCGCTTCCGCTGAGTTTTGATTATGGATTGAATCAACTGACGACTGCTTTTTATGTAGGTGCGACAAGTATTTTGATGAATTATTTATTGCCACGGGATATTGTTGCTATCGTCAAAGATCAGCAGATTACCGGATTAGCTGCTGTGCCGCCATTATGGATTCAACTTGCGCAACTGAATTGGGGAAAAGCACCTTCGTTGCGCTACATTACCAATTCAGGCGGTGCCATACCGCGTAGGACGCTGGATCAATTGCGCAATGCCTTACCGGAGGCACAAATTTTTTTGATGTATGGCTTTACCGAAGCTTTTCGTTCAACATATTTGGAGCCAGATGAGATCAGCCGGCGTCCTGATTCAATCGGTAAAGCGATACCGAATGCCGAAGTGCTGGTGTTGCGGGAAGATGGTTCGCATTGTGCGCCGGGTGAGCCCGGAGAATTGGTGCATCGGGGCGTTCAGGTTGGGATGGGTTATTGGAATGATGCGGAAAAAACCGTAACATGCTTTAAACCCATTAAACCCCGCCAAGCTGGATTGATGCTCACTGAGATTGCTGCGTGGTCGGGTGATACTGTGTATAAGGATGAAGAAGGATTCTTGTACTTTGTCGAGCGCCGTGACGAAATGATTAAAACTTCGGGGTATCGCGTCAGTCCAACCGAAATTGAAGAAGTTCTCTATACCACGGAATGTGTCGCTGAGGCAGTCGCTTTTGGCATTCCGCATCCGATTCTAGGACAAGCAATCGCTGTAATCGTGACTGCCAGGAAAGGCATTCAGTTAGATATCGAAATTTTGTTAAGTGTATGCAAGAAACAACTACCCGCATATATGGTGCCAAATCATTTCGAAGTGCGCGAAGGTAACTTGCCGCGCAATCCTAACGGAAAAATAGACCGTAAATTTCTTTCTCAGCAATTACAGCTATTATTTGGTAAAAGCGATCCATGACCAATCCATTGTTGGAACATGCGCCACTTATACCGTTTTCTGTGCAGCACGATTGTTTACAGATAGGTGGGATGGCATTGACTCGATTGGCCGATCGCGTGGGTACGACACCATTTTATGCATATGACCGGCAAAAAATCACCGAACGGATTGAGCTGCTGCGCCAGCATTTGCCGCAAGAGGTCTTGTTGCACTATGCGATAAAAGCTAACCCCATGCCGGCTGTGGTACAACATTTGGCAAGCTTAGTCGATGGGCTGGATATTGCTTCAATAGGAGAGATGAGGGTTGCGCTGGATACAATCCTTACTCCTGACAAGATAAGTTTTGCGGGGCCTGGGAAAAAGGTGCACGAGTTGCGCAGCGCGATTGCTGCAGGCGTGATTCTCAATGCCGAGTCGGAGCAGGAAATGGAGTCAATTGCAAAGCTAGGAATAGATTTAGGCATCACTCCCAAAATTGCTATTCGTATTAATCCGGATTTTGAGCTCAAATCTTCCGGGATGAAAATGAGTGGCGGGCCAAAACCATTCGGCATAGATGCCGAGCGTGTGCCCGATTTGCTGGTGCGGTTGGGATTTCTCGGTTTAGATTTCGTTGGATTTCATATTTTTAGCGGTTCACAGAATCTGAATGCGACCGCAATTCAGGAAGCGCATGAAAAAACTATCCAACTTGTTATTGAACTTGCTGAATATGCACCATCACCTGTGAAGCTGCTAAACATCGGTGGCGGTTTTGGAGTACCTTATTTTTCTGGTGATCGACCGCTGGATATTGCTGCGATTGGTGTTAATTTACAGTGCCTGATGAAAAGAGTAAAACAGCAGTTACCGCATACCACCGTTGCACTTGAATTGGGGCGATATCTGGTTGCCGAAGCAGGCATTTATGTTTGCCGCGTTTTAGAGCGGAAAATGTCGCGAGGGCAAGTCTTTCTCGTGACAGATGGCGGACTACATCATCATTTAGCGGCTTCCGGAAATTTAGGCCAAGTGATCCGCAAAAACTATCCTGTCATTATCGGCAATAAAGTTCAAGGCGTTGCAAGAGAGATTGTTTCAGTAGTGGGGCCGCTATGCACGCCGCTAGATTTGTTGGCGGATCAAATGCAAATGACCCAGGCATCCGTGAATGATCTGGTGGTTGTTTTGCAATCTGGGGCTTATGGTTTGAGCGCCAGTCCGACAGCTTTTCTTGATCATCCTCCGCCGGTTGAGGTGTTGGTTTAATACAATTTGCAGTGAGAATTATGATTTGATCTGCAGGTAATCTGAACAATCCACTTCGATAAAATTCTTTGCACTGAATTTAAATGTTGTTTATTGTGCACAAGCTTGAATCATTTGTAAATTTCTACGATAAATCGAAAAAGACCAGTTGAATATTCGCTTTAAATATACTTAAATGACCAGTGCAATTGAATATGCGTTACTTATAAAGGTGGGAAAGTGTTTGTATCGTGCCAGTAAAATAGAAAATACACTGTGGTTATTGCGTTTTATTACTAATGAAATATCGTAAATGTGATGTATGGTGTCGGCTCGTGCTATTAACTAATTCATTATCGTATTAATTTTTGAATAATTACGAATTTCTTTAAAAATGTAATTAAATGTGAATACGGTAAATTTTAGAACTAAACTGGGTGATTCTATGAGTGATTTGTATCAAAACTTTCAGAAATTTTTTGAACTTGTTGTCGCTGATACCGCTGAGCTGCTGGAACATGTTTATAAAATTCGCTATCAGGTATTGTGTGTTGAACAACGTTTGCCTGGCTTTGATCCGATGCTGTGTCCGGATCAGAAGGAAATGGATAGTTACGATAGTCACTCATCACACATTCTTTTGCGTTATCGTCCTTCCGGGGCATATATTGGCACCGTACGACTGATTTTGCCTGACTCATCCAGGCCCGAGAAGCTTCTGCCGGTAGAGTTGTATGGACAACTGGATCCAACACTATGTGATGTCAAAGCGTTGCCTCGCCAACATACTGCTGAAATTTCACGTTTCCTGGTTATCAGTCAGTTTGATCGGCGTAGGGGGGATCGTCGCAAGCAAAACGAAGAAATCGACGGGGAAAAAAGAGAAGTGCAAGATCGGCGTTCATCTGATCGTCGTTCTTCGCTTAGTATTGGATTGGTGCTTATGGCGGGCGTCATGCGCATGTCAGTCAAATATAACATCAGACATTGGTTGTCCGTAGCAGATCCAGCGCTAAATAAATTGATGGGTTTTTATGGTTTGAGCTTTAATCCAATTGGCCCCCAGGTTGATTATCACGGTATTCGTCGGCCTTATTATGTGAAAGTAGAGGAAGCTTTGGAAAGAATGTATGCAGAACACCGAGACGCATGGGAGGTTGTGACTGGTAACGGTGAATATAGCCTTGATCATTACTCACTAATGGAACATCCTTAAGTTAGGGATTTGTTTCTTGAACTTATTTCATCTTTTAATACAAGCTCGAATATCAGGCTTTTTGTCAAGAGCCAGATCATACTTTTGGTTTGTGATATTTGTCGGCCTTCTAGGTGTTAAGGCTGATGTCAGGGCGAATGATCATTTTGAGATTGTGACCAATCCGAGTGTCAGTGAAGTGGCGCTTTCGGTTAACTCATTGCGCTCCATTTTTAGTATGAGCCTGAAAACTTGGCCGAATGGAACCAAGATTCGGGTATTCGTGCTGTCCGATGATGATCAATTGCATAAAGCGGTTTCGAAGGGAAAATTGAATGTATTTCCTTATCAGTTAAGGTCTACCTGGGATCGTTTAGTATTTTCGGGTACGGGTCAGGCGCCTGTCAGAGTTAATTCAATAGAAGAGATGCTTGACAAAGTTGCCAATACCCCAGGGGCGATAGGTTATTTGTGGAGAGCCAATATTAATGAAAATGTTAACGTGCTCCAGATTAAATAGCTACTTTGGCAATCTATCCAAATGGGTTGCCAAGGGGGTTATTTTGTTATTTGCGATTGGAAGTATTTCTGCTCAAGCTCAGGAGTCTCCAGCGCAAAAACAATCTGAATTGATCAAGCCGCTTAATAAAAGGCTGAAAAGTACAGACTTACTTGCTCAAGTTACCGAGACTGAGGTCAGTAGTGTCACCGAAAAACCCGGACTGGTAAGTACTGCGATGCAATGGTTACGTTCGACAGACCGCCCAGGGGATTTGCAGTTTCATGGTTTCGTCAGTCAGGCCTACATTACGACTTCCGATAATAATGTTTTTGGAAATAGTGATAATGGCGGCAGCTTCGGGCTTACAGAAGCTGGGCTCAATGCTTCGGTGCGACCACTCCCGAGACTGCAATTGTCGGCGCAGGTGTTGTCACGTCGTGCTGGTGAAGGAAATTCGGGTGAGCCGCGCCTTGATTATGCTATTCTCGACTATCAGTTGTATGCTCACGAAGCAAACCAATTTGGTATTCGAGTGGGTCGATTGAAGAATCCCTTCGGTTTTTATAATGAAACACGGGATGTGGCATTTACGCGTCCCAGCATCCTGTTGCCACAGTCGATCTATTTTGATCGAACTCGAAATTTGGGACTTTCAAGTGATTCGGTGCAACTCTATGGTGATACCTCGGTGTTTGATTGGGGTACATTTTCTGCCCAATTTGGCGTAACGTTGCCAGTTGTAGATGATAAGGACACTGAAAGTTCGCTTCTTGGTAGTGTACGAAAAGGGCATTTAAATCGAGAAGTTTCGTATATTGGCCGTGGAATATTTGAGACGAATGACAAGCGTCTTCGTTTGGGTATCAGTGGAATATGGTTGAATACTTCCTACGATCCTAATAGCCGATTGAATGATCCCTTGGGACCAGGTGCATTGCAGTTTACGCCAGTGATTTTTTCTGCCCAGTATAATGCAGAGCGGTGGACGTTGACTTCCGAATATGCGATACGTCCCTTCGACTATAATAATGGTTTTAGAACGCCGCCAGCCCCCCGGGGGCTCAACGGGATAGACATCGTTGGCGAGAGTTATTACTTCCAGGGTGAATATCGCTTTACTCCAAAATGGGAAGGTATTGTGCGGTATGATGCTCTATTTACTGATCGATCTGACCGAGACGGAAGTGAATTTGCAAAGCTTACTGGCGGAATATCTCATACACGTTTTGCCAAAGACATTACAGTGGGCTTACGCTGGAATGTTACTCCGGCGTTCATGCTGCGCGCTGAATATCATTATGTGAATGGAACTGCTTGGCTATCAAGATTGGATAATCCATCGCCTTTAGCTACAGAACAACACTGGCATCTATACGGGATTCTGGGTTCTTATCGTTTCTAGGCAGGTTTCTGATGGAAACTAATTCCGGGGTTAAATTGGAAAAAGCGTCTATTGTAATGAATCATCATGGCCGCAGGTTCCGCAGCCTGAGATGGAAAATTTCATTCAGCAGCAGTTTGATATTGCTGGCCGTTGTGATGCTGTTTTGTTTTGTTAGCTATCTGAGTTTGATGGCTAATTTTGACAATCAGCGAGAGGATGATTACCGACGGTATTCCAGAGAAGTCAACAGTTTGATCCAGAATACTACGCAGAATTTATATCAGCTTGCTGAAATGATTCCGTTTCTGGATGGCATGAAAAAAGCTTTGCTGTTGAATGACGCGGAAACTATTAGCAATATTTTTGATGCGCATTGGGCGTTGCTGCAATTTCATAATAGTGTTGAATTTATTCATTTCTATAACCCATCGAATCAACTGAGCGCCAGTTGGGATAGTTTGGCTGCCAATATTGATGATGGTATTTTACTGTCGGATTGGGTGCGCCAGGTTAATCAATCCGAACGGCCGATAAATCCGTTACTCTGCCGGGAAAATTGTATCCAATACATAGTTGCACCTTTGCTGGTAGCGGGAAAGAAAGCGGGTGTCGTCGTCATGGGAATTTCCTTGGCAGATGTGCTTTTAGCTTTTAAGCGATTATCCGGTGCCGATATGGGGTTGTTGGTCAAGGAGCCGGATAGTTTGCAAAATGACGATTCTGATTTCTTGTATTGGAATATCTATATTTCAGCACTGACCAACAAAGAAAGAAATCTTGAGATTCTCAAAAAATCTGCTCAAAATCATAAAGATATGACTGAACTCAATGATGGCGTTCAGGTTCGTTGGAATGATCAGTATTTTCAATTAAAAGTATTTCCACTCAATTCATATGAGCCAGATAAAGCTCATTTGGTCATCATAACGGATGTTACGGCTGCAGTAATTAATATTCATGATTCCATCTGGAAAATTGCATTAATCGGTTTGCTTGGACTAGTTTGCTCTGAGATTTTATTATTTTTTATTTTTACCAGGCTATTGGCAAAGCTCAAAGATGTCGCGTTTGTACTCCCACTTCTTGCCAACGGACAGTTTGAGAAATTCCGCTTATCGCTGGCCTCTACAGGTCGTGTGCAACGTTTTCGAGATGAGGTCGATACGTTGTCGGAAGCGGCTGTGTCTTTATCGCTGCAGCTGGAAAAACTACAGCAGGAAGTATCAAGCCGTACCGCAATGCTTATTGAACAAAAGAATGCACTCAGTAAAGAAAGAGATTTTGTGAAGAATTTACTAGATACTGCGCAGGCGATTGTATTAACACAGGATTCTGACGGTGAAGTTATGTCATTAAACGCTTATGGAGAGATGCTAACTCGTTATTCGGAGGGTGAATTATTTGGTAAATCTTTTCTGGATATCTTAATTCCGGATTATGAGTTGCATGATCTACTTTTCCACATTCAAGAAGTTCATACCGGGCAGAGGATGCAATTGCGCCATGAGGCTATTACACATTGTAAAGATGGAACAACACGTCATGTCGCTTGGCTGCATTCTCATTTGCCCTGGAACTCCCCCGGTGAGCCGTCAATTTTATCAGTCGGTCTGGATGTTACCGAATATAAGCGGGTTGAAGGGCATTTAGCTTGGCTAGCTGATCATGATCCATTGACTAATTTGTATAACCGGCGCCGTTTTAGTGAAGAGTTGGAGCAGGTGCTTAGTCGGGCTGAACGGTATAACCACCCAGGTGCGTTGTTATTTTTTGATTTGGATCGCTTTAAGTATATCAATGATACCAGTGGGCACCAAGCCGGCGACACGTTGCTTAAAATGGTTTCGAGCATGCTGGCGCAAAACATTAGAGCGGATGACATTACAGGGCGTCTGGGGGGCGACGAGTTTGCGATTATTTTGCCGGAAATTAATGCTAATGGAGCGATAGGCGTCGCCAAGAAGGTATTGGATCAACTGAGCTTGGCACAATTAACAATCAATAACCGTACCCATAAAATTTCAGCCAGCATCGGGATTGCATTATTTCCCGAACATGGCGCCAATATACATGATTTGCTGGCGGCGGCTGATCTTGCCATGTATCAGGCAAAAGCGATGGGGCGGAATGCCTGGTACTTGTTTACGGATAAAGACAGCAGCCGCGAACGCATTCATACGTTGGTGTATTGGAAAGAGAAGATCGAGTACTCGCATGTACATGATAATTTCATATTGTATTTACAACCGATTATGCATATTAAATCGAAAGAAATTTCACATTATGAGGTATTGCTGCGAATGCAGGACATCGATGGCACGGTGCTCTCACCCGCAGACTTTATCCCCGCTGCAGAGCATACTGGGTTAATTCATGCAATTGATCATATGGTATTGCGCAAAGCCATAGCGCAAGTGGCTGAAATTTACCAGGCTGGATTTAAAGTTAATTTTTCGATTAACCTGTCTGCGCATGCCTTCAATGATCCTGAATTGTTGCCTATACTTAAGACAGAATTGACGCTGCATGAAATGGACCCGGCATGTTTAATGTTTGAAATCACTGAAACGGCAGCGCTTGAAGATTTGCCCGGAGCGCGCGGATTGATGGTGGAGATTATAGAATTAGGATGTGGTTTTGTGTTGGATGATTTTGGGGTCGGTTTTTCGTCATTTTATTATTTGCGGGAATTGCCGGTTAGTGTTGTCAAAATTGATGGTTCGTTTATACGTAACTTGACCGAAAACAGTGATGATCTTATTCTGGTGAATGCACTCTGCAGTGTTGCAAGAGGTTTTGGCAAAAAAATTACAGCTGAATTTGTCGAAAGCGCAGAAATACTTTCCTTAATAGAGAAATTGGATATCGATTATGCTCAAGGGTATTACATAGGAAAGCCAGCACCTGCAAGTCAATTTCTGGGAAAATAGTGATTTCAGTAATGTAGTGGTTCATGTGTAACAATTGGCATAGCTTATTCGACAGACATCTATCCAGAAGAATGGTAAATCAATGGAACGATATCAGCGCGAGATCCCGCAACGGTAGAGTTTTTCGAGTCATGCTGACCGTGTTGGCGTTCTTGTTTATTCATCCGGTGTTTGCGGATAAGGTTAACGGTATTTTCTCTGTACAACAGTCTTGCCCAGCCTTCCTTTCAAAAAATAAATCGACCAATCCGGATAACGCACAAATTTTGGCGGGTAATCAGTACGAGATTATCGAGGTTATCAATCCAAATCACCCTGTCTGGTATCGAGTTGTCATACCTAATGTAAATCCTAAAGCACGATGGGTAAGTGCGGCATGCGGTCAGGCACATTTATCAGGCCAAAGTGCGAAAGTTAACAGAAGTGGCGAGGGAGGTAATGGCTGTAATGTTGCAGGTGAGGCGGATAGCTATGTGCTGGCACTGTCTTGGCAGCCTGCTTTCTGTGAAACTAAATCAGACAAACCGGAATGTAAAATTTCAGATCCGCATGCTTATCAAGCCAGGCATTTTGCGTTACATGGTTTATGGCCGAACAAAAAAAACTGTAATAAAAATTATGCATTTTGCGGTTCAGTAAAAAAAAAGGAAGATGAGTTTTGTGATTATCCGGTCGTACAATTGGGTACCGCGTCTCAAGTATCACTGGCCGAAGTAATGCCCAGTGTGGTGGCTGGTTCTTGTCTGGAGCGGCATCAGTGGCATAAGCATGGTACTTGTCAGGGAAACTGGTCAGTGAGTGAATTTTTTGAGGTATCTGTTGATTTGGCTCGGCAATTTAATGATTCTGGCATGGCTTATTTTATGAATCGCAGAATTGATCAACAGGTGCGTACCGAAGATTTTCTCAATCGCTTGGGAGTGGTCTTGGGTTCTGCTGCCAGAGACCGAATTAAACTGGATTGTAATCGGCAAGGAATGCTAATGGAAATTCAGTTGAGTTTGTCAGCTGAGTTAATCCCAGGTGCTGATCTTGAAAAGCTGATCATGGATGCGCCAGTGCAAGAAAAATCCAATTGTGGAGAAACTTTCCGCGTTGATCGCATTGGGCAATAACCCTCATCCAAGGAAAAGCAAAAATTATCCACTGCAGATTCCAAGTTTAATCCCGATATCTACGGAAGATTAAACTAGATTTAGCAGGCCGTTGAAAAACGTTTTTGAAGCAGCTGATGCAAGGCAAAAACAGGAGAAAAGCGTCGTTTATGCATAATGAATGAGCATCTTGACCCTGTTTTTAACACCGCAGCAGCAATGCAGATAGTTTTTCAACGGCCTGTTAGGCATGTTTCTTTATTGCGAAATACCGCCATAAGTATCGTCATTTCTCCTGTTTACCATCCTGTGCGTATTTTATAATACCAAATAAAGTAGGGTTAATCAGATGGTCTTTCGGTTACTACTGCTCAAAAATAACGTTTAGATATTTCTTTTCGGGGTAGGAAAATTGGTTTTCTATTTGTAAGGTTATTAAGAAAAATACTCAGAGCCCCGTAGTTATATATACAGCAGATGAGTTTAGTCTGGATATTTAGTATCAAAAAAGGATTCAAGTGACTGTGAGTAATCAAGTGACAAACTTGAAATTTATTGTAATCGGTTAATTTGAGATCATTAGGCTTATGTTATTGCTTATATTTATGCTGCTAGAGTTTCGGTCGGGTAATGGTAGGGAGCGGTAATATGAATCAATTTGCTAATGCTAGTCCATCCGTGATCGCTCGTGAGACATTAAAGCAGCTTGCGATACTCAAAATACAACCTACTCCCGAAAATTATCTTAGGCTATACAATAAAATCGCAGGTAATCCAGATAATAATTTATCTGGCATTACTGCAAAAATGCTCCTCGAACTGGCGAAAGAATTTCCATGTCACACGCCGAATCTACTTAATTGTGCTAATAACTTAGAGCAGGCTGTCAAAGATAACAACTGGCATAGTTATAAATCTGTATTGATAAAATGTGTTGCGACTGTAACGGGTTCTACCACGACTGCTTCACCGATTGATACTGCGCAATCTATACCTGGAGCATCCTGGGTAAAAGTTATTAACAGCTTATTCGATGATGTCGTTAGTTCGGGAAAATTTTCTGAGAGCGCAAATAAAAGAAAAAAATTAAAACAAGTGCTAGTTAAATTTTCTGGCAGTCCTGAACTTATCTATAGTGAATTAATGGCACTAGTTCAGTCATGGAAAGCTTCGAATTCGGCTTCTCGCGAGTCGGAAGATAATATAGAAAATATATCGATATCAGCATTAGGTGCAAATTCTTCTATGCAAGAATCACATTTCAAAGAAGATATTCTGGCGCAAGAATATGAAATCAGCAGCTATACAGATCAGTTATTAGAATTGCTGGCACAAATTCTAGAACAAATTATTGCTAATCAGGTTGCAGATAAAGTTCTGGCAGACGAAGCTAGGTCTTTAGGTAGGCAGGTTAAAAAGATTCAAAGCAAGCTAGCAATGGAGCAGTTTATCGCCAGCTTTCGGAAATTTTGTATTAGGCTAGAATTGGGTAATGGAGATAAAACGAATATACAGCAGGGCTTGGTTAATTTATTAAACATGCTGATGGATAGTACAAGCGAATTATTGTCGGAAGATCAATGGATTAAAACGCAGGTTTCCAAGCTGAAGAAAGTCATGTCTAAGCCATTGGATATGCAGATAATAGTGCAAGCTGAATTTTCGCTCGAAAAAATAATACAGAGACAAGCCAAAGTAAAGCAAAGCCTGAACAAGACAAGGGAAACCATGCGGCAAATGGTAGCCTCACTAATTTCCAATCTTGAGGAACTTTCAGATGCCACGGGTGGGTATCATGAGAAATTAGAATGTTATTCCGAAAGAATCAGTAAAGCTAATAATATTGAAGATATAAATCAATTGCTTACTGAGATAATGCAAGAAACTCAGAAAGTGCAAAATAATGTGCTTAACCATCGCAATGATTTGGCATTTGTGCGTGCAGAAATTGACGAAGCACAAAATCAAATCAATCAGCTTGAAATACAATTGCAGGAAATGAGCGAACAAGTGCAAGAAGATCATCTCACAGGTGCACTGAATCGACGAGGGTTAGATACTGCATTTAAACGTGAGGTTGCACAGTTAACTCGCAGCGAGGGAACACTCTGCTTTGCTTTATTGGATATTGATAATTTTAAGCAGTTAAACGATACGCATGGGCATCATGTGGGTGATGACGCGTTGAAATACTTGGTTGAAGCAGTCAAAGAAACTGTGCGCCGGGATGACGTAATATCACGCTATGGTGGGGAGGAATTTGCAATTTTGTTACCTAATTCCGGGTTAAAAACGGCGATATCAACGGTTGCAAGGATACGGCGCTATTTAACCAAGAAATTCTTTCTGCATGGAAATGATCGATTGTTGATTACATTTAGCGCTGGTGTTGCGCAATTGCAGCCGGGTGAATCGCAAGATAGCTTGTTCAAGCGAGCTGACGAAGCGTTATATTTTGCTAAAAGAAATGGCAAAAATCAGATTGTTGCAGCCGAAGAGACTGTCACCGCCGCTGAAGATTGTAAAAGCCAGAATAAAGATCCAGTTAGCACTGTTTGATCTAATGTGATTACGGAAATCGCTAGGGCTAAATATCAGTAGGCCGTACATCACCTGCCTTGCTTGTGCGCCAATGTTATTTTCTTCACTCTTATTGATTCGTTTTGGGAAGTCCACTTATTGAGCAGCAATCGCGCCACACCGATAACTTCCGATGCAACCATTCCTAGCGGCCCATAATTTTGCTGTAATAGATGATCTGCTGCTGCGCCATGCAAGTAGACAGCAAGCAATAGTGCCTGATCAGGATTTAAACCTTGTGCGATCAGTGCGCCAATAAATCCGGCTAATACATCGCCAGTGCCGGCGGTACTCAACCCAGGGTTGCCGCTGGTGTTCATATAACACTTTCCATCCGGGAAACAACAAATGCTGCCAGCGCCTTTCAACACGGTATAACAATTGAAGTGTCGTGAGATTTGATTCGCGGCATGCATGCGATCATTTTGCACGGTCGCAGTATCGGTATTCAAAAGTCGTGCAGCTTCGGCAGGATGTGGAGTCAGAATACTAAAAGCGCCGCGCTGGCTGAGTTTTTTGGCTAATTTTTGATGCTGTGCTATCAAGTTGAGTGCGTCGGCATCTATCACGAGTACCGGTTTACTCTTTAATGCTTGTTCCAGACACGACAAGGCTTCCTTGGATTGCCCCAAACCGGGGCCGATGACTAGGCAATTCAAACGTTCCAGTGTGAATAGTTCGGAAGGGTAGCGTAACATCAATTCCGGTTGTGAGAGATCGACCGGTGGTGCGTTCTCTGCTAGTAAACCGAGATAGACGCGCCCCGCGCCCAGATGCAATGCCGATCGGCCTGCCAGCAGTGCGGCGCCTATCATGCCGGTAGAGCCACCGAGAATCGCCACGTTACCGTATGAACCTTTATGGCTGTTGGTTGTGCGGAGTGGTGGCAGAAATGATTGCACAAAATTTTGATTTAATAGCCAGATATGCGGCTCGGGTGGTGAAAGTGGCTGGATATTCAGATCGCGCAACACTATTTCGCCGCAGCATTCCGGCCCAAAGTTGGTGAACAGGCCGGGTTTCAGCCCAATAAATGTTACGGTAGTGCTGGCGCGGATTGCTGTGCCATAAATGCAGCCGTCATCGCTGCCCAGACCGGATGGAATGTCCAGCGATACAATGGGAACATTCATTTGATTCACTGTGTCCACCCATTCGCGATACTTTCCTTCGATGGGTCGGCTTCGAGAATGATCCAGGCCGATGCCGAACAGGCCGTCAATTACCACATCCCAGCTTTGATTGCCGTCGGGTATGTCAGAAAGAATTTCACCGCCGATATCGGTCCAGGCTTGCATGGCTTGCTTGGCATCTGGTGGAACGCGATTGCGATCGCCGTTGAAAGCCACAGTAACCGCATTTCCCCATTCCATCAAATACCGCGCTACAACGAAAGCATCGCCGCCGTTATTGCCCGGGCCGGCGAGCACCAATGCGTGATAGCCGGGTTTTTTGTGTAATTGGTCGCGGACGATTTGTGCGGCGGCCAGGCCCGCTTTTTCCATTAACCGTGGAGGTTCGGGCAGCAGGGTGGCCAGATGTTCTATTTCGCGTATTTCTGCGGTAAGCCAAATCGGATCAGCAGTCATCATATTTTTCACACTCACGGGATGATCAGCGATAAGTACATCTTCTCGTGTAAAATTGCAATCTTTAAATAATTGCTTTATTTTCTCTGATGCTCCAATTTTGTGGTGGACGTGCCCTTTCTCCGTTTCGTCTGGAGAAATTACTCAATCAAATTAGAACCCTCAATCTGCCAGTAACAGCCATTCATACAGAATATTGGCATTTTTGCTCGGTGACGCGTAATTTGCACGATAATGAACTGAATGTGTTGAGAAAAATACTTAACTACAATCAGGTGCAGGAAAAGGAATACCATTCAGGCGAGTTTCTTTTAGTTTTGCCGCGTCCGGGCACAATTTCACCGTGGTCTACAAAAGCTACGGATATTGCCCAGCATTGCGGTTTAACCGCTGTTGAACGTATTGAGCGCGGGATTGCGTATTATATCCAATGCAGCGCACAACTTTCGATTGATGATAAATCCCATCTCGTTTCTTTGCTGCATGACCGTATGACCGAAGCTGCGTTTTCTTCATTTGATGATGCCGCCAAACTATTCCAGCATTTTCCGCCGCAGTCACTCAACACGATTGATGTGATGCACGGTGGTATTGAGGCTTTATTACAGGCAAATCAAAATATGGGATTGGCCCTGTCATTGGATGAGATTGAGTACTTGTTGAATCATTTTCAGCACATGCAGCGCAATCCAACCGATGTCGAATTGATGATGTTCGCGCAGGCCAATTCCGAGCATTGTCGCCATAAAATATTCAACGCAGACTGGATTGTTGATGGCAAGGTTCAGGATAAATCGCTGTTTGCTATGATACGCAACACGCATCAAAGTCATCCGCAAGGCACGCTGGTGGCATATGCCGACAATGCCAGCGTCATTGAGGGAGCAAGAATAAAGCGCTTTTATCCGGATAGTCAGCGAGCATATGGTTACGCCGAGGAAAAAACGCACGTGTTGATGAAAGTCGAGACACACAATCATCCGACTGCGATTTCACCGTTTCCAGGTGCTGCAACGGGTGTCGGCGGTGAAATTCGCGATGAAGGCGCAACGGGTCGGGGTGCAAAACCAAAAGCCGGATTATGCGGTTTCTCGGTATCCAATCTGAATATTCCGGAGTTTGTGCAACCGTGGGAGTACGATGGAACCGATAATCAAGCAACCTATGGTAAGCCCGGACGCATCGCATCAGCGTTACAGATTATGCTGGAAGGTCCGATTGGCGGGGCGGCATTCAACAATGAATTCGGACGCCCCAATTTAGCGGGTTATTTCCGCACTTTTGAAGAGCGCCTGGGCGGAGAAATGCGTGGTTATCACAAGCCAATCATGCTGGCGGGTGGCGTCGGCCAGATTTCAGATTTGCATGTGCGTAAGGAAAAATTCCCTGCAGGCTCTTTGCTGATTCAACTGGGTGGACCGAGTATGCTGATTGGTTTAGGTGGTGGTGCGGCTTCCAGCATGGATACCGGTAGCAATACCGAAGCATTGGATTTTGATTCGGTGCAACGCGGTAATCCGGAAATGCAACGGCGTGCGCAGGAAGTTATCGATCGCTGCTGGCAACTACAGCGAAGCGGTATCGAGAATCCGATTTTATTTATCCATGACGTAGGTGCGGGAGGCTTATCCAATGCGTTCCCAGAATTGGTGCATGACTCTGGCCGTGGTGGGCGTTTTAATTTGCAAAATGTTCCTTCCGAAGAAACCAGTTTGTCACCGATGCAGATTTGGAGCAATGAGGCACAGGAGCGCTACGTTCTGGCGATCAGACCAGAATCTTTGGCGTTGTTCCAAAGCATTTGCGAGCGCGAACGTTGCCCGTTCGCCGTAGTGGGTGAAGCCACAAACGACGAACAATTGGTGGTAATCGATGCGCAATCCCCTACGCTGCCAGTTGATATGCCGTTGCCGGTACTACTCGGCAAGCCGCCGAAAATGACACGCGATGTTGCTCATAATATCCGAATACTTCCGATACTTGATTGGCAGGGTGTGAATTTGACCGAAGCCGTCTATCGAGTGCTATGTTTGCCTGCGGTGGCCGATAAAACTTTTTTAATTACCATTGGCGATCGCAGTGTCGGCGGCCTATCAGCGCGTGATCAGATGGTTGGTCCATGGCAAATCCCAGTTGCCGACGTTGCGGTGACCAGCATGGGGTATCAGACCTATTTGGGGGAGGCATTTGCCATTGGCGAACGCACGCCATTGGCTTTGATAGATTTCAAAGCGGCAGCGCGCATGGCGGTGGGTGAGGCGATTACAAATATCGCGGCGGCATCAATTGGCAAAATTGAAAAGATTAAATTGTCGGCCAATTGGATGGCCGCAGCCGGACATTCAGGTGAAGACGCCGGATTGTATGACGCAGTGCATACTGTTGGTATGGAATTGTGCCCACAACTGGGCATTAGCATACCGGTCGGAAAAGATTCGATGTCGATGAAAACTGCTTGGGAAGAATTGGGGTTGCGTAAGGAAGTTACGGCACCGTTATCGCTGATTATCACTGCTTTTGCAACAGTGAAGGACGTGCGCAAAACCCTGACACCACAATTACGCACCGATTGCGGCGACACTGAATTGATTCTGATTGATTTGGGGCAAGGTCAAAATCGACTTGGTGGTTCATCATTGGCGCAGGTGTATAAACAAGTTGGCAATATTGCGCCGAATATTGACGGCGAAACCGGCGCACAACGCATACGAAACTTTTTTAATGCGATTCAGAAGCTTAACGAAATGGATAAGCTGCTCGCATACCACGATCGTTCCGATGGCGGCTTATTCGTGGCATTATGCGAAATGGCTTTTGCCGGACATACTGGCTTGACCGTGAATCTGGATCAGTTGTGCTTTGATCCGCACAGCTGTGATATCGATGGATCGGAATTGCGACCTGAGCAATTGGGAGGGCGTTTCCTAGAACACCTTTTTGCGGTACTTTTCAATGAAGAACTGGGTGCTGTGATTCAAATTGCAGCCGCACAGCACCGTGAGGTGCTGCAGGTGTTAACCGAAGCTGGGTTGCGGGATGTCAGTTTCATCATCGGCCACTTGAATAAAATCGATGAAGTCCGCTTGATGCGCAATAACAAGCCGGTGTTGGCGGAGAAACGAGTGGATTTGCAACGTGCCTGGTCGGAGACCACGTATCAGATGCAAAAGCTGCGTGATAATCCAACTTGTGCGCAACAGGAATATGACCGGATTCTTAATGTGGATGACCCAGGATTGCAGGTTACATTAAGTTATGCTGTTGGTGACGATATCGCTGCGCCTTTCGTTCAAACGGGAGTGCGTCCACGTATAGCGATATTGCGTGAGCAAGGGGTGAATGGGCATGTGGAAATGGCGGCGGCTTTCGATCGCGCTGGTTTTGCTGCGGTCGATGTGCATATGAGCGATATCCTGTCAGATCGATTGTCATTAAAAGATTTTATGGGATTGGCTGCATGTGGCGGATTTTCCTATGGTGATGTGCTGGGGGCGGGTGAAGGCTGGGCTAAATCAATTTTGTTCAATCCACGCGCACGTGAAGAATTCGAAGCATTTTTTCAGCGCAGCGATACATTTGCACTCGGTGTGTGCAATGGTTGCCAAATGATGAGCAATCTGCATGAGATCATACCAGGAACAGAGCATTGGCCACGCTTCAGACGCAATCTGTCGGAGCAATTTGAGGCGCGCTTTGTTATGGTGGAGGTACAACCCAGTCCATCGCTATTTTTTGATGGCATGGCCGGAAGCCGGATGCCGATCACGGTGGCGCATGGTGAAGGTAAGGTGGAGTTTTTCGGTCAGTCTGAAAATGTTGCATCCTTAGTGACCCTGCGATTTGTGGATAACCACGGGCAAGTAACCGAGCAGTATCCTGATAATCCGAATGGATCGCTCCAAGGCATCACCGGATTGACTACCTCGGATGGGCGTTTTAATGTGTTGATGCCGCATCCGGAACGGGTATTTCGAGTGACGCAACATTCCTGGTATCCTGATACTCGCTCTGGTAGGGTGGAGGAGGATGGACCTTGGATGCGTTTGTTTCGAAATGCACGTAAATGGGTTGGATGACCCTCTGATTTTATGAATCTGTTAACAGGACAATCAAAGAAATGACAAATTTTAATGTAAACCGCTGTAGCAGAATTATTAGCGTGACCTTTTTGCTGCTGAGTCTATGCGTAAATACCGCATTGGCAAACGCCATTACTCCAGCAAAAAAACCGGTACCAAAAGATTGCGTGCCATTGGGGGATTGGGTAGTTCCAGGTTTGGGTAAAACCTCACAACAGGAAATAATCGCACGTGCAGTGAAGGCTGCGGTGGTGCTGTTGGGGGAAACGCATGTCAATGCGGATCATCATCGTTGGCAGTTGCAAACATTGGTGGCTTTACACGCCGTGCGCCCCAATATGGTGATCGGATTCGAGATGTTTCCACGTCGAGTGCAAGCAGCGTTGGATAAATGGATTGCCGGTGAACTGGGTGAAAAGGAATTCCTTCGTGCAGCTGAGTGGGATCGGGTTTGGAATACGGATGCCAATCTATATTTACCTCTGTTTCATTTTGCGCGGATGAATCGTATCCCAATGCTCGCATTGAATATTGAAACAAAATTGCGCCATCAAGTGGCAGAAAAGGGCTTTTATGGCGTTCCATTGGAAGAACGAGAAGGGGTGACGCGTCCGGCGGAACCAAGTCAGGCGTATATGGATTTTTTACTGCCGATTTACAAGCAACATGACCGCAAAGACAAGAAAGCAGGCGAAATCACGCAAGATGATCCGGATTTCCGTCGTTTTATCGGTGGGCAACAATTATGGGATCGTGCCATGGCCCAGGTACTGCAACAAGCCACAATAGAATCTACCGATCCGGAGAAACCGCTGGTTGTGGGGGTTATGGGTGCGGGCCATGTGCTGCATGGTTTTGGTGTGACGCATCAACTACATGACCTAGGTGTCCAGAATGTTATTGCATTGTTACCGTGGGATAGCAGTAAATCCTGTAAGCAGTTAGTTGAAGGTGTTGCCGACGCCGTTTTTGGCGTGTTGCCGCATGTTTCTGAGTCTTTCAGGCCGCAATTTCAGCGCTTGGGAATACGCTACGAAATGGGCCGGGGCGGAGCAGTAGTGCTGCAAGTCGAGAAAAACAGCATTGCTGAAGCTGCGGAGCTCATGGCTTCGGATGTGATTCTGGAAATGGCCGGTGTGCCGATCAAAGCTACCGAAGACGTTATCAATGTTGTAAAACGGCAAGCGTCCGGAACCTGGTTGCCGATCAAAATCAAACGGGATGGTATAGAAATGCTAGTCATTGCAAAATTTCCTGCTTTGAATCTTTAATTATTTTTATTTCAATCTATGACAGTTGATAGTTTAATTAAAAGTTGCTTTTTACTTCTGTTTGCTTACTTTGTGTCAGGACAGGTATTGTCGATGCCTGCACCGATGAATTTTAATGACGTCGAGTACGATATCACGGTAAAAATTGACCCTGTAAATCGTACCATCGTAGGAAAAAGCCTTGTTACCGTACACAATCCAAGAGAGTTGCAACTGATGCTGGGAGCGGCTTATGAAGTGACTCAGGCAGAATTTAATGATGGACCATTGGGCATTGGCCGTGAGCAAGCCAATCAAGCGCATATTTGGAACATTCCGGTTCATTTCAGGAACCAAATCCAGTTTCTGATACAGTGGAAAGGGACATTGACTGCACTGGATGCTTCTCTGGATCATCAGCAGACATTAGGCAGGCCAGTCGCGGTAAGTGGCGAATCCGGTTCATTCTTGCCGGATGGATCTAATTGGTATCCGCGCATAGTTGGGCATTTGGCGCGATATAAGGTCAGCATCGAACTGCCGGCCGGTCAGAAAGGCCTAGTGGCGGGCCGATTGGTGGAAGAAAGTGAATCGGAGCAAGGTTATCTCGCTTCTTTTGAGTTCTCTCATCCAGCCGAAGGGATTGATCTGATGACCGGACCGTATGTGATTGAAACACAGGCACACCAGAGCATTAACCATAAGCCGATTCAACTACGCACCTATTTTCATCCGCAAGTTAGTAATTTATCAAAAGATTATCTGGATGCGGTGAAACGCTATTTGAACCTCTACGAATCCTGGATCGGCGAATATCCCTATACTGAATTCAGCGTGGTTTCTAGCCCTACGCCAACCGGATTTGGCATGCCTACATTGACTTATCTTGGCATTGATGTGTTGCGATTGCCGTTTATCCGTGATACTTCGCTCGGTCACGAAGTGTTGCACAATTGGTGGGGTAATGGGGTTTATCCGGATTACTCAAGCGGCAACTGGTCGGAAGGATTGACCACGTTTATGGCCGATTATACTTATAAAGAACAGGAAAGCAGCGAAGCTGCACGTGAAATGAGATTAGGGTGGGTACGTGACTTTGCCGCATTGCGACCAGGTCAGGATGCACCATTGACAGCGTTTATTTCACGTACGCATGGCGCATCCAAAATTGTCGGATATAACAAAGCTGCCATGTTTTTCTTTATGCTGCGGGATCATCTAGGTGACATGGTTTTTCAGCGCGGTATCCAGGGGATCTGGAAAGTGCAGCGCTTTAGAATTACTTCGTGGCAAGAGTTGCAGAAAATATTTGAGATGGTCTCAGGGCAAAATCTGCAACCATTCTTTTCTCAATGGCTGGAACGCACCGGCGCACCGGCTATCACGATCAGTGAAGTAAAAAATATTGCAACAGATTCCGGCTATGAATTATCAATTACTCTGGAACAATCCAAACCAGCGTATCAATTACGCATCCCGGTAGCAATTGAAAACCCGCAGAGCACCACAACACATATACTTGATTTGCAAAAAGAACGGCAGATTTTTACGCTGAAATTAATGGACAAGCCGTTATCGGTTTCGCTTGATCCGGATTTGCGCCTGTTTCGTCAGCTGGCGCCTGGTGAAGCGCCACCGATCCTGCGTGAGGCAATGGTTAACGCCACTACGCAGACAGTTTTATTATCCGCTAAAGCCGAGATTCGTAAAATTGCTGAAATTCTTGCGGATAAATTGCAAGGCCGCAAAGCACGAATCGCTGCGCTGAGTGAACCACTTTCCACAGCACCTACGCTGGTTATCGGCCTGAAATCGGAAGTTGATGCTTGGCTTGCTGCTAACCAACTGCCCGCCAGACCGGATGAAATCAACAACAAAGGTACTGCGCAAGTCTGGACTTTAGTTCGTGATGAAGAAGCATCATTGGCGGTTATCTCCGCTCAAGATGCTGCATCACTCGAAGCCCTGCTCCGACCGCTACCACATTACGGACGACAAAGTTATCTTGTGTTTGATGGCCGACAAGTGATAGAGAAAGGTGTTTGGCCCATACAGGTGCAAACGGTAGTAGTTGAATAATAAGTAAGATTTTCACGCAGACGGGGGAGACAGTTTTTCAGATTGAACTGGTGGTACTTTATCAGTTTTATCATCAAACCATCGATACAGCATTGGCATGACCACCATCGTCATCATCGTTGCTGTCGTTAGTCCACAGACGACCACGATAGCCAATGGTTTTTGTACTTCAGAACCCAGCCCCGAAGCCGCCAGGAACGGTGCCAGGCCCAACACGGTAGTCGCTGCAGTCATCATGACCGGTCGGAAACGCTGCTCACAAGCTTTTCTGACCGCTTCTTCGACAGTTAAGCCTTTATCTCGCAACTCCCGCACGAAAGAAATAAGTACCACGCCATTTAATATCGATGTGCCCCATACTGCAATAAAGCCGACTGATGCCGGAACTGATAGATACTGACCGGACACAAAAAGCCCGACAACGCCACCGACGGAAGCAAACGGTAATACCAGATAAATCAGAACGGCCAGTTTGACTGAGTTGAATAACATGAATAACAAGAAAAAAATAGCTGCCAGCGTAACCGGCACGATTACGGAAAGTGTTGACATTGCGCGTTGCATATTTTCAAACTGCCCACCCCAGACAAAATAATAACCCGTGGGTAGTTTAATTTCTTTCGCGGTACGTTCCTGCAGTTCTTCTACAAATCCGCCCATATCGCGTCCGTGCACATTAGCACCCACCACAACGCGACGCTTGGCAAATTCACGCGAAATAATCGCTGGACCGTCAATTACTTTTATCTCTGCTACAGCACTGAGCGGTACTAACATTCCACCTTGCGCCATTTTACCTAGTGCTGCTGTATTGGCCGGTCTTAATAAAAGATCCTTGATCGCTTCCACATCGTGGCGAAATTCCTCTGGAAATCTTAACAGCAGTGTGAAGCGACGTTCGCCTTCAAAAACCTGAGTAACGGCCTTGCCACCGATTGCTGTGGAAATCAGTTCGTTGACGTCTGAAACATTGATGCCATGCCGTGCAATGGCACGGCGATCAATATTGATCGTCAGTTCTTGCTGCCCTGATAAGCGTTCAATTCGGATATCTCTGGCACCAGCTGTCGATTTAACAATACGGGCTACTTGCTCAGATAGCTTACGCAATTGCTCCAGATCGTCACCAAATATCTTGATTGCAACTTGTGAGCGGACACCGGTAACCATTTCATCCACGCGTTGTGCAATCGGTTGTGATAGTACGATATTGACGCCAGGCAATACCTCCAGTGCTTTACGGATATCTTCCTCGATTTCTTCCTGAGTTCGCCCCGATCCTTCCAAATCCAAGTTGGCAATAGGGTCGGATTCATTTTGCGATGCGGGATCCGCGGGCGTATCTCCACGACCCAATTTAGACACTACGCTCCTAACTCCTGGAATTGCAGCGATTAACTGCATTGCTTCTGTTTCCAGTTTGATAGCTTCATCCAATGAGATGGAAGGTGCGCGAATAATCACTGGCGTTACCGAGCCTTCCTTCATGATCGGGATAAAGGATGTACCCAGAAAAGGAAACAACGCAAATGCGAACATCAGAGAACTTATGGCAATAACTATGGTTTTTTTCTGATTGTGCATGGCCAGATTAAAAACACGCAAGTACGCGCCTTTCAAGACAGCAACAATTTTTGTGTCTTGCTCCCCCCCGCCTTGCAGAAGATAATCACTCAATACCGGTGATATTAATAATGATACAAAAAGAGCGACCAGCAGTGCGATAGCAATTGTAACTGCCAGTGGACTAAAGGTTTTTCCTTCCATGCCCTCGAGCGTCATTAACGGCAGGAATACAAGTATCGTAACGAACACGCCAAAAATGACCGGTGTGCCGACTTCAGCAACCGCATTCACAATGACATCAAACTTGGATTGGCCTGTGTCTTTTGCCTGGCCGAGACGCTGATAAATGTTTTCAACGACGACTACGGTGGGATCAACCATCATACCTAGTGCAATTGTTAATCCACCTAATGACATCAAATTGGCGGGCATGCCGTAGTAATTCATCACCATGAAAGTTATCAGCGGCGTGATAATCAAAGTAAAACAAACGACAATGCTGGTTCGGATGGTTCCCAGAAAAATCGATAGCACTACTATGACTAGAATCAGAGATTGCATTAGAGTATTTTGTACCGTGGATAACGCGCCATCCACCAGTTCGGTGCGATCATAAAACGGCACGATTTGCAAACCATCCGGCAACAACCCACGCTCGTTGATTTCAGCGACTTTTTCCTTAATCCTGCCAACAATCTCCTTGGCATTGCCGCCACGCAGCATCATTACGATACCTGCAACTGATTCGGTATAGCCATTCTTGATACTGGCACCCTGACGGACTTCACCACCAAAAGTAACTTCGGCAACATCACGTACATAAATCGGAACACCATCCATTTCTCGGAGTACGATATTGCGGATGTCGTCCAGCGTAGCAATCAGACCCACACCGCGGATTAGGTATTGTTCATAGTGCAATGCCAGTATATTTCCACTAGCATTGGAATTATTGCTGGCCAGAGCACGATCCACATCCGTCAGTGTCAGATTATAATGCCGTAGCTTGTTGGGACTGGCATAGACCTGATATTCCTTAACGTGCCCGCCCATTGAGTTAATTTCTGCTACACCACGAATTGATCGTAGCAATGGACGGACTACCCAGTCTTGAATAGTGCGGCGTTCGGTGAGTTCTTCAGCGGTTAAAGCACGTGTACCGTCGTCTGGATGCTCGATGGTATATTGATAGACCTCACCTAATCCGGTAGAAACCGGCCCAAGCACTGGTGTAATGCCCGGTATTAAGCGAGGTGTGACATCAATGATGCGCTCCATGACTAGCTGACGCGCAAAAAATACATCTGTCTGGTCAGTGAAAACCAGAGTAATCAGCGATAATCCACTTTTGTTCAATGAGCGCATTTCGACCAAGCCCGGTAGACCGGTCATGGCAATCTCAACCGGCACCGTGACTAACCGTTCCATTTCTTCTGGGCTACGGCCAATGGCTACCGTAGCCACTTGCACCTGTATATTGGTGACATCAGGGAAGGCATCCACCGACAGGTTTTTCGCAGCAAATCCACCAGCGACACACAACAGCAGACCAATTACTAATACCAACAAACGCTGGTTTAATGCCGCACGTACTATAGCAGCCATCATGATTATTCCAATTCAGCCAGCTTGCGCTCGCTGTCTAAATGAAAAGCACCTGTCATTACAATTCGTTGATCAATTGATAGCCCATTTAGCACAGGACGGTAATCAGCCACTTCTGGGCCCAGTTCGACAGGCACACGTTGAAATTGGTTATCACTGATCGCGACAAAAACATAATCTTGGTTTAATTCGCGAACAATTGCTGCTTCCGGGACAACTAGGGTTTTATGCTGTGTATCGGTGATATGCATATTGGCCAGCATATCCGGCTTCAATTTCCGGTCTGGGTTTTCCACCATTACCCGGGTCATTACGGTACGAGTCAGACGATTAACGGTATCCGAGACAAATATTATGACGCCATCAAAATCAGCACCGCCTATTGCGGGTACATTGATTTCTACATGCTGTTCCAATCGCACGTCACGCGCAATTTGTTCTGGTACATCGCCAACCACCCAGACGTGAGAAAGATCAGCAATCTGAAATAACGGATCGGAAGGTTGTACCACTTGGCCCACCATCACATTACGTGCAATGACATATCCTTCCCGGGTGGCTTTGATATCCAACCACGGAAGAATTTTTCCTTTCTTGGACAATTCTTTTAATTCAGCGTCAGTCATTCCAAATAATCTCAACTGATCGGTGGCTGCGCCTAGTTCAGCCTGGGCAATTTCCAATTCGGATTGACGTCGTTCCACTTCAGCTTGAGCGATCGCATCAGCAGCAAACAAATGGTGCGCACGCTCAGCTGCTTTCTGAGTTACAACAACGCGTGAAGATGCACGCAAATAAGCCAACTGCGATTGTGTTAGATCCGGGCTGGTAATGCGAGCTAATGGTTCGCCTGCCTGAACGTAATCGCCTAAGATGACAAACAGGTTGATAATTCTCCCGGTTACATAAGAACCAATTTGCGCGGTTCTTTCTTCATCGACTTGTACTCTGCTCGGGACAAGAATTTTATCCGCAAGATCAATTAAAGTAGGTTGTCCGATCTTTAAGCGGTTTGCTAGCTCGGGTCGGATAGTAATGCTGTTGATATCTCGGTCTTCTTCGGAGCTGCTTTGAGCTGTTTCTTTATCAGAGGTTTTAGTTGATTCGTTTTTATCGCACCCTGTTAATAGTAGTGTAGAAAAAACAATGAAGTTGATTAAAATTAGTTTGAAACTCATTCTGGAATTAGCTCCTTGGGATAATGTGCGCGCAACCGGTCAATTTCGACAGCCGATGATTGAAGATCAAAACGTGCTAGCAAGGCATCACCTAATATTCCTCGGAGTATACGTTGCGAATCCAAAAATTCGATTAAACCTCTCTCCCCAAAACGGTAAGCGGCTTCGGCGACTTCTACAGCATTTTCTGCTTCTTTGATTAAACCGCCTTCAAACATGTCTACGCGTCGTCGCGCGATCTGCAGAGACTGCCATGCTGCTTCGAATAATTGACTGATTTCGTAGCGGCGATATTCAAGTGTTTCTCGTATCCGTGCGGAATCATAAATGGCTGTATCAATTTCGCCGCGACGTTGATAGAGCAAAGGGATTCTAACGCTTACGCCTGCTATATTGGAGGTGAATTGTGCATCCTGGTAATTAGTGTATAAAAAATTAATTTGTGGTAGCACCGAAGCTTTTTCCTGACTAATTCGTAATTTGGCACGTTCTTGTTCTGCCTGCAAACGAATGACATCCGGATTTACAGATGGTACTTCCTGACGTAATGTGTCCAATGGCGGTAAATTAATCGGATCTTTCAGAGAAGCTTGAATTTCAAAATCAATTGGAATGGCTCCTGCCGTCAGTTGCAGTAAGGCTACTCGAGCGCGCTGTGCTGTTAACTGTGCAGCTTCCATGCGATTAGCTGTGCTTTGTAATTCGGTATCTGCCCGAATGAGTTCAAAGCGCGCGACTTCCCCCCTTTCGACATTGGCTGCAATACGACGCCGTACTTCTTTCAATAAGTCGTAAATGTTCTGTTCCAATGCAGCTTGCTCTATTCGTAACAATAATTCATAGGCTCTAACTCTTAGTTGCGCTGCTAAATCTGCACGTATTTGATCAAAGCTGGCACGACTCGCATCAACGACAGCTTCTGATGCACCAATCCGGGCACTGCGCATAAAAGGATTTTCGATTCCCTGATTGACTGTTACAGCGCGCTGCATGGTCGCCGGTCCTGTTAGTATCTCCGGAAGTCGCTTGTCGTCAGGGCCAGCTGATACAGTTATTTCAGGGTTGAGAAATGCGGATGCGGCGATTACACCTGCTTTGGCCATATTCACTTGCGAACGAGCGGCTTGCACGAGGCCATTTGCTTGTAGTCCCACACGTTGTAATTCTTCAATTGTAAGACTAGCTGGTGGCTGGGCATATACAAATGGTGCTGGAAATATTAAGAAGATACCTAGTAAAAAGTACCAAAATGAGAAAATCTGCATCGAGTCCTTCATAATTATTAAGAAATTTTTTCTGTGCTTATTCTTCGCATAAAATTGATTGGCAATCATATATGAAAAATAAGATTCATTAGTGTCAATATTAGGCATAATAGGGTTTTAAATCGTTGTTTTGAAGCAATACCTGCAATATCAATTGTTAAAAGGCTATTCGGATGTCCTGGATTTAATCAAATAAATCCTGAATGCTTGCTGAACAATCACAATACACCGCATGAAATTTAAGTTTATCAATTATTACTTTTACCTAAAGCTTTTAACGATGGTTCTAGTCTTATCATCGGTGATTTTGCTGATTTCCGGAATAGCTCTAGGGGTATATGAATTTCGTGATAATGACCCTAACCGGGGTGCTATTTCGAGTGGTGTCGATAAATTTGGTGCTCAATTTTTTCAAACAATTTACCTTGATCAAGGTTGGTCGGCATCCGATAGTTTGTGGTTTTATAATACGACGCAGGGTTCTAATTTATTACCGTACAGCTTCTTTCTTGTATTGGAGCAGCCTGATTCATCTGCTTTATTCCGCAGTAATGAAAACATAGACCGTTATGGCTATTTGCCGCAGCGTCCAACCACAAGCAATCCAGATGGTCTGCCCGTTGGCATGGTGCAAGATGAGTATCAAGGCAAGGCATTTATGGGCTTTACTTGCGCAGCTTGCCATACAACCCAAATCAATTACCAGGGTACCGGAATTCGTATCGATGGCGGTCCGGCAAATTCGGATATGGAAATTTTCATGATGGATTTGGCGGAAGCATTGCATGTCACCTTGGAGGACTCAGAGAAACGTGACCGTTTCGTTGCTAACGTATTGAGGCAAGGTCAATATAAGGAAATAGATGAAGTGGTGATGGATCTCAAGAAATACACTCAGCGAATCATATCTTATGCCATCATCAATACGCCTAGGGACACCCAACGACCGTTAACTCGTTATGGCTATGCGCGATTGGATGCGTTTGGAAGAATCTATAATCGTGTGCTTGAACATATCATGAGCGCACAACAATTGCGCGAATTGCTCACGGAGATTCTGACTTCGGAAGAATTGATTGAAATAATGTCAGATGTGGAGTCCGTTCTCAGCAGTGCAAATCGCGACCACATTATTGAAAGGATTCAGGCTTATTTGACTGGCAAGCAGATCATTCGGTTGCGCAACAAAATCTATAATCCAGCCGATGCGCCGGTGAGTTATCCATTCCTGTGGGATATACCGCAGCATGATTACGTTCAATGGAATGGTAGAGTCGACAACAGCGGATTAGGTCCCATGGCCAGGAATGCAGGTCAGATGATTGGTGTTTTTGGTACACTGGATTGGCAAGAAGGAGATGGCTTTACGTTGTCTTCAGTTATTGGCGGACAAGGATTTGGTTCAAAGCATATTGATTTCCGGTCTTCTATTGATATTAGAAATTTGCGCCGAGTGGAGAAGCATCTGCGTAAATTAACTTCGCCGCAGTGGCCTGAGCATGTTTTGCCTAAAATCGATAAAGCACGAATGGCTAAAGGTGCGAAGTTATTCTTCCAATATTGCGCATCGTGCCACGGTCACATTAATCGCATTGATCCAGATCGTCGCGTTGTGGCTAAAATGATTGATGTTTCGTTTGTTGGAACGGATTCTAAGATGGCTGACAACGGGATTGAGTATATCGGGTATAGCGGTATTTTGCGGAATCAATATGTCGGTGTCAGTACAGGAAACCTCTTGCTGCAACGCGAAGCGCCAGCGGTAGCACTATTAACTTCAGCTACGCGCAATGTGGTGACGACACCTGATCCAGATAAATGGTTTGTGCGCAGATGGTTCGAGCGATTGCTTGATATTGCCTATACATTTCTTGATAATGAAGTGCAATCTTCCCTGAAACATGGCAATTATGTTCCTGATACAACCGACAATCCTTTTGCTTCAGTTTTCGCTTATAAAGCTCGCCCGCTCAACGGTATCTGGGCGACTGCTCCTTATCTGCATAATGGCTCCGTTCCAACATTGTATGATTTGTTGTTGCCTAAACGGCGACCTGATGATCCTGTAGAAGGCGAATATCGTCCGGATGAGTTTATGGTGGGATCGCGCGAGTTTGATCCAGTGAAAGTTGGATTAAAAACGACGGGCTATAATGGCTTTTTGTTTCGTACACATATTTGGGGTAACAATAATGGTGGTCACGAGTTTGCTTCTGGCAGAATGCCTCAGCCTGATGGGATGTTTCTTCCAGCTTTGACTAAAGGACAGCGACTTGATCTTGTTGAATACCTTAAGTCACTCTGAAGTGTAGGTAAGAAATGATTTTGTATAGACTAAGATTAAGCACTGCTGCCTAATGCCCAGTATTCTTAAATCTTATTTTCCATTGATGCAGTAACAGTGCAAGTGTCAGTTTTGTTACAGACCATGCTACTTCTGTTTCCTCAGGGACTGGAGATTCTTCCAAGTAAGTGACTTTGCCCGTTGGAATTACCTTGAGTTGATTATTGTAAGCAAAATCCATCATAAATTGATACATGGCTGGATTGATATCTTTTAGTGCGGTTTTTACATGAACACCTATCTTTCCTTCATATATAACAGGCTGAGCATACTCTGAGTATTCCCAGCGGCCATTGCGATTATAGATGGCAAGTGCCCCGCATAGCCGTTCTGACCAATCACTGGGCCGAAATGGGCGACCTTCGATGGTAATTCCCAGAATCAGCAACTCTTTATACTTGGTTTTCATGAATGTAGTAGTAATGCGAGAAAAATAAAAGTGTAGAAACACTATACAATCGATCTTGGTTAGCTTGGCTGGCCTGTGGTGAGGGAGTGTTAGAATGATATATTTTGTGAGTATGCCGAGATTTCATCAGTGAATCTTTTCCGTTTGAATTTATGCTGTCATATCGGCAGATCTTAAGAAAAATGAATAGTGCTTTGAATAAAGGCCAAAAATAGTCAACCGGAAAAAGAGAAACCCGCCGCAGCGGGTTTCTCTTAGAGACACTTGATTTACAAATTAATCAGCTAGTTTTTGCCTCCGGCGACGACTAGCAAAACCAAGTATACCTAGGCCAGCAAGTAACATGGCATAAGTTTCTGGTTCAGGTATCGGTGCCGCCACATCGCTGATTTTCAGGTAGTCGAAGCCGTAAAAATCACCGGAATTGTTGCGATCAATAGCAATGACTAACTCACCTGAAGCGTTGATCGAATCAATCACGGAGCCAGTCAATGTAAAGAAATGGATAGCCGTATTCGGAAACCCGTCATTGAAGCCAAAGTTTTGTACGATGCCGTTAAATGTGGTGGTTACTCCGCCGAATGTTGAAGCTTGAAAGTCGGCCGTGTCGAATTCCAGATGACCGATTGTCCAGCTGTTGCCTAATCCGGTAAATGTGAATGTTGCTACCGTTTCTGATCCATGTGGACCGAAGCCGGGATGAGTAGTGCTATAAGTATCGGTGTATTGAGTGCCATCAGTTGCCGCCATTTCTGCTGCACTGCGGCCATCATAATTTGCCGAGAAGCCATCAAATGGGTGCGGGCAGTTGTCACAAATGCCAGCACCAAAACCGTCATTGTCACCAATTTGCCAAGAAGCCGCCGCGACCGGTCCGCTCGCCAACGCAAGTAAGGCCATCATAGATATAATACGCATTATAAAACCTCCCCTAAGAAGAAGAAAATTACATTAAGATTTACTAACTTCATCTACACATGCCAGATAGCATGCGCTGTTCATTTGCAGCGAATTTAATGGAGCCGCTTGTTTGCAGAGAAAGATGAAATTGTTGTGTAATGACTTGCAGATTATCTGTTTTTATTAGTTATTTCTAAATTTACATAAAAAAGTAACGCTGCATAGCCATCTGCAAGATAAACTAAAAATTCCTCGAATGTAATAAGAGATGATTCCTTTTCTTCTAGTATGTACGTACTAGATTCTCATTTTGAAAAATAGGACATATGTCCTTTTTTGCACCGGCAATGTCAACAAGTGGCAAGACTGTTAAGAGTTAAGTTTGCAGTGGTAGGAAATTCTCAGCTAGATTAAATGACTTATACCGTGTGACATCGCAAGGTATGGTTTTGAATGTCGAGGCCTGTTTAACAAGGTGGTCGATACGGCTGAACAGCGGATGTGATCAGCACCGGTAAATTTTCATTAGAGCCAGGGTAACTACCAATACCCGGAAACAAGTCGAAGTAGTACTGTAATCTCCTCTTAAGTTAATACCTAAACTAGCTTTGGTGAGACACGAAGCTTCTGTCGTGTTTGTTAGTGCTTAGACATCTTCTTCAGGTTCCGGATCTTCTCTTGAGGGCGCTTGAGACGCCGCTGCAGATTTTTCTGCAGCATTTGCGCTACTGGGAATTTTTGGTGTTTTGCACTGTACATCGGCGTTCTGCGCGCGATGCCGCAAAGCATGATCCATCAATACCAGTGCAAGCATGGCTTCGATAATCGGTGTGGCACGGATACCAACGCAAGGATCATGCCGTCCGTGCGTTTCGACAATGACCGGATCGCCGTTCTTATCAATTGAACGTCGCCCGAGACGAATGCTGGATGTCGGTTTGATCGCGACATTGGCGGTGATGTCCTGACCAGTTGAAATGCCTCCAAGAATGCCGCCTGCGTTATTACTTAAGAAGCCATTCGGTGTCATTTCGTCGGAATGTTCGGTGCCTCTTTGTGTTACGCTGGCGAAACCTGCGCCGATCTCGACTCCTTTTACCGCGTTGATGCTCATCATGGCGTAGGCGATTTCGGCATCCAATCGGTCGTTTACTGGTTCGCCCCAGCCGACTGGTACATGCTGTGCCACTACGCTGATTTTGGCGCCCACTGAGTCGCCCGACTTACGCAGTTGATCCATAAATGTTTCCAAGCGATCTGAATAACTACTGTCAGCAATGAAAAAAGGATTCTGGCTGATATCCTCCCAGCATTTGAATGGGATTTTAATCGGCCCTAGCTGCGCCATATAGCCGCGAACCACAATGTCAAATTTTTCGTGCAGCCACTTTTTTGCAATCGCACCGGCGGCAACGCGTACCGCAGTCTCACGTGCCGATGCGCGGCCACCACCTCGATAATCGCGAACGCCATATTTCTGCCAGTAGGTGTAATCTGCATGGCCGGGACGAAACGTATCCATGATTTTACTGTAATCCTTGCTGCGCTGGTCTTCATTGCGTATCAGTAATGCAATGGGCGTGCCGGTGGTTTGTCCTTCGAATACGCCAGATAAAATTTCTACCGTATCGGATTCACGCCGTTGCGTGACATGACGCGACGTGCCGGGTTTTCGTCGATCTAATTCAAGTTGGATTTCTTCAGTGCTGATGACTAGGCCCGGGGGGCAACCATCAACAATGCAACCAATTGCGGGGCCGTGTGATTCACCAAATGAGGTGACGGTAAAAAGCGTGCCAAATGTATTGCCAGACATTCTCTTATTCTCTTATAACGAATTGTGCGAGTCTATCATACGTGTTCGTTCTTTTTTGTGTCGAAAAATAGGAGCAGAGTTATATGCATGCAAGTAATTCAAATTTGGCTTGAGAAAAATCAACAATGAAATGCAATTGTCATGATATACCTGCGATAAAATGGAGCTTATTGTCTGGCATACGCGAGATTTTAGCCATATTTACTGAGTATTATCAATAGGAGTTTGCATGAATACACCACGAGTCATAGAGTTTCTTATTAATTTGCAAAATAGCATCATCGGTAGACTGGAGCAGGTGGACGGCAAAACGTTCAAACGAGATCAGTGGGATCGTCCGGAAGGAGGTGGTGGCATGAGCAGTGTCATCGAAGAAGGGAATGTACTAGAGCGCGGTGGGGTCAATTTTTCCCATGTGTATGGTGCCGGATTACCCGCATCGGCCACTGCTGCCCGCCCTGAACTCGCAGGCCGATCATTTGAAGCGATGGGCGTGTCGCTAGTTTTGCATCCGCGCAATCCTTATGCGCCAACCGTGCATATGAATGTACGCTACTTAGAAGCGCACAAGGAAGGCGCTGAACCCGTTTGGTGGTTTGGTGGTGGTATGGATCTGACACCTTATTATGGATATGAAGAAGATGCAGTTCATTTTCATCAAACTTGCAAAGACGCACTACAGCCCTTTGGTGGAGATTATTATCCGCGCTTTAAAAAATGGTGCGATGAGTACTTCTATTTGAAACATCGCAAAGAGCCTCGTGGTATCGGCGGTGTGTTCTTTGACGATTTGAATCAACCTGATTTTGATACCTGCTTTAAACTTATACGTAATGTAAGCGAAAACTTTCTTAACGCCTACTGCCCTATATTAGAGCGCCGCAAAGATACTCCATATGGTGAACGCGAGAGGGATTTTCAGGCGTACCGGCGTGGACGTTATGTGGAATTTAATCTGGTGTGGGATCGTGGGACTCTGTTCGGCTTGCAAACAGGCGGTCGTACCGAATCTATCCTGATGTCTTTGCCACCAATTGTGAAATGGCGCTATGACTGGACACCGGCGACAGGTAGCGCTGAGGATAAGTTATATACGGATTTTCTGATTGGTAAGGATTGGGTGTAATTAATCTGTGAATAAGATATCACTTAATAATCAGATTTTGTTTGGTGTTGTGGCGGGTGCATTACTGGGTTTCTGGTTTGCAGCGCTGGAGCAGCAATCGGCGATTGTACAAAGTGGACTGTATAGCGCAAAACTGGTGGGTACATTATTCACTGATTTATTGCGGATGGTGTTGATCCCGCTGGTATTTACATCAATTGTGGTCGGTGTGGCCAATCTACGTTCGCATCGACAAATGAATCGCGTCTGGCAGGTGGCGCTGATTTTCTTTGCTTCTACGATGATGCTTGCGCTGATTTTGGGATTGACCTCCGCCAACTTGTTGCGGCCTGGGGGCGAATTGCAGATTGCAATGTTCCAGGATGCGATGCAGAGTTTTCAGGCAACACAAATGTCGTTATCGGATTTTTTTGCACAGTTCCTGCGCTCGCTGTTTCAGAATCCAATCGCTGCTTTAGCGCAAAGCAACGTGCTGGCGGTAGTATTATTTGCTTTGTTATTGGGCATTGCGTTGGTCGTGGGTGGAGAACGTTATCGCAATATCCTGACGCTGATGCAGGAGTTTCTGGAATTGATACTAATGCTGGTTGGCTGGATCATGCGTCTGGCGCCACTCGGCATTATGGCATTGGTATTGCAGCTGGTGGCTACGCAAGATGCCGGATTGCTGTCAACGATGATTCAGTTTGTGGCGATCGTATTAGGAACCACTTTGCTGCATGGATTGGTGATTTTGCCAATGATCCTCTATCTGACTACGGGGATGACACCCATCAAATTCTGGCTGGGCGCGCGTGAGGCATTGATCACTGCTTTTGCGACCAGTTCCAGCGCCGCAACGCTGCCGGTTACACTACGCTGCGCTGAACAACATTTGCATGTCAAGCGTGACGTTGCCGGATTTGTAATTCCGCTGGGCGCTACCATGAACATGGATGGCACGGCGTTGTATGAAGCGGTTGCAGCTTTGTTTATCGCTAATCTGGTTGGCATCGAACTTAGCTTGACGCAACAATTGATCGTATTTGTGACTGCCATGCTGGCAGCAATTGGTGCGCCGGGGATTCCAAGCGCAGGGATGGTGACGATGGTGGTAGTGTTGCAATCTGTCGGATTGCCGGTTGAAGCGATCGCGATACTGTTGCCCGTAGATCGTATACTCGATACGTTGCGTACAGCGGTTAATGTGGAAGGGGATATGGTGGGCAGTTTAGTGGTGCAGCACTGGATCAATAAAGATAAACTTGGCAAATAGATTTAAGGAGAACTTTGCACGGTTAGAGTCATTTTCAGGTGCGGATGATGATATAATAATGTTTTGAATCATATTGTTGAGTTA
>NZ_JAIEMO010000044.1 GCF_019752095.1 Nitrosomonas sp.
ACGATTCAAGAAATAAACTATCCACGCGAATATCTCAAGCAAATCACTTCAGCGATGGTGAAAATGGGAGGAGCACTCGGTTGCCCAGATGTTTATCCTGATGAACCAGGGTTGAATTTTCGTGGTAATCAGTATTCCCCCCCAGGGGCTTACAAATATTTCTCTCAGCTTTCAGGGATTGTACCTATCGCACCGACAGTTGAGAAAGTCAATTATTTAAATACGCGCGGCGATAAAAAAGGCCATGTGCCAACAGTTCAGGAGCTTCTAGTATTCGCACGCGATGATTTAAAATCCAATTACATATTTTGGCAACGCATCCCCAAATATGTCAATCAAGTTTTAGAGGTAATGCGCTGGAAAAGGCAAACTAGCACTCCGTCCGGTGGTTTAAGATCTGCCTGCCCAAAGGCATATCCTTCTTGTATATGGAATTAGTATTTTTCTGATATACAGTAATCACGATCTGATCTGACAATCACCCGATTTAACGTAGTGATTGTCAGATCAGATATACATCAAATACGAGAAATGTCGCGTAGCTCGGTTACCAGACACGGCAAACTAATCTAATCTTGTGTTTGATATATTAATCCGTTTAAAGCCACAAATAAAAATCAGCTGATTACATTTATCTGTTCTAGCTGATAAGAATTCGCCTCCCCTATCGAACCGTGATTACTAGCGATAAATGGTAGATCGACTCTATAAAATCACGCCAGAAAATCACCTTCCAGCCGCTTATCTAATTAAATCCCCAGACCTGCTGATATCCACTGGCATTGTGCAGATATTTCTGCCTTATATGGAGTGCAGTATTTCCCTACTGCTGTCAGCAACATAGTAGTTCTTGTACAAACCTATCCATAAACGTTTTATACGCCTAATTTTCGGCAATAATTGCCGATATTCCAGACAATTATTGCCAAGCTTATGATAAGCAAAACAATTATATTGCCATTTAAAAGAACCAACATTCTGTATTTATTCCAGAATTCGAAAATTTTCCTCTGCAGTATAGTGATCATTATCTTTTTTAATAATGTTTTTTCCTGAAAGGAGATCACAAATTTCTCCTATCACAAACTAAATAGTATTCAAAAAAGAGATTGCACCAGGAAAAACTCAATGGGGATATTAAACACTCAAAATGTTGATGTTTTTTATTTACTGGCCCCATTAGGTTCATCAGATAATCTATTGAAGTAATTCTTCAAATTTTTCGCGGCACCAGTAACCTCTTCAAGTCCATCACAGGAGTCTTACATGACTAGAGATAATTTTATGAGTTCAATCATTATTTTACCGATCGTATTCAGGAAAATAAACACTATATCCATTGCAGCATTATTCACCATATCGATGATTTTTTCTTCTTTGGCATCAGTACATGCAGCCCCAATACCTCCTGGGACCACTGGAGTAAAATGGCATCCAGGTCATTACTACACCATTCAAAATTGGGCTAACGATGACCCGATCTACATGGCACAAGTTTACAAAGAACTCGAGGCCACATCTGCCCTGCGTGGAATGCAACTGCGTTATTTATGGGGTTGGTTGGAAAAATCACCGGGCGTATATGATTTCTCTTCCATCGACAAACATCTTGCCAAACTGACTGCCATGAACAAGCGACTGGTTATTCAGGTGCAAACAAAATCATTCGAAGCAAACTGGAAGCTCATACCGGATTATCTAAAAACAGCTGAATATGAAGGTGGCGCATTTGCATTTAGAGACTGGGGATCTTCAACTATAGACGGTTATAATATTAAATTATGGAACACGAATGTACGTAACCGATTGACTGCATTACTAAAGGCAATGGGAGAACGCTACAACTCACACCCGAATTTTGAAGGTATCGGTATGATAGAAACGGCCATGGGGCAAGCGGTAACCCCACTGACAAAAGTACAAACAGATGGATGGTTTAATAACTTAATCGTTGTACAGCAAAATATGCGCACATTCTTTCCCAACACTATGACGATTCAAGAAATAAACTATCCACGCGAATATCTCAAGCAAATCACTTCAGCCATGGTAAAAATGGGAGGGGCTCTCGGCTGCCCGGATATTTATCCAGATGAACCAGGTTTAAATTTTGTTGGAAACGCATATTCTCCTCAAGGTGCTTACCCTTATTTCGCTCAACTTTCAGGGATTGTACCTATTGCTCCTACAGTTGAGAAGGTCAATTACTTAAATACGCGTGGCGACAAACAGGGCCATGTACCAACCGTTCAAGAAATTCTTATATTTGCACGTAACGAATTAAAACCCAATTACATATTCTGGCAGCGTCTCCCCGAATATGTCGATCAAGTTTTAGCGGTGATGAGCTGGAAAAGGCAGACAAGCACACCATCAGGTGGATTGATTTCGACCTGCCCGAGTGCCTACTCTTCCTGTATTACTGACTAATAATTCCAACTGTAATTATCACTTCGACCAAAAATAAGCATCAGTTTTGACATTTTTGGTCGAAGTTATCAGCAAAAAAGTTCTAATTCTCACCTTCATTACTAGCGTGTTTCTCAGAGGTGACTACATTACACTTAAGTGAATAAGAACTACTTTTCAAATGACACGCGACTTATTGATTTTTAATGGTGCCGACACCAAGAATCGAACTCGGGACCTTCTGATTACAAATCAGCTGCTCTACCATCTGAGCTATGCCGGCGGTTGGGTAAGAATAATTTCAAATGAAAAAATTTATTTGATTATCCTAAGCTTTGGCTTACGTATTTTTTCATCCAGACTTATCTTAGATCTTTGATCTAAGCTACTTTTCTTGATAGCACTCATAGTATCCTGATTACCTTCTTTTTCATCAGAAAAAGTGATACCTTGATTCACTTCCTTGGCAAAGATATTATTTATAGCATTGATTGGTATCTCCAGCTTTCTTGCCACGCCGTTAAATCTTGCGGTAAAACTCACAATATCATTATTAATAATGAGTTCTTGCACGGCATTTACGCTTATATTAAATACGATTTCGTTGTTTTTAATATATTCCTTTGGAACAAACAATTCCGGAAACGCTTGCACGGAAATATGAGGCGTAAAACCACTGTCTAAGCACCAATCATAAATTGCACGAACTAAATAAGGCTTAGTTGAGTTAATCGTCATTTTCGCATTACTTTTTCTGAGGCTGACAATGCATCAATGAATAGTGGTCGACTAAACAATCTTTCAGAATATTTTAATAATGGTGCTGCTTGTTTGGGAAGGCGAATTCCAAAATGTTCTAAGCGCCAAAGCAACGGAGCTATCGCAACATCAAGCATAGAAAATTCATCACCCAGCATGAATCTTTGCTTCTCAAAAATTGGTGAGATGATCGTTAAATTATCAGAAATAACGGTTCGTGCCTTGTCTATTATTTTCTGATCGATGCCTTCAAAAGCATCAATGTGACAAAATAATTCTTCCTCAAAACGATACAGCAGCAGTCGTGCACGAGCACGCATAACCGGATCAGCTGGCATTAATTGTGGATGTGGAAAACGATCATCAATGTATTCATTAATAATGTTTGATTCATACAATACCAAATCACGTTCCACCAGCACCGGTGCCTTCCCGTATGGACTCATTACCGCCAAGTCTTCTGATTTATTATTAGGGTCGACATCAATCACTTGGAAGTCCATATCTTTCTCGTGCAATACAATTCTGCAACGATGACTATATGGGCAAGTAATTGTTGAATATAACGTCATCATAACTATTATTCTCTGACTCTAGGCTATTTTATATATGTGGCAAATGACGTCAGTGAATATCCCGCCAATATTCTTTCTTCAAGAAGTAAGACAATACCAACATACCCAGCAGGAAAAGCATCACTTTCATGCCTAATTCTTTTCGTGCATTGGCATGTGGTTCACCCAAGTAGACTAGATAATTTACTAAATCACCTACAAATTTATCAAATTCTGCTCCAGTCATTTGACCTGGCTTATCCAGCAACAAGCTCTTCTGATCGCCATTCACTTCTAGTTTTTGCTCACCTTGCAATTGATAAAGCACGTGAGGCATCGCGGCGCGATCAAATACCAAATTATTCCATCCATTTCCGGTCGTATCATCACGATAAAAAGCTTTTAAATAGGTATACAACCAATCAGCTCCTCTTGATCGCGCAATGACCGACAAGTCAGGCGGAACTACACCAAACCATTCCTCGGCTTCTTTAGGGCGCATAGCAGACAACATCAAATCGCCAACTTTCTGCCCTGTATGGACCATTTTTTCAAGTATTTCTTCATTGGTATAGTCAATATCACGATGACGGTTATAACGCATATAACTCGCACCGTGGCATGTCAAACAAAAATTAACAAAGCTTTCTGCACCGCGCTGCAAAGAAGCATTGTCAGTTATATCTACTGGAGCCCGCTCTAATGGCATGCCAGATTCAGCAGCATACACAATAAATGGAGCTATGCATAAGATTAATATAGCAACAATGGTTATTTTCTTCATTTTTTTACTCTTGTAGTCTTTTTGGCTCAGGTTTGGTTTTATCAATCTTGCTATACCATGGCATCAAAATAAAGAATGCAAAATATATCACGGTAAAGATTTGCGCTAGTAGTGTATACAATGGGGTTGGTGATTTCGTTCCCAACCAGCCCAATACGAAAAAGCTGATAACAAACAATGTCAGAGCGATTTTAAAGTAAGGACCCTTATAGCGCACTGATTTAACCGGACTCCTATCCAACCACGGTAATAAACAGAAAATCATTACGGATCCCGCCATCAATATTACACCCCATAATTTTGCTTCTATGCCCAGAAAGTTGACAGTGACAGCACGCAGCATTGAATAATACGGCGTGAAATACCAGACGGGCGCAATGTGATCAGGTGTTTGTAACGTATTGGCAGGTATGAAATTGTTATATTCTAAAAAGTATCCGCCCATTTCAGGCGCGAAGAAAATAATCCCGCAAAATACAAACAGGAACACCACGACGCCTACAATATCCTTAACCGTGTAATAAGGATGAAAGGGTATGCCATCAACAGGGATTCCCGTTGATGAATTTTTATTTTCCTTTATTTCAATCCCATCTGGATTATTTGATCCGGTTTCATGTAAAGCAAGAATATGCACAAATACTAAGACCAACAAAACCAATGGCAACGTTACGACGTGATAAGCAAAAAAACGATTAAGCGCCGCATCTGAAAGGGTAAAATCACCCAAAAGCCATTGTTGAAGGGTATCTCCAATGACTGGGATTGCTCCAAACATACTGACAATTACTTGCGCACCCCAGTAAGACATTTGCCCCCATGGCAAGATATATCCGGTGAAGGCTAAGGCCATCAGCACAAAGAATATACACATGCCGACCAACCACAAGAGCTCCCGCGGTTTACGATATGAACCATACAACATTCCACGGAACATATGAAGATAGACCACGACAAAGAACATCGATGCGCCGGTAGAATGCATGTACCGGATTAACCAACCGTAATCCACATCACGCATGATATATTCAACCGACGCAAAAGCCTGACTAGCATCCGGCTTATAATTCATGGTTAGAAAAATACCGGTAATTAACTGATTAACTAATACCAGCAAAGCCAATGAACCAAAGAAATACCAAAAATTAAAATTCTTTGGTGCATAGTATTCGGAAAGATGAGCTTTCCAGTTAGATGTCAATGGAAAACGCTTATCAATCCACTCAATCATGGAATTAAATAAATTACTCATTTACGCAGATCCCTCGCTTTCAGATCCAATTAAAAGACGACTATCACTCAAATAAACATGAGGAGGCACAACCATATTTGTTGGTGCCGGCACATGCTTATAAACACGACCCGCCAAATCAAATTTTGAACCGTGACACGGACAGAAAAAACCACCCAACCAATCAGGCCCCAGATCTGCGGGCGCAATATCCTTTCTAAATACGGGAGAGCAGCCTAAATGAGTGCAGATACCTTCGGTAACTAGTATTTCGGGCTTAATTGATCGCGTGCGATTTTTCGCATATTCGGGTTGCTGATTTTTATCCGAATTCGGATCAGCCAATTCATCTTCTAATTTTCCCAGAGTTTCCAACATTTCTGGTGTACGACTCAAAATCCACACCACCCTACCTCGCCACTCGACCATCAGCAGCATGCCAGGCTCAAGTTTTGATATATCTACCTCTACCGGAGCTCCTGCTGCTTTAGCGCGTTCACTCGGCATCATACTTAACAAAAAAGGCGTTGCTATCGCAGCGCCCGCAACACCACCAGCTACAGAAGTTGCCGCGACTAAAAACTTTCTTCTGCCGCTCATCTTCTCACTTATGCTGAAACTATCTGCCATCATATTCAATCATTCCATCAGTAATTTTTTTCACGTAACCCTATCAATAAAAGGAGATTCTTACTAGACCCCCATCGCTTCTGCTAATTTATTCGCCAATGCATGCTACAAAAGCGCGCAGTATACCACAATCATTTTAAGGATTATAGAAAACTCGATGCAGATTGTACTGGCTGAGAGTCAAGTAAACAAAGCGGTGTATGTATTATTTACAAGCGCATTACTTAACCTTTCCGTGACATTGTTTATACTTTTTACCAGAGCCACAAGGGCATGGTTGATTACGCCCTATTTTCTCGTCATTACGCACGAATGGCTGATTTTTTTCGGCCTCAACATTGCTTCGGCTCGATTCTTCACCTGACATTTCGTCATAATTATCATGATGATACTGAACATTCTCTGGCGATCGCAGTGTCTCTGTCACCGCTTCCACTTGTTGTTCACTTTTTATTTGAACTGTCAGCAGGATCTTTGTTACTACGGTCTTGACTTCTTCAAGCATATTAGTGAAGAGTCCAAAAGCTTCCCGCTTATATTCTTGTTTTGGGTTCTTTTGCGCATAACCACGTAGATGTATACCTTGACGCAATTGATCCAATGCTGCTAAATGCTCACGCCAGTGAGAATCAAGAATTTGCAACATTACAACACGTTCATAGTGATGAATTATTTCTGCACCAACCGCATCAACTTTTTCCTGATATTTTTTATTGGCCAGATCAATGATTCGCTGATTCAAACTTTCTTCATGCAAATCAGGTTGCTGCTCAAGCCATTCTCTCACTGGAAAGTATAACTGAAAATCTGTCACAAGCGCTTTCTCAAGTCCGGCCACATCCCATTGCTCTTCAACGCTCTGCGGTGGTATATACACATTGAATAAATCACTCAATACGCTTTCACGAACCGCTGTGATGGTTTCCGAAATATTCTGCTCCGCTTCTAATAATTCATTGCGCTGCTGATAAATCACTTGCCGCTGATCATTGGCGACATCATCGTATTCCAACAATTGCTTACGCATATCAAAATTTCTTGCTTCGACTTTGCGCTGTGCATTTTCAATAGCTTTTGTAACCCAAGGATGCTCAATCGCCTCCCCTTCGGGCATATTTAAACGCGTCATAATATTTGCAACACGATCAGATGCGAATATTCGAAGCAGTGGATCCTCCAACGAAAGAAAAAAACGACTGGAACCGGGATCACCTTGCCTGCCCGATCGACCTCGCAATTGATTATCTACCCGACGTGATTCATGTCGCTCGGTACCGATAATATGCAACCCTCCGTTTTTCAAAACTTCTTCGTGAATTTCTTTCCATTTTTCCGAAACTTCACTAATTTGTTTTAGTTTATCTTCCTCGCTTATTTTTTCATCATGTCGTATACGTTCAATTTCTGGTTCTGGATTCCCTCCCAGCACGATATCAGTTCCACGACCTGCCATATTGGTAGCAATTGTAACCATTTTAGGGCGCCCGGCTTGCGCAACGATATTCGCTTCACTCGCATGTTGTTTGGCATTCAAAACTTGATGCGGCAACTTTTCTCGTTCCAGTAGCTTAGATAGTAATTCATTGCTTTCAATGGATGTTGTACCTACCAACACCGGCTGCCCATGCTCATAGCATTCTTTGATTTCTAGAATAATGGCTTCATTCTTCTCTTTCGTGGTACGAAATACCAAATCCATCCGATCATCACGAATCATTGCCTTGTGCGTCGGAATAATAACGGTCTCCAATCCATAGATTTGCTGAAACTCGGCTGCTTCCGTGTCCGCTGTTCCTGTCATACCAGATAGTTTCTGGTACATACGAAAATAATTTTGAAAAGTGATGGAAGCAAGCGTCTGATTCTCTTTTTGAATAACCACTCCCTCTTTCGCTTCTACAGCTTGATGCAATCCATCGGACCAACGGCGACCAGCCATCAAACGTCCGGTAAACTCATCGACAATCACCACCTCATCATTCTGCACAACATAATGTTGATCCAGAAAATATAAACCATGTGCACGCAAACCTGCGTTTACATGATGGATCAAATTAATATTGGCTGGATCATAAAGACTAGTTCCTTGTTTCAATAATCCAGCAGATGCTAATAATTTTTCAGCGTGCTCAAAACCAGATTCGCTTAATGTAACCTGATGAGATTTCTCATCGACACTATAATCACCTGGACTGTCTTCCGTTTCTTGACGTATGAGTTTAGGAATCAGTGCATTGATACGTATGTAGATTTCTGTATCACCTTCCGCCTGCCCTGAAATGATTAAAGGCGTGCGTGCCTCGTCAATCAGGATTGAATCCACCTCATCCACAATCGCAAAATTAAGTGCACGTTGCACTCGTTCATTTGTGTGCGTCACCATATTGTCACGCAAATAATCAAACCCATATTCATTATTCGTACCATAGGTGATATCTGCGGCATAAGCAGCCTGTTTATCAGCATAAGACATCTGCCCATAAATAACGCCGACACTCAATCCAAGGAACTGATAAATTTTACCCATCCAATCGGCATCACGTTTTGCCAGATAATCATTCACGGTAACAACGTGTACACCATTACCTGACAGCGCATTTAAGTAAGCCGGTAAAGTGGCCATAAGCGTTTTACCCTCACCTGTGCGCATCTCTGCAATATTACCTTCGTTTAATACCATACCGCCGATAAGCTGTACGTCAAAATGACGCATTTGCAACACTCGTTTGCCAGCTTCCCGTACCACAGCAAATGCTTCCGGTAGTAAATCACTTAATACCCCACCATCTTGGATACGCTGCTTAAACTCATCCGTCTTGGCACGCAAATCTGCATCCGATAAATCCGAAATAACCGGTTCCATTTCATTAATAGCGCGCACGACCTGAGAATATTGTTTAATCATCCGGTCGTTACGACTACCGAAAACTTTCTTTAGTAGATTACCTAACATAAATAAATCTCTTATAATTCCGTATTTGAACAATCAGTTAAGAAACGAAGAATGAGCTTCTCTCTCGCCCTGCAATATCCCTGAAGAATATAACAGGCCGTTGAATAACTATCTGGGCTGGCGTTAAAAACGGGCTCAGAATGCTTTACTAGGTTATTAAGCACTCCTTCACCCGTTATTACCTTCCATTCACTTCCTAGAAAGCTTTCTTTAACGATCTATTAAGGCTCAACTCGGCTTTCTCAGAAATTTGGCTGGATTTTGCGGTTTATCCTTGTGACGAATCTCAAAATGCAAATGTGGTCCGGTAGAACGTCCTGTACTGCCAACTTCAGCTATTTTTTGGCCCTGCAATACAACTTCCCCAAGCTTTACTATTCGCTTTGATGCGTGTGCATATCGACTCACCAAATCATCGCCATGATCAATCTCAACCATATTACCATACTCAGGATGACGATCCGAATAGATCACTACTCCACTCGCAGAAGCCTTTATCGGCGTACCTGTTTTTGCCGCAAAATCTACACCTTCATGAAATGCTCTCTTCCCGGTAAAAGGATCAATCCGATAACCAAAACCAGAAGAATGCCAACTTGTTTCAACCGGCATCTCAGAAGGTAAAACAAATTTAGTTATCCTGCCATAACGCAATAATGAATCGAGAGCCCCGAGCTTATCGGCTCTTTCGTCAAGCATACTGGACAATTCCTGAAGCATGTCGTCAAACTCCCCAACCGTTAACTGGTCCGCTGAAAGATCGAGACTACTCCTTGGTCCGCCTTGCCCCGGTGCCTCTTTAAACAAAAAGTCACGTGATTTGATTCCTGAAGATTCCGCTAAACGTTCACCCAAGGCATCTAGGCGAATTAATTGTGCTTGCATATGTCCAACTTTACTGGCCATAATATTGAGATTATCTTGCAGATGGGCTTGAATTTTCTGATGTTTTTCTTCTTGCGGATTAACCAAAACTGCTCTTAATAATGGAGCATCAATTTTGTCAGCGTAACGCAGCGAAACAAAATTCAGACCCAGAGCCACTATCACAACTATGATAGAAAAAATACCTAACAATAATATAATAAGTGGTCGGGTGAGTGTCAGCTTGCGCGCACGCTCGGTATTACTAGAAATAAAAATAATATTCATGCTTTATTCTCACAGGGTATTTCTTAAATAACCATGTTCCCTCTTAAAGTCGATTCATATCTTGATCTTCTGAGCAAAACACCCGAATACGCGAGTTTGCTTTCATCGGCACGTCAATTGCATGAAGCTCAATCAACATTCTTTAAATTCATCCCAGTGCAGCTAAGACAGTATTGTCGTATGGGTCGAATTTTGAACGGCAAGTTGACCATCCTGGTGGAAAATGGCGCAATTGCTTCAAAGATCAAGCAAATTTCGCCATCGTTACTAGTTGAACTGCAACAGCGTGGTTGGGAAGTTACTGCATTTCAAATATTGGTGCAAGCACATAACTCAACCGGAAACTCAAGACCATTTAAAAAGCAAGGACATAGTAAAAGAAAATTGAAATTAAGTCAGACTGGCAAAGAATGTTTAAGTCAGCTTGCTGCTACAATGCCGGATTCTGAACTCAGAAACACCATAGAACTTTTCGTAGAAAAACACCAGAACGATCCAATTGATCACAATGCTCCAGAAACGTGACACGAACAATGAGTCTCGCTCCAAAAAGCGAAGTTCTTATTTTTGATATCGATCAGTTTATCAATTACCTAATTCCATCAGCATTCAAGATAAATTGGCACCATTCTTATCCATGATTGTCTACTTCATTTTTATTTTCTGTAACTGTCTCGTATATAATGCAGAAATACTAAACAGGTTTATGCATGACAAAACAATTTGTTCTCAATTGTCTGTTAAAGCCTTTATTTTTTCCGATGATGATTCAATCTCAATGCGTCAACTTAGTTCTAATTGTCCAGCTGACCGTATAAAAACCCTATGAATGTTTTTTATGAAGAAGCCGGAACCTTCAAGATAGGAACCATACTGGCTGACAATAATACCTCGTTACAAATCGAGGCTATCCATGGCAAGCGTTCAAAGATTAAAGCCGCATCCGTATTATTCAAATTCGATACGCCACCGTTATCCGAATTCATGAATCATGTGCAGAAAATCATTGAAGAACTGGATCCAAATTTTCTTTGGGAATGCTGCGCACAGGAAGTTGAATTTGCCAGCGATACACTGGCTACTGATTACTTTGGACACTCACCCAATTCGATTGAGGCCGCCGCTACACTGTTGCTACTTCAAAATGCTCCGATGTATTTTTACAAAAAGGGACAAGGACGCTACAAAGCAGCACCGCCCAGTGCACTCAAAGCAGCCCTCGCAAGCCTGGAGAAAAAACGACTGCAAGCGGAACAACAAGCGCTTTATGTTGAGCGACTTAAACAATTCATCCTACCCGAGGAATTTAAACCATATCTTCCACAATTACTCTACAAACCAGAAAAAAACTCCATTGAGTGGAAGGCGCTAGAAGCAGTTTGCACCGAAACTAAGCTCACTCCTGTAAAGCTAATGGAAAAATGCGGTGCCATTCCGTGTTCACACGACTATCATTTCAATCAATTTATCTGGGAACATTTTCCTTCTGGGATCGGTTTTAGTGAATTAGATTCGCGGCTAACAGCCAGCAAAGTGTTCGACTTACCCTATACAGATGTGGCGGCATTCAGCATAGACGATGCTTCAACGACTGAAATTGATGATGCATTCTCTGTTACATCCTTGCCATTGGGAAGTTTCCGCATTGGCATTCATATTGCCGCACCTGCCCTGGGAATTGATCCTGATTCCTCGCTTGATAAAACCGCTGCAACACGATTATCGACGGTATATTTGCCCGGAAACAAAATCACTATGTTACCGGAAGCAATAATCAATCATTTCACACTCGCGGAAAACACGGTATGCCCGGCACTTTCTTTATATTTAGACGTTTCTGATGATTTTACCGTCATCAAGACCGAAAGCCGAATTGAGAAAATAAAAATCAGCGCAAATTTGCGTCACCACGAATTGGAACAACACTTCAATGAAACTTCATTAAATAGAGACGATTTTCAACATACCTTTAGCCAGGAATTAGGTCTGCTATGGAAATTTGCCTGCAAAATGGAAAATCAGCGTGGTAAAGCCAACGATATTAATAACGATAAAATTGACTACAACTTTGAAATCAAAAACAATCGTGTCACAATCAACGAACGTAGGCGTGGATCTCCGATTGATAAAGTAGTGTCCGAGTTGATGATTTATGTCAATATGGAATGGGGTAAACAGCTGGCTGATGCAGGTATTACCGGCATTTTTCGCAGCCAAGCTAATGGAAAAGTCAGAATGAGCACCTCTCCCGCTCCACATCAAGGACTCGGGGTATCTCAATATGCCTGGAGCAGCTCTCCTATGAGGCGCTATGTGGATTTGATTAACCAACGGCAAATTATTGCGCTGTTACGTAATGAAACTCCTTTTTACACCAAAGATAGCGACAAGCTTTTAATTGCGATGCGCGATTTTGAAATGATTTATGGCATTTATGGAGAATTTCAACGAGCCATGGAACGTTACTGGTGCATGCGCTGGCTGCTACAAGAAAAAATTCAAACCATCAATGCACAGGTTATTAAAGAAAACTTAGTGAAATTTGATCATATTCCTTTCGTCACACGGGTTCCTTCGCTACCGGAGATGGCACCAAACACTTACGTTAAACTTAAACTATCTGAAATAGATTTACTAGAACGAACTTTGCATGCAGAATTCATGCAAAAACAGGACGCATGAGATTCACTGATACGGGAATAAAATGAACCCTGTGATAAGCAAAAGATTGTTGCCTAAAATACCGCAATCCCTAGAGATATTAGATTTAACTTTCAAGGTTTGACCCTTTGGCTGTGACCTTTCAAACACACGGAATCTCATCCATAGTAACGGGTGGCTATCAATTCTTGCAGACCAATCGCCTTTTTGCTGCGATGGTAGCTTCGCTACTGTTACACGTCATTATATTATTTGGAGTGACTTTTCAATTTCCGCCACCCCCAATAGACAAAATTGCATCCTCTCTTGAAGTTGTTTTAGTTAACAATAAAACTTTAAGCCAACCTAAAGAAAGTAAATTACTTGCGCAAGATAATCTGGATGGCGGTGGTAATACAGAAGATGATCGCAAAGCGAAAACACCCTTCCCGGTTCTACCGAAAAATAAGCCTATCCTGAATGAAAAAATTGCGCAACAAAAGGTAAAACAACTGGAACAGGAAGCTAAGAAATTAATGGCCGCTGTCAGTGATATACCGCAAATCCAGGAACCTAGCACAGACGATAATGAAAATGAGGACGAAAGCAAACCTGTCACCGCTGATGCTACTGAATTATTGCTGCGCAGCCTTGACATCGCTCGGCTCCGAGCACAAGTGGATGAAGATCACGATAGCTATCAGAAACGCCCAAAGCGAAAATTTGTTGGTGCGCGCACTAGAGAATACCGCTTTGCGCGCTATGTTGAGGATTGGCGTTTGAAAGTCGAGCGTATCGGTAATTTGAATTACCCGGAAGCCGCCAGAAAAGAAAAGCTATATGGCAACTTACAACTCACGGTTGGAATCCGTGCAGACGGTAGTCTGGAATCAATTGAAGTTAACCGCTCTTCCGGAAAAAAAGTTCTCGATGAAGCCGCGATCAATATCGTAAGATTAGCTGGACAGAATGGATTCGCACCTTTTCCGCCCGATATTAGTCAAGATACGGACATTTTACATATTACCCGGACGTGGGTATTTGCATCCTCAGACACACTGCTGAGTCAATAATTTTTATTGAAACGGGAATTGATCTTTTTCTTCAAATTTAATTAAAGAGTTTTTACCTATGCTCGATTTGTATGCTGTGATTGGCAATCCCGTCTCACATAGTAAATCACCACTGATCCACACTGCTTTCGCACAACAAACCAATCAATCCATGCAATACGATGCACGTTTGGCTCCGCTCGATGGTTTCATGCTTGCTATAGAAAACTTCCGGCAACAAGACGGCAAAGGATTGAACGTCACCGTACCCTTCAAACTGGAAGCGCATCACCTATCCACCCACCTGACGGAGCGGGCAAAAATCGCGCAGGCAGTTAACACTCTTAAATTTGAAAATGACGAAATATTAGGTGATAACACGGATGGCGCCGGACTCATACGCGACATTGGATCGAATCTGGGCCTCTCTATTACAGCAAAACGCATACTGCTACTCGGTGCCGGGGGCGCTTCAAGAGGCGTTATTCTTCCATTGCTGCAGCAAAATCCCGCTTTACTGGCCATAGCTAACCGCACACCGCACAAAGCTGAAGCATTACAACAACAGTTTATTTCGCATGGCCATATCGTGGCGGGTGATTTTATGGCTTTTTCAGATAAAAAATTCGACATCATTATCAATGCCACTTCCGCCAGCCTGCACGATGCATTGCCGCAAATATCCGCGAGTGTTTTCTCGCATGCCGAGCTTGTCTACGATATGATGTACAGCCGTGAACTCACACGCTTCCTTAAATTTGCTCAACAAAACGGCGCGCAACAATTGGCCGACGGTATCGGTATGCTAGTCGAGCAAGCCGCTGAATCTTTCTTTATCTGGCGCGGCATTAAACCTCAGACAAAACCAGTCATTACGATGCTGAAATCGCGTATGTAAAATCAATCCTAGCTGTTTCTTATAGTTATCAGTTGTAATTTTATCAAACCGATTTAATTAACCGCAACGCCGATCAACAATTTTATGGTGCTGAGGTCGCAACGCGGTTTATACTCACCGGTCATCAAATTGCAAACTGTCCGGCGTATAAACAGTCTGAAATTATTTTCAATGAAAAGATTATCTTGCTAGCAAAAATCCGTTATGACTGAAACGAACAATAACAACGATCAGGAAAGCCCCCCGACTCCGCTGCAACAAGCCTATTTTCTGTTACGTAAATACAAATTAGTCGAAGGCTTGGTTAATTTGCAAGATAGCTCAGATCAGTCGTTCAACGAATCAGCAGTCCAAAAACAAAACCTAACCGAACTCCAGGACTTCCTGGATCAGCTCCATCCCGCTGATATCGCTAATGTTTTGGAAGCGCTACCGCTGGAAGATCGTCTGTTGATCTGGGGTATGATCAAAACTGATCGAGACGGCGAGGTATTACTGGAAACCTCCGATGCCGTTCGCGCCTCGTTGATCACTGATATGGGCACTCAGGAATTAGTCGCTGCTACGGAATATCTGGATGCCGACGAGATTGCCGATCTTGCGCCTGACTTACCACAGGAAGTGATGGATGATGTTTTTCGTTCATTACCCATGGAAGAACGCGAGCAACTGCGTGCAGCCATGTCGTATCCGGAAGATTCCGTAGGCGCACTGATGGATTTTGATGTCATCACAATTCGGGAAGATGTGCGACTGGAAGTTGTTCTGCGCTATTTACGCCGGCTGGATGAAATGCCGGATCATACCGATCAACTATTCGTCGTAGACAGGAATGAACAATTGAAAGGGGTATTGCTGATCAACCGACTAATCGTTAGTGACCCTGACATCCTGGTTGCCGAAGTGATGACCAATGAAATGATTAAACTGCGGCCAAACGATATCGCGCAACAGGCTGCTAACGCGTTTGAACGCTATGATTTGGTTTCAGCCTCGGTGGTTGATGAAAACAACAAATTACTCGGCCGTGTCACTGTTAACGTAGTCATCGACTTCATTCGTGAAACAGCAGAAAACGAAGCGCTGAACTTAGCCGGCTTGAATGAAGAGGAAGACCTTTTTGCGCCGATTCTGAAAAGTGTCAAGAACCGTTGGGGCTGGTTGGCGATCAACCTGGTCACCGCTTTTATCGCATCACGGGTCATCGGTTTATTTGAAGACTCGATCGAAAAGTTAGTCGCCCTCGCCGCACTCATGCCGATCATCGCGGGCATTGGCGGTAACTCGGGCAACCAAACCATCACCATGATCGTACGCGCATTGGCACTGGACCAGATCAACACCAGTAGCGCCTGGAAATTAATCACCAAGGAAGTCGGTGTCAGCATCGTCAATGGCCTGCTATGGGGAACCGTTGTCGGCTTATTCACCTTTGCCATTTACCAAAATGCCGAACTGGGTTTAGTGATGACGCTGGCCATGACACTCAACTTGCTGCTAGCCGCTTTATTAGGCGTAATAATACCATTGACCTTGCGCAAACTAGGCCGCGACCCAGCTTTAGGCTCCAGTGTGATGATCACTGCGGTGACAGACAGCGGCGGGTTTTTTATTTTTTTAGGTTTGGCAACCTTTTTCTTGCTATAAGTAAAACTAACTTATCCAAGCAGCCGGCGTTTTAGACCGGCAATCCCCTCACTCTTAAGAACTTCCCAACTGCGCTTTCCTATCACCAAACCCGTCTTAGGCTGGGATAGCGATTGACGGAGGATTCCGCCTAATTTTCCCCAATCGATATTGCTTGTGTTTCCACGAAACCCCGGAGTCAGTAACGATGAGAATTCTTTCATTGCCGCTTCACACTTCTTTTGATCGAAGAAATCTGGAAATTCCATTTTGCCTTGGGTATTCCACCAAGCCAAATAAGTAGTCGCATCGAAAGGGTTTGGAAATGCGCCTTGAAGATCAATTCTTTCGCGATAAACAAGACGCTGCGGCTTAGTGATCGGCGTTCCGTCCGTGTAGGAACCATAAGCCCAAGGCTCTTTTGCCAGCGGCTCATCAACCAGTCCTAAAATCTGCTTTGCATACCAATTAACAAGCTGATGTACAACCTGATTATTTCCGGCATTTTTGGCAGCCATAATCCGATGGGCACCACTGTCAAAACCGGTAAAATGATAGAATCCCAATGGCTCACCGTCAACAGTATAGCTGCCCGATGCAGACAAACCAAGCTTGCGAGTGGTCAGATTCCAAGTCGCAACGTTGTGACGACTAGATTTCATGATTGCAACACCATCAAAGAATGCAGGTACAAGATCGATCCATCGCTGATCTGTAAAAAGCCCATTTGGAATATCAGCACGACAAAAATGATAAATACGCTGACTCCACCATTCTGCAAATTCGTGACCGACATCAGAAGCAGTAACAGCGATAAATCCAAGATTATAGATACCGTGCTTCAAACTACAGATTTCATTATCCATCACCGCGGAGAGCGTTTGCTCCGGTCGAGTCTGATGCGGCGTCAAAACAATATTCGCAGTGTCTAATGCTGCGGTAATGTCATCAAGACGAGAAAATGCAACAGTATCCGGATCAAGGTAAATAACCTTTTGGCAGCCAGGCAGCTTAAGCAACCGTGCCAGCATAAATGGCTTGATAGCGGTTGCCAATTCTACGATCGTATGGCAAAACGCCCATCCGCGCCAATCAGGAATATCCAGTTCACTTGCAGGCCAAATCTCATCGAAAGGCTCTCGGCTGAGATCGATATCTGGCCTCGGTTCATCGGCAAGCGCCAAATGAAGCCGCCACTCCGGATGATGCTGCCGCAAGGATTGAAATAGCATGCGTACTTTTGGAATATAATTAAAAGCCGCGCTGGTGAATACGTGAACATTGGACATGTGAACCTCAGTGTGCAAGATAAATCCTGCTGTGAAACAAAATCAATTCATCAAGAACGCTTGCAGCATCCATAGAAGCAAGGACGAGCCCCTTAGAATAGGTAGCGATACGTTCAGCTGGGGCGCCAACGTTAAATGATGCAACGGGTAGATCCATGCACATCAATTCCTGCTCAACATAGGAAAACGTCTCAGGCCAGATTGAAGGAAACAACATAACATTCGCACCTGAGGCATCAATGAGACTAGCTAACTGATCGTATCGGTACGCCCCGGTCTGACTGACAATAGAAGGCTCACAATTTACCTCAATGGAACCAATGACAACAATATTGACATTGATCTCACGCCGTTTAATCTCATGAGATAGCTGCTGAATAAATACCGCGCCTTTGTGGAACCCGATCTGTCCGACAACACCGATGCGTAGTGACGCAGTCTGCTTGACCCGAGTAATCTTGTCCGCCAGATACGCAACCTGATGTGGCCTGATGGAAATCTGTGAGCTTTCAATTTGCGGATAAGCTTTCATTAAGAGCTGTGCCGTGCTGTTGGAAAAAGTAACGATTTCATCGGCAACGGCCAGGAGCGACCCCCATATTGCTCGCCACTTAGAAATATCACGTTCGGTAAAAAGCGTAGCGAATCCATAGCGATTCTTAGGCAAACAATTATTACACACGCTTATCTCTGGAATCTGGCAATACTTCCCCTCATGATCAAGGAGAAAATGAGAAGGGCAAACCAGATAAAAATCATGTGCAAGCACTATAAGTCGAGCGGAAGTCAGCGTTTTCAATTGTATTAAGAATTGCGGAATCTCATCTGGCTTAACAAAAGACACTGCGGTATTGTATATAATATCGCTGACTGAAAGCTGTTGGAGCGCTCTCCACAAGAATGTGATATTGGGTATTGAATATCGAACATTCAACCGTTTGTTCCGCACGATCACCATGTGCGATAAGGTTGTCACATGATAAGTCAAGATAATTGCGCTTCGTCCCTCACGAATGATGGCTTCAACCAGACGATCCCGGTACTGATTTGCACCTCCACCCAGATTGTGATCTAAAATCACACTCAGGTTCTCGCCTTCCAGTGGCTCAAACAAAGAGGCAAGCTCTTCAGGTTTTTGCAACGCGGTTTGCGGTCTTCCATTAAGGTATCGTTTTACTTTATCAAAGAAAGAAGAAATTTTTCCTGATCGGATAAGATACAGCCCTCGCTTAAATAGAGTACCTGCTTGTCTTAGTACAATACGATTTTTAACCTTTGTATAATCATCAGAAAAGCGGATGATTTTCGAAGGCGGAACTGATAGGTCGATTACAGAGCCATCCGCCAAGGCGCATTCCAATACAATGGCATCCGGATACTTTTCATCAGAAAGCGCTCCGAACACCACATAGCCAGAATTCAGTGCTCTGATATGGTTCAGATGAGTACGCCCAACATCTTCCCGAGGTTTTCCAAAGTCGGCGTAAATATATTCTGGCGCATCTTTTTCCGCTGACGTCACCCGGAAACGAAGCGAAGCAATTTCGTGTCGAGCATGAAAAATCCAGCCAAAGCCAAACAACACATTATCCTTGACCACCAAGGAATCAATTGTCCAATATAAATCAGACATCCGGTCTCCTGCGGTTTGGGTCGAGCCTTATTATTTTTAGTAGCTTGTAGCCTCGAGAAGATTGAATAGATTCAAGTTGAGCGCGTGTTTGTGTCAATTGGCTCTGTAATTGCTGTAACTCTTGCAACCGATCAATAGCAAGCGATTCTGCGTAATCTTTGGCTTCTTCGGTTGCAACAAGTTGAGTTTGCAAACGCTGAATTTCGGCCAGACGTTCATAAGCAAATTTTTCGGCCACAGACTTTGCCAACTCTGTGCGCTTAAGTCGCGACTCCAGAACTTCTCCTGGAAAAAAGCCGGAACAACCTGGCAAGCTTGCAGCGGGAGACCAGGTTGTAAATACTCTACTCTCAACACCGGATGCAAAAATACCTAACTCGGATTCCATCCACAAAAATCTGGAAAAATCTTCGTCGGTAGGTGAAAAACCGAGGCTATTCATAACAGCCAGAAGAAACCCTCCTCTCGTTGCCAATGCAGGATCTTGCGGCTGGGAGAATGTGGAAATGCCTTTCATCAACGATGTGATTGCACGAAAAAGCAAGTAATCGAGCGAAATCCCCTGCAACGCGCACCATTCACGATCAATGTAGACTGCTTTTCCGCCATCTGTGATAACAATATTCGACGGGATGGCGTCAAGATAATCTCCGGGAAGTAATATATCCTGCAACTCTGAGCTACACAAATGGCCTTCCGAACGGACAATTTCCAGAATAATTTCCAGATACTTGGAAAAATAATGCTGAATTTCCTTAATAGCCCAGTCTGGTCTGGTCACGATCTCAACAAATTTCCGGTAAAGTGTTTTTCCTTGGAAATAAGCCAAGTCACACGGAGGTTGAAAAAATAGATGGGAATTCTCTACCGGTTCAGGAAAACTATTGGTTGGAAGAGCACGACGTTTTACCAGAATAGATTCATCGGATCGGACAAAAGTAGTCTCCTTACAAAAACCAGATCTCCGGTCTGTACTAAAATAATAGGCAAGTGGGCCTGATCTCAAATCATCTTCAGAGCTATTGGCCGCAACGATCAAAAATGAATTTGCCAAATCGACAGCCAAGCCGTTGAGAAAAACAACCGGTAGAGACCGCTCCAACGAAAACAATGTCCTCTCGGGCAATTGCGCATCTTTCGTGATAGATTGACATGCAAGTTCAGTCGCATCGAAATCAGGCGCATTTAAGCCTTCGGCAGTAAGGATACAGACCGGAAGTTTATAATCAGGAAACGGAATCAGGAATTCTGACTTTGCAAAACCTGCCTGATGGATCAATTCAGAAAGGAACCTACACCCAAACGTCTGCGGCTCATCAATTTGATAACGCCCTTCTATTCCGTACATTGCTTGCCCAAGATGATCTTCAGGCGCGCCTGCGAAATACTTAAGCCCAAGTTGATTTTCAATTGCTATAATCAGCTTGCCATTTGGCTTCAACAATGACCGTGCATGCTCAAGCATCGCTAATGCAGGATGTTCAGCTATAGCAAAAAGATTGGCATACTCCAACACTCCAATCAGCGTGATTACGTCAAATTTCTGGTCAATCAGGAACTGATCAAATTGCTCTGCAACCACCATGACATTCGGCTGATCACGCGTTCTCAATCTAGCAATAGCAGCGCGCCGGAGACTACCTTCAAGCGCTAAAACAGTTGCACCGCATTCTCCTAAATAACGTGAAATCGCACCGCAACCGGCGCCGACTTCAAGAATATGCCCGTTAAGATCGGATTCAAACGGGCGCAAAATATTGGCACGGACACCTGACAAATGATACAACGAAGGCCAATCTGTGCAATGGCTGCGCAACTCACTTGACAATACGCTAAGATCCTTTGTCGACCTAACAATTTGCTCAATACGTTGCTCAACTTCGTCCCCATCGCTGTAGGTGATACTGCAATATTCAGGTCGCGACCAAATGTCGGCTTCGGCATTCGAAATATAGCCCGCTTGCAACAGAAATGATTGCATCATATTATTTCCTGTACTGTCAGTTCCAGCTCTAGATCACACAAACCAAAAAATGCAGTAACTGGGCTCACCTGCAGATGAATGGCATCATACCGTCTATCATGCGGAATCACTTCCCCATTCTGTTGGGTTGCAACTCCTAGAGAAATAAAATAATCTCCCGGTGCAAGTCGGCAATTAAAAACAGCATCGGCAACTATCACCGTATCTTTTTTACCCAATGACTCAAAGGCTGCCACTTGCAGCGTTGTAGAATTAGCACCGTAAACTGTAACACCTGCCTTAGTTTTGATAGTGATACCCAGAATCGGATATATCAGGTCGGCGTGGAACCTTATCACAACACCCAGCGTAATGGACTGCCCTGTCGTAACCACTGATGGATAAAGCTCATTCCCAGCTGACAAATAGAAATCAAGAATTGTTGCCGACCCATCTCCCCAACGATACTCATGCGGGTTATATCCAGCACGCGTAGCAAATACATCGTCGATGTAATTCAGCATGAGCGGATCACTTTCTATATCCGTGGAAAAGCTGGGAATAGTGGAAGAAGGTAGCAGACTAGATTCTTTACGCGCCTTACCAAATAACAAATCCATATAGCGATTAGTGACATGTCGTGGCTCGCCGGTCACCACGACGGAACCTTCATTGAGTAGCATCGCGCGGGAGCAATGCGTCACAATCTGCTCACTGGAATGTGTCACTAATAAGATGCATGCCCCCTTGTCTTTGAGTCGTTTTAAACACTCAAAGCACTTAGCTTGAAACTTTGCATCGCCTACTGCCAAGGCCTCGTCAACAATCAATATATCCGGAGAAATCTGGGCTTGAACAGCAAAAGCAAGGCGCACCATCATCCCACTAGAATATGTCTTGACCGGCTGTTCAATAAATTCACCGATGTCGGCAAAGGCCGCAATATCATCAAAACGCGCATCTATCTCTTCCTGGCTCAAACCCAGCACGGTAGCATTCATGTAAACATTTTCCCGCCCAGTGAACTCTGGATTGAAGCCTGACCCCAATTCCAGCAACGCGGCAATACGTCCGTAGGTCTGGACATTACCACTGGTCGGATTCAACGTACCGCAAATCATTTGTAGCAAAGTAGACTTGCCGCAACCATTGCGGCCAATAATGCCGACCGTCTCACCCTTCTTGATCTCGAATGAAATATCCTTCAACACCCAAAATTCACGAAAATATTGCTTAGACTTTCGCCCAGCCAGGCGTTGCAAACGGGGAAGAATGATTTGCTTGAGGAAATCGCGCGGATGATCGTAAATCTGATAACACTTGCTCAGGTCTTCGACCTTAACGGCAATGTCAGAGGACATTAGCAAATCCCTTGCGTGTCTTCTGAAACCAAGCAAAACCCAGCCACGCCGTTATCGCGGAAAGTATCAAGTAGATAATCCATCCCTGCCAGCTTATTCCATATCCCCAAATCATCACGCCACGAGCTTGTTCGATGACAAATGTCAGTGGATTAATTTGCAGAAATCGATGATATTCCGTAGGCAAGGCAGTGATCGGATAAAAGATCGGTGACAAAAACAACAGCGCCGTCGTCATCACGCCAACAATTTGACTGACATCGCGTAAAAATACGCCCAATGCTGCCAGAAACCAACTAAGCCCTAAAGTCAGCAATAAAAATGGAAACAGCAGCAAAGGAAACAATAAAAGCGTTGCTTGCGGTACGCCAAAAAAAAACAAGTAAAAAATCAGCCAAACCAGAAAACTGATCAAAAAGTGAAAAACTGCAGAACCAATGGTAACAATGGGTAGTATTTCCAAGGGAAACACCACTTTCTTAACGTAGTTCACATTTCCCAATATCAAACCCGGAGATCTATTGATGCACTCTGCAAACAAGTTATAGATCATCAGGCCAGCAAACAACACCAAGGCAAATTCGGTTCTGGAATCGGTCCCGCCTGCCCAGCGCGCCTTGAATACCACGCTAAAAACAAATGTATAAATAATCAGCATCAAGACTGGATTAAAGAACGACCATAATATTCCCATAATCGAACCGCGATAGCGGCCAATAACTTCCCGTTTGATCAGGGAATAGATCAGACTTCGATGGGTCTTAAGTGTGTTGACTAAGGTAAATGGAGAGATCGATCGAGCAGCGTGCGGATTCAATTTTAATATTCCAAGCTTACAAACAAACTTTCTAATCTTTCAAAATACGTAAACCCTTCCCGAAAGCACTTCTGCAGAAAATGGAAGAAAATTCCTACCCACTCATATTGCTTAATTACAGAATTATGACAACGATAACAGGTGTCGTATTATCTACAAAAACGTGAATGAGCGCGAGTTATTTATCAGACAAGCTATTGAAAAACATAATTGAGACAATCATTGCAAGAAAAACAAATAAGCAAGCTCAATATATGCTTGATCAAATCTACGACTATGCATTACATCCCAGCAGCACTACCTCTGTCACACGTATGAAGCTGTTCAGTGCGCTATTCTAGTGAAATTTTCTAGCAATCGATGTGACTAATGTCACACGACATGCTTTTTATCTTTTTAAGTCACACCCCTCATTCCGAACGTAGAGAAAAATCTTCCAGAATATATTTTTACCACAAGCATCATGCTACGCCGCGTATTCTTAAAACCATCCTTGACGCTGCTTGGGGCAGATTTGCTCTAGCCGCAATGACGCAGCCAAAGTCAACTGGAAAACGATACAAATCCCCCTTGGTGGAGAAATTTCAGTATTACTAGGATGAAACGTTTTGGCCGCAACTGAAAACCGGCCAGTTTGTCACCCCCGTGCGGAAATTTAACAATCCTGCGATGAGTAAGCAGCCCGCATCGATCGGCAAGAACATAAACTCAGTTTCCTGCTCCGAAAAAACAACACCACCGTCTAGCAACTGATTGATCGCGGAGAAAAAATGCCAGCTTTGATTGTAGGGTTGAAAAAAAGTAATAATTCGTGGGATCAGGTCATGGTGGAAGTGAGATGGCTTACATAGCACATAAAAATCATACGCTAGAGCAACATTTAATGAGCGTGGCTGAAAAAGCCAGAGGATTTGCCGCCAAGATAAACTTGGATGAGCAGGGTGAATTGATTGGGTGGGTTATTAAACGATTTAGGTAAATACAGCGCCCAATTCCAAACTTATATCCAATCGGATATTGGCTTGATTAACAAAGATGAAGACGATTATGTCGATGCGCAGGGTTTAAGAGGCAAGATAGATCATTCCACCGCAGGCGCCCATCTCATTTGGAATGAGCTATCCATACAAGGTAAATTGGGGCCGGTTGTAGGTCAACTTTTATCGTTGTGTGTTGCACCACATCACTGTGGCGCCCGGCCACACGGCTAGACTAAGGCCTTGGCCACACTTGAGCTCCGTTAAAAATAATCGGCATATCGCGATCCACTTGTTCGGCAGATGGGCTTACTGATACTTGCTGACCTGTGCCACCACAAGATTCCGGTAATGGATTTGTTTTCAGATTACGATTTACGGTGAACGTCACTGGAAGATCATAAGCATGACCTCCTGGCAATCCATCATACTTTGAGCCAACTGCCGGAGTCCAAAAATTGACTGCATCGCCATTATTCATGTTACCGATGCCGGTTATTCTGCAAATATCAGCTGCCGCAATGTTAATTATTACCGACTTGGCACATGATGCGTCGTTAAACAGTATCGCACTGGAAACAAACGGTATGCGGCCCCATGCATAAGGCGCCAAGGTTCGTCCACCACCAAACCATAATCCGGTAGTATTTCCATTTGCATCTGTTTTCCGATCCTGCTCGCTGAATAAGGAGCGATCTTGTATGAATTGAATCGCTCCACCCCAGTTTAAAAGGAATTCATCAATTAAACCATTATGCGGATTTCCGTCGACAGTAATCGTCGAGTCCGCGCCATCTGGAAAGACAATACTATGACCAATTACAGGGCTCTCGCCGCATCCATGTGTAATCACAATATGATTATTAGACGGTTTTCCTTCAGCAATTTTAGGTGGCTCTATCACTGTGTGCGCGATGGCTTGCTGAAAAAAACCAGCGATCAATAAAATGACTGCCAGAAGATGTTGAATGAGCAATCTTGATGTCGTTTGCATTTCATGTTTCCTTTAACAGACTATCTATTCGAATTAATGCTAAGAAGTAAAAAATATCAGCTGGGAATAAGCAAAGGACTCACCTGAAATATGTATCTTTTTTTCAGGACACCGCCCACTTTACTTTTTGTATTATCAATTACCGATGCTTGATTAACAATGCGGCATTTTGTCGCATGTGAAATTTTTAGAGTGAATCGATCACGTCACCGAATACGGCGTCCGAAGTCAATAAACAATCGAATGAATACCTATTATTATGGATTGATTTCAAACTGACTTGAGCTGTCAAACTTCCATGCCAACAAGAACATCTTTAGGGGGATAAATACCGGAGGAATTAAATCAATGAATTTTCCGCACTGAACCGTGCAACGCTAAACTAAAATTCTAATACCAGAACAAAACAATAACTCAGAGGGCTTTCAATAGACTACAAGCATTTGATTACCACTTCGACCAGAAATAAATGGTTATTTTAACATTTCCGGCCGGTGGGATTATGATGTAACAAGGCATTGCGACTTGCTATCAAGCACTTGGATTATTCAGAAATAGCTGTTATGCAAATATAGCCGTTAACTTTGCCAGCAATCCATCAATCATGGGCTGAAACACGCCCAGAAAATTCGGTAGTTGCAATATACCGACAATAAGTATCAATAAACCGCCAGCAACTATCCCATATTTAAGACCTTTTGCAAAATTCGCCGATGCAGGCGCACGTGTATAGGTGTGATTAGAAAATGCCAAAAATATTTTGAGTATGCCCAGCAAAACACCCGCAGCGATACACCCTAAAAACAAATGCAGTGCACAAAAAATTCTTTTAATTAAAGTCTCATCAGCAAACTCCAGGCTTGAAAAACGAAGACAAACAATAATTACAAACAGCAAAATGAGGGAGTTCCAAAAACCTCCAAATCTCATTCTAACTTCACTTTCCATACTCATATACCGCTCCCTTTAGAATAAATGTATACCAAAATAGAATAAAAAATTATTTACAGATATTTATAAAAACTTGACACATCAATTTTGCACGCCCTATCCAGGTTGAACATTCAGAGTTGATCTCAACGCTCATGCCCTTTCACTTTATAGCTTGATGATTATAGCGAAATTAACCTGGATTGTAGTCACACGCGCAATAAATTTCTTATTGCTTAAAATTATCCGTTCACAAATCGGAGAAATGAACCAGGAATGGCCAGTAGCCAATATTAAGATTCTATGCGGCAGGTGTCCCGCATTAGAAGTAGCAGAAATTAAACCCGCAAAGATTCAATCAAGGCTATCAAGAAAATAGAAAAGCCTATAGCCACAAAGCAGAAATCAGCGGATCAAGGCTGATTTCGTAAGCAGATGGAAGTGTTGTTTGACCGAGTCCTGGTGGTTCATGACTCGCCATTGCAATTACCAGATTTTCAATTTGGCTATGCGACAATCTCAAACCTCCAGCAGTTTCAAACTGCTCGACATGAGTATCCGAACTCTGGTACCAATCCTTGATTACCAGTTTATCCTGGGTACCGATGATACTGACTTCAAGATTATTGCCAACATGCTGAAACCAAAGCTGCTCTGGATTGATATCTACCATAAATTTAACCCTATCCAATGTACCAGCGATGGAATCATTCTCGATGACGATATCCTTTCCATATCCGCGTCCGAAAAAATAAGTATCATTGCCTGCCCCGCCAATCAACAGGTCTTTACCAACCCCGCCATCCAATGAATCGTCGCCGGTATCGCCCAACAAAGTATCCGCACCGCCATTCCCCGATAAAATATCGTCCCCAGCTCGACCCCATATAATATTGGACATCGCACTCCCCATTATTTGATTGGCTGCCGAATTACCAACACCAAAAATCGCTGCAGCACCCGACAAGGTTAGATTCTCCAAGTTAGCACCGAGCGTATACGAAATTGATGACACTACTGTATCGCTGCCGTTATTAGCGGTTTCAACGACAATATCTCCAAAACTTTTCACCAAGTAAGTATCGTCACCTGCACCCCCGGCCATCGTATCGATTCCACTCCCGCCATCGAGCCAATCATTCCCTGCATTTCCATTTAACACATCGTTACCTGCCAAGCCATTAAGCGTGTCATCGCCATTGCCTCCATTGAGCGTATCTGCGCCCGATGTGCCATTCACCGCCATATTCGGGTTACTGACATTGATATCGAAACTATCAGAAACTGTCAGATTACCGGTGTCTTTTGCTGTCACAATCACGCTGAATTTACCTGAAGTATTAGGTGTGCCACTGAACTCACCTGTTCCCGCATCAAAATTGAGCCACAACGGCAAAGGATTTCCATCTGGCAACATCGCACTGTAAGTAAGCGCATCGCCATCTGGATCGATAAATGCATTGGGATTCATTACGTAGCTGAAGTTCTCGCCTGCGGCAATCGCTTGATCTGAGAGTGAAGCCTGCAAATTGGGTGCCTGATTATTTGCCAATTTGGCTTTCACTTTTGCCAAATCCCAAACGCTACCATCCTCATTAAACCTGATCTCTTCGACTGAAAAAGGGGTCGCGCCATTATTTTCCAGGTAATTCTGGATAATGAGTGCATCTCCGGTGCCAACAATGGTTAGCACTAGGTTATCTCCGAAACGGCTGACGCGCACTTCATCAGGAATCACGCCATAATCAAATTGCACCCCATCAACCTTTCCGGCAGTTGCGTCATAACTATTGATCGTATCCTGACCGAAACCCTTGCCAAATAAGTAGGTGTCATTGCCGGCACCACCCATCATAGTATCGTTTCCTGTCCCGCCATTTAGAAAATCATCACCATCGCCACCATCAAGCGTATCGTTCCCACTCTCACCCCAGATCACATCATCTTCATTTCTGCCAATAATGTTATTGTCCATTTCCTGTGCATTAAGGGTAGGTACAGGGCCAGCAACCGCGATCAGTTCAGCTATTGTTAATACCGTTCTATCATCAAACTGAATACGCTCCAATCCCATACCCGGCAGATCGGTTGAATTTGGCAGCACGATTTCGACGCCACCACCCATCCACGTTACAGTCAACGTAGCATGCATGGTCTGGGTGTATAGTACATCTTCAAGCTCAATTCGCCCTCGCACCCCCTCGACGACACGCTGCCCCCATGTAAAGGCGATATCTTCCTGGTTAATTCCTACCAGACGGAGCATATCCTGTGCTATCGGCTTCAATTTCTGAGCCAGTCCAGCGTAAATGGTATTGTTGGAATAAGCCCACCAATGCGCTAGTTGCGTTCCTGTGTCCCAAATCGTATCTACCCCTGATTCACCAATGAGCATGACATACGTATCTTGACTAAACTTGCCATCCAGAAAATCAATTCCGTCACCACCGACCAACGTATCTTTGTAGTAACCGCCATACAGCGTATCATTTCCTATGTTCCCATAGGAAAATCCACCGATACGTGACTCAGTATCGGTAAAATACGCCACCTCGTTGCTGAGCCAAGGAATACCAGGCGCATAGAGAATATCATTCCCGCCACCACCATCGATTATCGATATCTCGTCCGAGAACCGACTGCTTCTGTAACCCTCAATTGTATTATCGCTGTCGCCGCCTTGAATATGCTCAATTTGCGTATTGATGGTCTCTGTGGTTTGCCAATAACGTTGAATCGCATCGGGTGATGCTGAAATCTCGCTATTCGTTATGAAACCGATAATCACACCATTTTCGGATACAGGAATCATGTTGTTGATGTTTGTCACACCGACCGGAACCCCTTGTCTATAAAATTCGTACCATTCAGAAAAGGGAATAAATTGCTGCGCCCCTGATAGAGGGGCTGTCCGAGGCGTAGTAGGCGAAATATCAAAGACATCGACAGTGGAAAAGGAAGAATCACTGTCATAAGATTGACGCCAAATTTGAGACGTGTCAGCAGAATTCTCGAGCAATGCAAAACGTTGTACGACGATAATCGCTTCATGCGCGGATACCAAATTAGCGCGATAGGTCGTTTCATCCACCCGCGTATACAATCCGTAATGCGCATCACTTGTATTACTGAGCAGATCATTCGCCCACTGAGCATGTGCCGCATCCAGAAAATCCGTTTGTAATTGCGCAATATCGATGGCGGGCTCAGGCCAGGTCAGCCAATCAGCGATTCCAACCGCCACGTTATTTTCTGCATGGATCATCCAGGTATGCTGCGATACGTAATAATCTTTGATTGTTAATGTCGCTCCACCGCCACGCAATGCTAAAGTCAAATCATTTCCGGCACGCTCGTGGCGCAGATCAGCAAGTAATGTACCTTCCGTCAATACGACAATACTCGCGCCGGTTGGCGATTCCATCACTGTATCGCTGCCTAGTGAGGTCCAGCCAAATAGATAGGTATCATCGCCATCGCCACCCACCAACAGATCATTGCCTGCGTTGCCATCCAGAATATCATTACCTGCATAGCCTTCAATATGATCATCGGCCACTGTACCGATCAAGACGTCATCGCCCATCGTTCCACCGAAAATGTTCGCTGCGAGTGCGCTTATTTCGTTAGCACTCATCAGCGAATTGTCATTAAAACGCAATGCCGCTACATTGGATCCCTGAGTAAACCAGTTGTGAAAAAGGATACTGTCTTGACTACCCTCAATTCGCATAAGCAGACTACCATCCGCCAATTTAAAGAAACGAAGATCACTGGCAATGATACCCGCGCCCAACTGAACCTCATCACCCGTCGCTTCCTCGCTATTCGCTGAAGCAATACTATCAGCGCCGTCTCCGCGATTGAACACATAAATATCAGCTCCACTGCCACCCGCATAGTGGTCAGCACCGGTACCACCCTGCAAAGTATCATTGCCGGTTTGTCCGAATAGCGTGTCATTACCCGCTCCACCGATCATCCGATCATCACCGGCGTCACCGAGAAGATAATCATCGCCGCCATGCCCTTTGAGGATATTGTTATTGATGTTGCCCTGGATCAAATCAGCGCCTGCACCGCCATAAGCTTGAACGATTGAGCTACCCTCGAAGAATGACAGATCCAGAACCACTGCTTCGCGCAGATTCTCGCTCGCCCAGGCTTCCAAATCAATTGAACTGTTCCCATGATCAAATTGAAATTGCGCGTTCATGTCGTAAAGAGCGTCTTGCAGATCAAGTACTCCGCCATTTCCCAAGGTAATACGCAATATGCTGCTATCTCCTACCCATGTTACATCCGATAGCTTATCCGAAGATGCAGCATCTGAATTGGCCATAAATTCTTGAGACTCGCTACTTAGCTTAGTCACCGAACTTAGCAGCGTACCGCTGCTACCAGTTTCCGCCAGCAAAATAATATTGTGTCCAACCAGATCGCTGATAAAATCACCTGCTTCGACATCGATATAAATATCATCACCCGCACCGCCATATAATTCGTCATTCCCTGCGCCGCCAATGAGCGTATCGTTACCGCCTCCGCCAAAAAGCTGATCTTCGCCTGTGCCTCCATCGAGAAAATCGTCGCCCTGATACAGCAAAGTAATTCCACTGTCATCACCAACGAGTATATCCCTGTCTGCGCCACCTGCCAGATAATCGGAGCCTCCTCCGCCAATCAGCAGATCGTTACCGTTACCGCCACTTAAATAATCGTTACCATGCAAAGATGGATCTAAATTCGCATGATAATTGTCGCCTATAACAGTATCATCTCCATCTTGTCCAAGGATGGTATCGTTACCTGCATCACCAAAAATCAGATCACTATCGGCGCCCGCATCAATGGAATCGTTACCACCCCCCGCAAAAATCCAATCATTTCCAGCACCGCTGGAAATGACATCGTCATCACCAGTTACCATCGCAACTTCTGCAAGTGACACGCCGAAGTTATATTCCCGGGTATAGATGGTAACATCATCTTTTTTGTCTGTTGTACGATTAACTTTCCAGTCGCGATCTACTGATTCGACATTTCTATCGCCCTCAATCGTATCGTTCCCACCCAAACCTATCAAAATATCTTTACTGGCACCGCCCATGAGAATGTCATTACCAGCATTACCAATGAGCGTATCATTGCCTACGCCGCCATCAAGCAGATCGCCCCTTTCCCCGCTTCCAGCCTGGATTTTGCTCAGCGCATAAGCAGCATCCAAGGTGTACTCGATCTCCGCAAAAAGCCTATCGTTGTTCAGTTGTCCTCTAATAATGTCACTATCAGTGCCTCCCAGTATGATGTCGTCATCTTTACCTCCAGCGAGGATATCTTCTCCACTTCCGCCCTCGATACGGTCTTTACCATCCTTCCCATCGACTTCGTCATCACCGCCGAGACTTCGAATATGATCATTCTCGGCACTTCCATACAGCATATCTTCACGATCCACCTGCTCTTCCGCACCCACAACAACATTACCAAACTCGTCATAATCAATTGGTTTCTCGGGTTTCAGATCGCCTAGGATGATACGATCCAATACCGGTGCTTCGGCAACTGCATTATCGCCAAGCGTTATCCCAAGCTTGCCATCGCTCCAATTTTTTATCCGTGCCCTGGCGCTGCCACTGGTGCCAACAAAACTTACCAACAAGTCATACGTGCCGTTGTCTTGAACAGCAAGCAAATAAACCAAGTCGTTCTTCTGGTCTGTCCATGTGTCGCCGATTCTTATCCAATCTTTATTGTTGGTCACACCGCTTCTGCCCTGCGCGATCACGGAACCGAATTGAACAATTCCAGCTCCATCCGTATCCAGCACGGTATCAATGCCGTCACCAGGATTGATAATATAAGTATCTAAACCCGTGCCACCTTCCAGATAATCGTTGCCTTCAAGACCTTTCAACGTATCATCACCACCGCCGCCATAAAAGTGATCTTCAACGGCCGATGCTGCAGGATTATCCGCATCGTCGCCACCAAAAAAATAACGTGGTGTACTGCCTGATAACTCACCTTGTGAAATCTTGTAACCCGTAGCCGCATCTTCATAGTAATCATTAATATTTTGATAGCTATGATTGCCTGAACTGAACGTGACTGTCGAATCCAGCGGGTTTTTGTCCTCAATATTGAACCAGTTCTTGCGTACCAACATCGCCATGCGATCTACCAAATATGATGATGTCAGCGCACCCGAACCACTCTCCGGACTGAAACGATCAAGCGCCCCATTCGAATTGAAAACACCATAATCAATACTTGTATCTTCAATAATGAAAGGATTGAGCGCCACCAGCGCAAAGCGCGCTGCCAGACCCTGCTGACCATCGCTCTCAATCCTGGTAATAATATCGCTGGCGGATAGGTCGAGCAGCAATGCTAACTGGGCCTTGCCCACAGAATCTTTAAATTGAACGCTGTTCTGTAATTCATAAAGGTTGGTATAAAATTTGTCGCGATTGCCCGTTTCCGTCTTCTGATTATCACCCAGCACCATGCTGCCATCCGCAGGATTTAGTAAAATGCTGCGCAAAGCATCAAGTGCGGATTCAAGCGTTTTGCTGTTGGATGCTCCAGCCATATCCTTAGTTGAACCGAAGGCATCGATCAGTTTGCTCAATTGTTCCTGATTCAGACTAGGTGCCAGCTGAGAATAGGCTGAATAAACGGCCAGAGCGTCGGTTAGCAGACTAATACTGTGATTATTGGTCGATGCTTCTGTTTGGATACTGACAGGCAAACCAAGTTGGTAACCTAGACCTGCAATGATGGGAAAACCCTCGGAACCGCGTAGGTTCCAAATGTTATCAGCTGCTATGCTGCTTATGCCAAGAACGCCACTCACCGCATCCGCCAAATTACCCTGCAAACCGCCCACGCCTGGTGCGTTGTAGAGATAAGCTTCGGTTACTTGCGTATAATTTTGCTTGACAGCAGCAGCCAGATAACCACCCAGACTATGGCCAGCAACGGTAAAGCTCTGACCTTGCAGGACATTGGGGTCATTCAGCCAAGCATCTATCTGCAATTTGAGTGCAATAAATTGAGGATTGAGAATTGGAGGTATTGCTGAAGATAATACTCCATCAATGAGCAAATCACTTACCACAAATTCTGTTCCGCGTATTGCAAGATATTTAGTGCCACCTTCTTTTGCCTCAAAAACAGTCGCCGAAACCCCAGTGATTGGATCTGTATATTGATCTACAATTTGCCAATTTCTGACGAATTCGGCGGCTTGGGAGGAAGGCATTTCAACATCGCCACTGGTCAGATCCTCAACATCTATTAAGCCAATTGAAAACGTACCATATGCCGCTTGCGCCAACTCAGACTGAATAAAATATTTATTGATATTATTCATTAGTTATCTTCCTCAGTAGATTTAACGAAAACTTCATGCAGTAATATGGTCGAACTAGCTTTTAATGTGCCAGGACAGTGATACGATGAAGGCATCCACGGCCCCGGAAAATCACCACCGGCTCTATGGTATTTCACGAATTCACCCAGCAATTTCATATCCGATTTCTGAATGATTTTAAAATGATCTCTTCGCATGACAGTTTCGTGAGCACCTTGCGAAACAGGATGCCCTTTTTTGTAATAATGCATATCCCACTGGTAGATATATTCAGGCCCCAGTGCATTTACTCCTTGAGTTGGGTCATAAAAATTAATCTGGCCATATTTCTTATCAAACTTATCCGGCGGTAGTTCTGCCGTTTCATACACTTTGATACCCCCGTCGATCGCGCACAAGCGATCAACTTCCCTGTCCAGCCGGGCTTTCTCTGAAAAGAAAGTGGCATAAATGACCGATAAAAGAAGCATAAGAAAAATTATTTTTTTCATGCGGCTTGACTCCACTCAGTGACCATTTCTACACTTTCCTTCAAAAATGAAAGGATCGAACTCGGATTCAAGCGTTTTGCTGTTGGATGCTCCAGCCATATCCTTGGTCGAACCGAAGGCATCGATCAGTTTGCTCTGTTGCTCTTGATTCAGATTGAGCGCCAGTTCAGAATAGACTGAATAAACGGGCAGAGCGTCGGTTAGCAGACTAATACTGTGATTATTGGTCGATGCTTCTGTTTGGATACTGACAGGCAAACCAAGTTGGTAACCTAGACCTGCAATGATGGGAAAACCCTCGGAACCGCGTAGGTTCCAAATGTTATCAGCTGCTATGTTGCTTATACCAAGAACGCCACTCACCGCATCCGCCAAATTGCCCAGCAAACCGTTTACGCCCGGTGCGTTGTAAAGATAAGCTTCGGTTACTTGCATATAATTTTGCTTAATGGCAACGGCCAGATAACCACCCAGACTATGGCCAGCAACGGTAAAGCTCGACCTTGCAAGGCACTGCGATCATTCAGCCAAGCATCAATCTGCAATTTGAGTGCAATAAATTGAGGATTGAGAATTGGAGGTATCGCTGAGGATAATACTCCATCAATGAACAAATCACTTACCGCAAATTCTGTTCCGCGTATTGCAAGATATTTAGTGCCGCCTTCTTTTGCCTCAAAAACAGTCGCCGAAACCCCAGTGATTGGATCGGTATATTGATCTGCAACTTGCCAATTTTCGGTAAAAATGGCAGCTTGAGACGCAGATATGCTGACATCATTTTCAGTTAATTCGATCGTGCGTATTCTTCTTCCTGAGAACGTACCGTATGCCGCCTGCGAGAATACAGCTTGCAAATGATATGTACTGACATTATTCATTCGACGTTCTCCTCAGTGGATTTAATAAAAATTTCCTTAAAAAATATACCTTCATTTCCTTTTGAACTGACAGGACAATGGTATGAAGAAGGCATCCAAAGGCCAGACAAGTCGCCCCCTGCTCTGTGATATTTCACAAATTCCCCCAATAATTTCATATCTGTTCTTCTAATAATCTTGATATGATCCTGCCTCATTGAAGCTTCCTGAGCCCCCTGTAAAACGGGATCATCCTTTTTGAAATAGTAAATATCCCATTGGTAGAGATATTCCGACCCAAGCGTATTCTCACCCTGAGTCGGACGGTAAAAGTTAATTTCTCCCCAGCTATCAAACTTATCCGGCGGTAGCTCTATCATTTCATACACTCTGATACCCCTGTCGATCACGCATAAACGATCAACTTCCCTGTCCAATCTAGCTCTTTCTGAAAATAAAGTGGCATAAATGACACATAAAACAAGCACAAGAAGAATGATTTTTTTCATACAGAAAGCCTCTTTATATGTGACGCCAATTAATCCAACACGGAGTCATATTTCATTTTTACTCAATTTAAAAATGTTTCTTATGAACTATATGTGCTGCAAATAAAATAGGTATCGCAATAAAGCACTCCGCCGCAAGCAGCGGAGTATTAACTTCGCTCTTCAATCTGCTGGTTTTCAACCAGCCTTCGCCTCAAAGGGCGGGGAATTAAACCCGGAAGTGATTAAATAGTTCTAATAACTAATTTATTTCACAATAAAAAATATTTTTTGAAAGAAATTTCAGAGCTCTCTATATAAAATAGAGATTATTATCATTAAGTTAATGGATAATTTAGATAAATTTCCCCCTTGCTTTACGACAGGAGGACATTGATACTTTAATTTTTGAACCATTAATTAGGCAAAAAGCGGGAGAAAATGTACTAAAAGGCTCAACCACACACGCAATGATTTCTAACTGCTTATCATTGAAAAACAATCTGTAGAAATGATCTTAGGAAGCAAGGGAGCTTGACTACTATTTGAGTCTGATAGTTGTTATTTCATCCAGCATGACGCGATGATTCAGATAATCAATAGCAATGGGGAATGCGGTATGGTTACGTACCAGCCGCAGGGAGGGGTAAGAATAAACATCCAGGCTTCTTGCCTGTTGAATTTGATGCTGCAATTCATTTTCTATCGCTGTACTCTTCAAATCTTCGATAAAGGTTTGCGCGTCTAATCCAATCTCACGGGCGCACGCTTGCAAGGTTTCTATCAGTGAGGGGTTTTTTGCTTGTTGATAATATGCAGTCTGTATAGCACGTATCATTTCCGCTTCAGCATCCGCGCGTTGCTTTTTGGCTGCCAGCACAGACCGGCAGGCCGGATAGGTTGAACGAATAGGTGTGTTACGCGACCAGAAATCCCAATTGAAGCGCACTCCAGGAACAGTTTGCTCAATGCGTTGCCATGCCTGCTGCACTATTTTTTGCGTTGCGAGTGGCATCGGCTCGGTGGCATCTGGTGCGAGCCCGCCCGCGAGATAAACAATCTCTATGTCTGGTGGCAAATCCTGTTGCAATGCAGTCCAGCTTTGGCTGAATGCGTAGCACCAACTGCACATAGGATCATGAATGTAATAAAGGTTAGTAGTCAATTTCAAAATAGCATCACTTTAGAACAAATAGATTCAATTGACCGTGTATAACCATGTCGGTTTTTGTCAATCACTTGTTGTTTTGTCCAAATATACTGAAACAGGAAAAACTGCCGGCAAACCGGGAAGATTGATGCGGAATCAAGCGAGAATTGATATGGCAAGTCTCTCAGGAACAATTTTCTAACGATTCAGGTTAGGAATTTTTGGCCAAATGAATACAATCGATCCAAACTCTAATCATTTTAATGATTGCGTGTAACCGCGAAACTTGCTAATTGCAACAGGCACTTTTTATTTTCTGAATCTGGCAGGGAAACTATTGCAGCCACTGCAGTTGCTACTTCATCTTCAGCACATTTTTTTGTATATTCTAAAGCTGCTGTTTGGCGAATCACATTCAGGACGGGTTCAAAACCATCTTTTCCGCCATCTTCAATTGCCTTGCGAATAATATTAGCTTGTTCCTCTGTACCCATACGTATGGCATATATTAGCGGCAGTGTAGGTTTTCCTTCAGTCAGATCGTCACCTAAATTTTTTCCAATATCTTGATTATTACCAGAATAATCTAGCATGTCATCGACAAGCTGAAACGCGGTTCCTAAATGCATACCATAAATTGACATCGCATTTTCTTCTTCGGGTGTGGCATTACCTAATATTGCGCCTAGTCGGCTTGCTGCTTCGAATAATTTAGCTGTTTTAAATCGAATTACTTGCAGATAGTTTTCTTCGGAGACTTGTGGATCACGGCAATTGAGTAACTGTAAAACTTCACCCTCAGCAATTGTGTTGGTCGCATCAGCAAGCACTTGCATCACACGCATATTGTCGACATCCACCATCATCTGGAACGCGCGAGAATAAAGAAAATCCCCTACTAAAACGCTGGCTGCATTGCCAAACAATGCATTGGCGGTTTCTCTATTGCGCCGCAACTCCGATTCATCCACCACATCATCGTGCAATAGCGTTGCGGTATGAATAAACTCAATAACGGCTGCCAAGTTATAATGGAATTTTCCAGAGTAACCAAAAGCGCCCGCGGATAATATGACTAAGGCAGGACGCAAACGCTTGCCACCACTGTTAATGATATACTCACTAACTTGACGAATCAGCAGGACATGGGAATGTAATTTATCCCGTATGACATTGTCGACTATGCTCATATCTTGAGCAATAAAACTTCTTATATGTTCGATTGACACAATATTACCTTGTAGAAAACGCTATGTTAGGAATGACAATACCCAAGTGTCAAGCAGAATGATTAATCGTTAGAAATTTTCCACCACAATCAAGGGTTATTTATGTATAATTCGCGGTTCTGTATAAGGGAAGTATGGAGTTAAAACATGTATGCGGTCATAAAAACCGGCGGTAAGCAATATAAAATTCAGGTGGGTGAGAAATTGAAAATAGAGCAGCTGAAAGTGGAAACTGGCAGCGAGCTTATTATCGATCAAGTATTGATGGTTGCCAAAGATGACAAAGTATCGGTGGGAACACCACTGGTTAGTGGTGCAACAGTCAGCGCAACTGTACTCGGGCAAGGACGTCACGATAAGATTCGCATTTTCAAGATGCGGCGTCGCAAACACTACCAAAGGCATCAAGGTCACCGGCAGAATTACACTGAAATTGAAATTACGGGCATTTCAGCTTAAGGAGTTGATAAATGGCACATAAGAAAGCAGGCGGAAGCTCAAGAAATGGGCGCGATTCACACTCAAAACGTCTTGGAGTCAAGCGCTATGGTGGTGAATTAATTTCAGCAGGGTCAATCATTATCAGACAACGCGGCACACAAGTTCATCCGGGAGAAAATGTAGGCATCGGTAAGGATCATACTCTATTTGCCAAAGTGACAGGAAAAGTGAGCTTCAGCATAAAAGGTGCATTTAGGCGTAAAACAGCAAGCGTGATACCTGCATAAAGAATAGAAATAGAATAACGCACTTACTCAAAAAGCCCTGTCAGATGTGATGGGGCTTTTTTGTTTGCAGGATTACACTCTTAGGAAAATACAATCCGGTACTTATGAAATTTATTGATGAAGCGGTTATCGAGGTTTATGCGGGCAAAGGCGGCGATGGCGTCGCAAGCTTCCGGCGGGAGAAATACATCCCTAAAGGCGGGCCTGATGGCGGCGACGGCGGACGTGGCGGTAGTGTATTTGCGGTGGCGGATCGCAATATTAACACTCTAATTGATTATCGCTTTGCTCGCATCCACCGAGCCAAGAAGGGCCAGAATGGACAAGGCTCGGATCGCTATGGCAAAAGTGCCGAGGATATCATGCTGCGCATGCCCGTAGGCACGATAATCAAAGATATCAACACCGATGAAACCATCGCAGATCTGGTTCATGATCAACAAAAAATTCTTTTGGCCAAAGGTGGATCTGGCGGAATTGGCAATCTGCACTTTAAATCCAGCACCAACCGCGCACCACGTCAGTTCACCCATGGTGAACCGGGGCAGGAATTCGAGCTGAAACTAGAGCTCAAGGTTCTCGCTGATATAGGATTACTCGGCATGCCAAACGCTGGGAAGTCCACGCTCATCCGCGCTGTATCAGCCGCTCGTCCAAAGGTTGCAGATTACCCATTTACAACCTTACAGCCGAATCTCGGTGTGGTTCGAGTCGATCATAATCGCAGCTTTGTCATGGCGGATATTCCTGGACTGATCGAAGGTGCTGCCGAAGGCGTTGGATTAGGTCATCGCTTTTTGAAGCATCTGACTCGCACCCGACTATTATTACATGTGATCGACATGATGCCGCTCAATGTAGAAACCGATCTCGTTCATGAAGCACAAGCACTTGTCAATGAACTTGAGAAATATGACGAATCTTTATACCAAAAACCGCGCTGGTTGGTATTGAATAAAACCGACATGATGCCAGAACAAGAACGCGACGAGCTATGCCGTCAATTTGTCGATAAATTGGAATGGAAAGAAAATTACTTTATTATTTCAGCGTTAACAGGTGAAGGGTGCAAACATCTAACCTATGCCATCATGGAATATCTGGAACAGCATTTGCCACCACAACCTGACAGTTCTATTCCAGAGGACGAGTTACCAAATCAATGTTAAAGCAAGCACGCCGCGTTGTCATCAAAGTAGGCAGCAGTCTGGTCACCAATGAGGGCAAGGGGCTCGACCATACCGCACTGGCCGGTTGGGCAGCACAAATTGCCACGTTAAAACAGATGGGTAAAGAAATCATTCTGGTTTCTTCAGGTGCAATTGCCGAAGGTATGCAACGACTAAACTGGGAAACCCGCCCTACCGCACTGTACGAATTGCAAGCTGCGGCTGCGGTAGGACAAATGGGATTGGCACAAGCTTATGCTTCAAATTTTTCACAATACAATTTGCAAACCGCCCAAGTACTTTTGACTCATGAAGACTTATCCAATCGGAAACGTTATCTTAATGCTCGTTCAACCTTGATGACATTATTAAAACTTAACATCATTCCCATTATTAATGAAAATGATACCGTAGCAACTGATGAAATTCGCTTTGGCGACAACGATACACTAGCGGCACTGGTAACCAATCTAGTTGAAGCTGATACGCTGGTAATACTGACCGATCAGGCTGGTTTATATACGAGCGATCCACGCAGAAATTCAGATGCAAAACTATTAAATGAGGTCAATGCAGGTGATCCTACGTTGGAAAAAATGGCCGGTGGTGTCGGTAGCGGTATCAGCCGCGGCGGCATGCAAACCAAAGTAATCGCTGCCAAACGCGCTGCGCGCAGCGGTGCAAATACTATCGTCGCATCCGGTCACGAAAACAACGTGTTGGTGCGACTGAGCCAAGATGAAACTATCGGTACGCACTTCTTGGCCCGAGTGCCTGTGTTGGCCGCACGCAAGCAATGGTTAGCTGATTACTTGCAAGTACGCGGTTACGTCACATTGGATCAAGGTGCTGTAAAAGCACTCTGTGTTGATAGAAAAAGTTTATTACCCATCGGCGTCATTGCCGTAGATGGTGAATTTGAGCGCGGAGAAACTGTATCCTGTCTCGACGAAGAAGGCAAAGAAATAGCACGCGGCTTGATAAATTACAGTGCCCTAGAAACACAAAAAATTCTGAAGCAAGCCAGTAGTAAAATAGAAGCCATATTAGGATACGTAGATGAATCAGAGCTCATACATAGAAATAACTTGGTGCTACTTTAGTTTGTAGACACAATTATGTACTGAATTTTTCGTCTAGTTGATTTACTTGCAAGAATCAATGACCATTCCATTCGATAAAAACACACAACGCATCGCCGCCATTGATTGGCTACGTGGAATTGTCATGATTCTGATGGCGCTGGACCATGCCTCATGGTATTTCAATACCAATCGAATCTTTGCGGATTCCATACTGCTGTATGAACCTGGTCTGCAATTTCCGGCCGATCAATTTTTCACTCGCTGGATCACTCACATCTGCGCGCCCACTTTTATTTTTTTGGCAGGCATATCCATTGCCATCAGCAATTTCCAGCAACGGCAGCAAGGCATCAGTAATGCGGTCATTGACCGCGAATTACTGTTCCGCGGTGCTTTTATTGCTTTAATTGATTTAGGCTTATTCTCGCTGGTTTCTGGCAAACCCATATTTCAGGTGCTCTATGCCATCGGCATCAGCATGATGTTGATGGTTTATCTACAACGGCTCGGAATCCGTATGGCTTTCTTTCTAGCACTATTGCTCATTGTCGGCAGCGAATTATTGCTCATGGAACTGTGGCAACCAGGCGGCAAGGTTCCCTTCTGGCTGGCAATCACTTTCGCGCCTGTATTCGGCGAAACCTACACCGCGCTCTACCCTGCATTACCGTGGCTGGGCATCATGCTATTGGGTTGGGTGTTCGGTCAACGGCTCATCGCAGCACAATCGGATTCATGGGCAGTTAACCGTATGCTGATGACCATCGGCTGGTTCATGCTGATTTTGTTTGTGGTGATTCGCGGGCTGGATGGTTACGGCAATATGTTCATGCACTTGGAAGGAAATACGCTGATACAATGGCTGCATGTTAGCAAATATCCGCCAAGTCTCGCCTACACCTTGCTGGAACTCGGTTTGATGGCAATTGTTCTTGCGCTGCTGATGCGTCTTGAGTCCATTAAAAAAGCCATTAACCCCAACAGCCCCGTGCTTGTCTTCGGACAAACTGCACTATTCTTTTATCTAGCGCACTTCTGCGTGCTACTAGCACTGAAACCGCTATTCGAGCGCGGCAGCTTGGAACAAACTTACTGGATCACGTTGCTGGTGCTGATCATTCTATATCCAATCTGCCGCATTTACCGCTCACTAAAATACCGCTATCCACAAAGTTTATTGCGTTTCTTGTGAACAAAACTCTAATTAAAAAGTGAAAGAACAAAAAGGAGCCAAACTAATGCAGATCAGAATAATTAGAGGATTATGTCTAAGTATCGTTTTAACAGGATATTTGGCAGGATGCACAACCACCCAAAAAATAACAAATTCAGCCAGAACACCAACCGAACAGTTGTTAATAAGTGAAGCGGTAATGCGCAGTCTTGCCAAACCATCAGATTTCTCTTTGCCTATTCCTAAAGGCTCTGTGGTTAAACTTGATCTATTCGGAATGAGCGGGGATAAAGACTTAGTGAAGGGGATTATTGCGGGCTGGCTAGGGCAGCAGGGTTATATCGCACAAGAAGAGTCTGCTACCTATCGCATGAATATTGTAGTCGATTCCTTAGGAACCGAATATGGCAACACTTTCTTTGGGGTTCCTCCGATTACGGCGGCTTTAATCCCCATTTCATTACCCAAGCTATCACTTTATGAGGCTGATTATCAGACAGGATATTCCAAATTTCATTTGGATATCTTTGAGATACCATCAGGTCATTTCGTTGGCACGGCAGCATTCATGGCTAACACACATTTTAATGAGCACACCGTACTGTTCGTATTTACGTTCACAAGAACCGACTTAGCATCGCCCCCATCCGTTGGAAATTTCACAAATCTGGTACGTTAGCAGACGACGCTGCTATCGGGAATGCATCGGTTTCTTTTAGAATGGCCCCGTAATTTCATAGGTCACGCCATTTTCAACCAATCCTGTTTTGCCGCGTAGCGAGCTAAAATATAGGCGTGACCCATCTGGACTAAAAGCAGGCCCGGTTATTTCAGAACCATCCTGGCCAACGATTCGCAATATCGGCCTAACCTTACCTTTTGCCAAAGCAACAAGCTGCATGTTGCCGCCATCTTCAGCAATCAATAATTCTCCTGCGGCATTGCTCGTGATGCTGTCCACTCCAGTAAGTACAGGCTCTGCATATAATGCTGCATCGTAGATAATACTCAGGGATTGTTTTAGAACATCATACGCCCACACTCGGTTATCACCCTTGGTTGAAAAATAGACAATACCGTGTCGATACCAGATACCTTCTCCACCATTAAACTGAGTACAGTTAGAGATTTGTTTACGTGTAGGAAGAAAGGTTGCCAATGGGTCGGGCACAACATTCCAGTGCACTGCCCCGGTATTTTTATCAATGACCTCGGCAATTTCCAGAACTCCATTATCCAAATCAGGTTTCCCTTCCGTATCAAATGAATAAGCTGTGTAACGATATAAGCATCCATCCGTCTCATCTTCGGTTAGATAAATTTGCTTTCGTACGAAATCCACAGCAACCGCTTCGTGCCGAAATAAGCCTAAAGCGCTTCTGGGTTGCGCGGCTTTTCTCCCTGATGGATAGCATTCCCATACCTGTCCTCTATCAACTTCTTCACAAGACAACCAAGTCCACCACGGAGTTTTACCACCAGAACAATTTCGATAAGTCTGATTCAAAATGGAATACGCATCAATAATATCTCCCTGAGGATTGAAGCGTAATGCACCCACACCACCGCCTCCATCGTCAATCTCGCTGTTGGAAACGTATATCCAGCCACCATTCTTAACACGAAAAACAGCACCGCCATCGGGAGCGGCGTGCCAGATATAGCCAAAAAGTTTCTGCCCTGAGTGCGCCACAATTCGAGAGGTAAAGCCCTGTGGCAAGCATATGCCATTAGCATCTGCTGGCTCCAAATTACCCAAGGACAACAACGAAGAAGCTGCAGCTCTGGCAGGTTTTGGTAGTAAAATACCACCAAAAAACGCCCCCAAACCCATAAAGCTGTATTGCAAAAATCTACGACGTTCAATATCCATAATATCAAATCTGGTCATCTTCTAATAACCTCATTTTTGAAAATGCCATGATATGATATTACCCTTCTATTATAAGGGATATAATACAGCGGTATTTCAGCTTCTTCTTTCCATATACTTCAAATCTGATGTGTGCGGTTAACTCTTCGCATCTGTTTGTTTTCTCCCTGCACCTTCCTGAATGCGCAGGACTAAATCAGAAGTGGAAATCCCAGGAGTATATGACAGCTCCTGTATCATTTCAGCCGACAACATGTTACATAATTTGTATTTCTCCTGACGCTCCTGTTCAGATGCACAAGCAAAAGTATAAATATCGAAACCATGCTCTAGCATATATTCCTGGGTAACTCTCGGCGGTGTTTCCGTCATGACGGCATCGACATATTTACAAGCGGCCACAACTGCAGCGCGCTCCGCCTGTTTCATAACGGGGAATTTTCCTTTATTTTCTAGTACGCGTTGATCGGACACCACGCAGACTGTCAAATGCGTTCCCAATGCACGTGCCTCCCGGAGAAAATTGATATGGCCTTCGTGAAATAAATCAGCCACCATGCGCGTATATACGCGCTTCTGTAACTGATTTTTCGGCCACAGCGGCATTTCGCGGTTTAATCGCACAATGGCACGCTCCATCCATTGGCGGCTACGCAATGCAAGCACGTCATCGGGATCTTTTAACGCAATCTGGTGCGCATAACACCATGCTTTGGCCAAGTCTCCCAGTAACCAATGTTGTGTCAGCCGGTGATACGCATAGCAACGCACCAGCAATGTAAAATTCTCCAGATTGAGCGCAGACACCACAGTATCCCAATTGGGATTAGGTGTGCGCCAATCGCCATAAAATGCCCGTAGAATCTTTTCCGGCTGACGTGGAAACCAGACGCTGCCATAGTCGGCATTTCGTTGCATCAAATCAAATTTTGGAAAAACCGATACCCGTTGATAGTCATCCGGATAACCGGGCAAAGCAAACCCCCCCACAATTTGTTTGCCTCTGTCTCGCAAACCGCAGACATCCAGCGTAATACCCAATTCCGGATGTACATAATCACGATAATTGGCATATTCAATGCGCATTGGCACCTTTGCCCATCCTGCCTGTTCGAGAGCGGCACAACAAGCATCCCAGGATTCCATTCGTACCGCAATATCGATGTCTTTGTCAAAATCCAATAAACGGCCGTTACGCACCAAACCCAGCAGCGTGCCAGCAAAAGGAAATACTGGGATATTCAATTGAGCTAATTGCGCACAGGTGGTCCACAACAATTTTTCCGCTTTCCCGGAGACAAAAACATTCGCCTCGGTTTGCAACTGTTTGGCTTTTTCCTTTTGCGGCGGGATTTTTCCGGATTTAGCCAGTGCTATCAAATGATTTAAAGCCGCCGTAAAATGCGCTTGCGCTGCTGGCAGATCCAATAGAATAAAACTTGCGGTACCCAGCACATGCGCCCAATGCGCTTTATAAAAATCACCTTGCACATGCTCATAAATTGTTGTTGCATAAGCTGGTACTGCAACCGCCCGACCGGTGCGCATCGCCAAGGAACACCATAAACGTGCAATATCCTGCGACAAAGGATTTTCGCTTTTAAGCGGCCCCAACAACTCGTCCGCATCATTGAATTTACCGACTGCGATTAGATCCTTCACTCGGTGCAATGATCCTTCAAGTTCCGAAGTCATAAGACGCCGATCAATGTGTTGTTTCTGATAATTGCAATAATCACTTCATCTAGCCTATTTCAATAACGATTCATATCAATGATTGCATTTTAACCATTATTTATTATAATAGGAATCATTCTCATTATTATCCACTTAATGAGGTGTTAAATAATTACATCGATTCAATACAAAGTTAGGAGGCCACATTATGGCAGTTACTACAACAAACCGTCCGAATCTGGGATCGGGATCTATTAAATTTATCGATAACATTCCATTTGAAGGTATCGGGTCTGCCGGATTCGATGACAATGACTTACTCATTATCGGTGATGAACTGGACAATATTCTCACGGGTGGTCCTGGCCATGATGAAATCGACGGTGGTGCAGGTAACGATACCATTACAGGCGGTGCCGGCAATGGTATTCTAAACGGCGGCGACGGCGACGACATTCTGGATGGTCAAGAAGGCACTGAAAGATTATTTGGGGGTAATGGTGACGATCTGCTCCTTGCAGGTGGCACTGTACCCGTTAGTTTCATTAGCCCTGGAGCAGGGGATTTTGACAGACTCAATGGTGGAGCGGGTAACGATACCTTTGGTTTTTATGGGGTTGGAAATTTTCAGATTGCCGACTTCACAATTGGCGAGGACCGCTTGTTTTTTGATTCTTCTAAGCTTGGAGTCACTCAAGTCTCAGAATTGGTTTCACACATTACCAACATAGAGGACAAAGGAGACAGCGGCTTCACGGCTGAGTTCGTCGGTGGTGCAGCATATATTGAAATGGTTGGCGTCAATTTCAACTCGATTACCGCCGACATGGTTGTCTTTGCTCTCTGATACCCCTCGAACAAAATATTTTTCCATAGTATTTTGTTTTTATTCTTCTCTCAAGTAAGCCACTTTAAGTTACTTCCGGTATAACTGGAAGTAGCTTGCGCTTCTTGATAGCTTTCTAATCATACGATACATGACCTATGGTAGCCACCTAGCTCGCTAGTATTCAATCCTGTTCATCCGCTATCTTCATCAACACTTGATTAAATTCACTCAGATCTTGCGCTGTTTTTCACCTTTCGCCGCGTTACAGAATATCAGGTTAAACTATGACACTTTCTAATTCCGGATTATGTTATGGATGAACAATCTAGTCTGCTGGCTTTATTCACCAGCAGTTTTTTGGCTGCCACTCTCCTTCCGGGTGGATCGGAAGCTGTGCTTGTGGGCGTTTTGCTGGCATATCCCGATCTTCACTGGCAAGCGCTTATTTTAGCAACCATCGGTAATACATTGGGCGGAATGAGTTCATATCTCATTGGTCGGCTACTACCGGATGAGAAAACATTGCATAAAAAATTGGAGGGTAATATGCGAAGTCTGGAGTGGGTACGTCGGCACGGCACTCCTATACTGCTTTTATCCTGGACGCCGCTAATAGGTGATGTGTTATGTGTGGCTGCCGGATGGCTGCGAGCTAATTGGTTGTGGGCACTGTTATTTATTGCGGTGGGGAAGTTTGCGCGATATTGGGTGATTGCAACGGCAATCAATTAGCTTGAAATAAAAAATCTGCAGCACGATTCAGCCATTTATCGATGTAAACACCCTGAATCGTTGCTAGCTATCTTAACTGGGATCAGTTCTCAAATAGTTTCTGTAACTCTCCAGATTGATACATCTCAGTCACGATATCCGAACCGCCGATAAATTCACCATTCACATACAGCTGAGGTATCGTGGGCCAATTGGAAAAATCCTTGATCCCTTGCCTGACTTCCGGATCTGCCAGAACATCAACCGAGAAAATGTCATCAACACCACAAGCTTTAAGAATATTCACAGCATTCGCTGAGAAGCCACATTGCGGTTGGTCTAAAGTGCCTTTCATGTAGAGTACTACCGGATGTGCCGTAATTTGTTGCTCGATTAAATCTTCAACGTTCATAGCGTTCATTTCTCCCAAAGATTATTCCAAAATATTTTATATAGAAACAAGAAAACAACATCATTAATTAGTACATTAGAACCATAATATAGTTATATGGTTTAGATTGATAAATTCAACTGACCGCCACTTACTCGCATTATGCCAGCCAAATCTGGATAAGAAAAAATATTACAAAAATCCATACCACGTAACAATTTTCTGCATGCTTCAGCCTGATCATAACCATGCTCCAGCAATAACCACCCATCCTTACTCAGATAGTTAGGCGCTGCATTAATAATATGAGTGATACAGGCCATACCATGTTCCCCAGCTGACAAAGCTATTCTTGGTTCAAATCGCAGATCACCTTGTAGCAAGTGAGGGTCATCTTCAGCCACATAAGGTGGATTCGATACAATCAGATCGAAATTCTCTCCTGAAAGTTCATCAAACCAATTCCCGTTAATGGCATTTAGATTAGCCACTTTTAGAATGTCTGCATTTCTTCTGCAAACATCGACCGCAGCTGGCGACAAATCAACTGCAACGACCTGGGTTTGAGGGCGATGTTTGGCAATGCTAATTGCGATCGCACCACTACCTGTTCCCAAGTCCAATACATTACAAAATTTATCAAACGGTATCAGTTTGAGCGCCCACTCAACCAGTAATTCAGTTTCAGGACGAGGAATTAATACGGCTTCTGTGACTTTAAGAGTCAGATCAAAAAATGCACGCTCCCCAATTAAATATGCTACCGGTAGTCCCTCAATACGCTGCTGAACTAGGCTAGAAAATTTCTCGAATTGCTGTCCAGTCAGTATTTGATCAGGGTAAGTCAACAAAAATGCATGATTTACGATTAACACATGCTGCAACAATAAGATTGCATCAATTTTGTTAATAGTTGAGTATGCGGCAGCTAATGCTTGCGAAATTGTTACAGGTTGCATAGCAATTATTCAGAATGATCAAAGGTAATTGATTATTCTTGTACTGATGCGGCTAACAACTCAGCCTGATGCTCAGCTATGAGCGCCGAACAAAGTTCATCAATGTCCCCATCCATAATCTGATCCATCTTATAAAGCGTCAGATTGATGCGATGATCGGTTACCCGCCCCTGGGGAAAATTGTAAGTACGGATCCGCTCCGAGCGTTCGCCGGTCCCCACCAATGATTTCCGAGTAGCTGCTTGCTCCGCATGCTGCGCACTCATTTGTTTGTCTTGGATACGCGCCGCCAGCACACTCAATGCCTGCGCCTTGTTTTTGTGCTGCGAACGCCCATCTTGGCATTCCACAACAATCCCGGTGGGCAGATGAGTAACACGCACGGCGGAATCAGTTTTATTGATATGTTGGCCGCCAGCGCCAGAAGCACGGAAAGTATCAATGCGTAATTCAGAAGGATTCAAAACCACTTCGCTCACTTCATCGGCTTCAGGCATAACAGCCACGGTGCATGTAGAGGTGTGCACGCGTCCTTGAGTTTCAGTTGCCGGTACGCGCTGAACACGGTGACCACCTGATTCGAACTTAAGTTTCGAATAAGCACCATGGCCAATAATTTTGGCAATAATCTCTTTATATCCGCCAATTTCCGACAGACTTTGCGAAATAATCTCCACCTGCCAGCGCTGTCTTTCTGCATAACGTGAGTACATGCGAAACAAGTTTCCGGCAAACAAAGCGGATTCATCTCCACCGGTTCCAGCACGGATTTCCAGAAAAATATTGCGTTCATCATTGGGATCTTTCGGAAGTAATTGCTTTTGTATTTCTGATTCGATCTGAGTGAGTTTTTCTTTCCCAGTTTGAATCTCAGCTTCAGCAAAAGCACGCATATCCAAATCAGTATGCATCTCCCGCGCAGTTTGCACATCGCGCTCAAATTGTTGATACGATCGATAAAGCTCAACAATGGGAACAATTTCTGCATGCTCACGCGTAAGCTTACGATAATTTTCCATATCTGCTGTTGCAGATTCGCTGCTCAGCAAACGATTTAATTCGTCTAAACGCACACCCAAGCGAGTGAGTCGATCCGCGATATTTTTGTTCATTGCGGACGGTGCAATTGGTATAGTCGATTAATCAACTCGACTAATTCTTCACGTTCATTGACTGCTGCTTGATTCAAAGCATTGGAGGGCACATGCAAGAATTTATTTGTTAAGCCGTTGCTCAGAGCCTCTATAACTTTTTTGGGATCTTCACCTTTCTCTAACAATTTAACAGCTCGAGCCAACTCATGCCGACGATAACGTTCACCCTGGTCACGTAACGCGCGAATAGTTGGAACCATTTCCCGTGTGGCAAACCAGCGCATAAAATCAACCACATTCGAGTCAATGATGGTTTCGGCCTGTGTAACAGCATTCTGACGTGAATCCAGCCCTTCTTTGACGATTTCTGATAAATCGTCAACATAGTAAAGAAAAACATCATCGAGTTCTTCGACTTCAGATTCAACATCACGCGGCACAGCAAGATCAACGATAAATATCGGCCGATGCTTGCGAATCTTAATTGCGCGTTCTACCATGCCTTTGCCAAGTATAGGCAGTGGACTGGCGGTACAAGTTACCACAATATCGTGTAGCGCCAATTGCTCAGGCAGATCGCTCAAAGTAATGACTTGTGCATTAAAACGATTTGCCAGTGCTTCAGCGCGTTCAGTAGTTCGGTTGGCAACCGTGATTTTTTTGGGATTACGTGCAGCAAAATGATTAGCGCATAATTCAATCATTTCACCAGCGCCGATAAACAAAACACGCTGTTCGCCGATATCGCCAAAAATTCGTTCAGCTAAGCGCGCTGCCGCCGCAGCCATTGATACAGAGCTTGTACCGATTTCTGTCGAGGTTCGAACTTCCTTAGCCACATAAAACGTGCGTTGAAATAGCTTATGCAGCAATAAACCTAATGTCCCAGCGTGTTCTGCAGATTTAACCGCACTTTTTAACTGCCCGAGTATTTGCGGCTCACCTAATACCATCGAGTCTAAACCACTGGCGACCCGGAACGCATGTTTCACAGCCTGCTCACGTGGTAATTTGTATAAGTAGGGATCCAATTCACGAGTTGGCAAATGATGAAAATCAGCGAGCCATACAACAGCATCTTCCGGTCTTTCGGTGCAACAATATACCTCAGTACGATTACAGGTGGACACAATAGCAGCTTCTTTTATTGGATTACGCCCAACCAGATCGCGTAACGCATACTCCATCGTATTTTCAGGAAAAGTAACTTGTTCGCGCACATCCAGCGGCGCTGTGTTGTGATTAATTCCAAAAGCAAATAATTGCATGGAAGATAATGTTGCCGGAGTAAACAATTCGTAAGAAATAACTGGTAATTATAATAGTAGGATTTCTTAAATACTATCAATGCAAATGATTTTTTTTCGCTCGCTTTGTTTACTTAATGCCATGGCGTGACTGGAATTATAGAAATACTATTTTTGGGTGACCCCTCAATAATTCTGTCGCTATAAGTTAAATAAATCAGAACATTTCTTTTGGCATCATAAAACCGCACAACTTGCAACGATTTAAATAATAGCGACGTACTCTTTTTAAAAACTTCGGCGCCGTCTTCATCACCATTCTTTACTTTCTCTGGCAAAGAAATAGGACCAATCTGCCGACATGCGATTGAAGCATCTGAAGTATCCTCAGCAACTCCTACCATGCCACTAACACCCCCGGTTTTGGCTCGACTTAAATAACAGGTAGCACCAGCAATATCCGGATCATCAAATGCTTCAATTACAATTTTATCGTTTGCGCCTAAAATTTTAAATTTAGTCGAGACACTACCAATTTTTTCTGCCATCACATAAGAAGTTGTTTGTAGTATTAAGGTGCAAACCAACAATACACTTAATAAATTTTTAACATTTAATAATTTAATAATTTTCATACCCTATCTCCCAATAAAATTGAGCAGCATATTTTAATTTTACTTCTATTTAATCCCAATCCTGTGGCATTACAACCTTGCAATAAGCGATTGATCTCATTGAATACTGGCAGACATGTCAGCCACATCCATCTCAATTCTCAGAAACATTAGTCAAGAATTATAAAAGCCGTGTCATTCCGCTCATTTTTCTGGAAGTGACGCAAATTTGGATATGCACCATCCATAGCCAATGCAATCGAAAATAATAGAAGGATATTATTTGATAATTGGTAGGCGCGATTGGATTCGAACCAACGACCCCCACCATGTCAAGGTGGTGCTCTAACCAACTGAGCTACGCGCCTGAAAAAAACGAATTTTAACCGAAATGAATAGTCGCGACAAATAATTAATCGAATTGGATGAATAAACTTAGTATAAAAATTTATAAAATTTTTACTAAAAGTAATATCCAGAAAATTTCCGCATACTTTATTAATAATAATTGAATTGTCAATAATGTTCATAATTAGATTTTCGAGTATACTCGCCCGCTGCAAGGATCATCCAGCTAATGTAAGAATTATCTGGAAGCAATAAGTTAAGTACAACCGAAGAATTATATAGTTACAGGAAATTGGCATTTTGCCGAGGAGAATTTATGTACAAATTATTTTTAAACTTCTTTTTATTATTAACACTGCTTGTTTTGCCATTTAGTATTTTTTCTCATGGAGACGAAGATCACGAGCACGAAGACGAAAACCACGAACACGCACATAACGCGACAGCTGCGGAATCTTCATCACAGTTGCAAAGCGGCATCGGGTGGAAGGTTGTGCGTGCCGTGGAATTAGGAAACTCGGGAAAATTTGTACATTTGGTACTTATCGATCATAGTAAGCATACCGACAAAACGATCTATAGTGCCGCTATTAATAGACTCTGCAATCCTAACGATGAATTTTGCAGAATAAGATTCTGGAGCGAAGAAAGATTTGTACCTGAGAAAGCTTCTTTAACGGTAGAGCAAAACAAGCAATTAAAAGCTGATTATTTAATCAATAAAGCTGCTGGGATCCATCACCTGCAGTGGTCATGCAGTGTCAATCCCGATAGAAATAATTGCTTCTAAAATTAACTCAATACACTTGGACAAGCAATGCTGAGCTTATAGATCAAATGAACGACCCCGCCCCAAGGGGCGAGGTATCAGAGCTGTGAGATGTGGAAAGTTAGAAAAGTGCAAGCTGCCTATCTTCGTGTAGCTTTTGATATTCTTTCCCTTGTCCCTTAACATAGTTCCTTATCGTGTGTTCATCGCCATCACGACCAACAGTACTCGCAAAATATCCATCACTCCAAAACTCACCGCCCCAGAGTTGTTTTTTGACATGAGGACACAAGCGAAATATCTCACTTGCTGTGATACTCTTAATCAGAGTTACCAGTTTTGTTACACTATATGAAGGAACGCTTTGCACTAAAAAATGAACATGATCTTCATCTGTTCCAATCTCCAGAAATTTCAACTGGTAACGCTTCTCCAGCTCAAGACACACATCTCGCAGTGTCTTATCTACTGCCTCATCGAACACAGCGCGACGATATTTCGCTGGAAATACCAGGTGATAAAGCTATGTTGTTACGTTATGTCGCTTATGTATATATTCGCTCACGCGAATATTTTACGCCCCAAGGGGCGAGGAATTAAACCCGGTAGAGATTAAAAGTCGTTGATGATTTATCTGCATTGCTGCTGGGTTGTTAAAACAGGATCGAAATGCTCATTTAGCACACATAAACGTGCCTTTCACCTGTTTTTTTCCTTGCATTTGCTACTTCATAAACGTTTTTTAACAACCTGTTAAATATGTAACGTACGCTTATCCACGCCAAGTGCAGCCTCATGAAACACTTCTGATAAAGACGGATGAGCATGGACAATACAGGCGATGTCTTGACTGCTGGCTGAAAATTTCATCGCCATAACCGCTTCTGAAATGAGTTCTGAAACATGTGGACCAATCATATGAACACCCAGTACACGGTCAGTTTTCTCGTCCGCTAAGACTTTTATAAATCCACTAGTCTCGTTCATGGCACGCGCACGTCCATTCGCAATGAATGGGAACTGGCCAACTTTATAGGCAATACCAGCTGCTCTTAATTCCTGTTCGTTTTTCCCTACCCACGCAATTTCGGGTACGGTATAAATAACCCAAGGTATTGTATTAAAATCAATAGCCTCATCCGCATTGGCCTGATTTGTTTCAAGATGTTTGATCATTTCAGCAACAGCCACACCTTCTTCGGATGCTTTATGCGCCAACATAGGACCGCGAACTACGTCGCCTACTGCATATACATTGGTCAGATTAGTCCGGCAATTCTGATCAACAATAATAAATCCACGCTCATCTACAGATAAATCATTTTCTTCCACACCCAATCCAGTAGTATTGGGGATGCGGCCAACTGCCACAATCAGCTTGTCAACTTCCATGACCTGTTCCTGATTGTTAGAATCACCATAACCAACGACTACAGAGTTACCGGATATCTTAACCGATTTAATTTTGACACCGGTGTTGATTTGCAATCCAAGTTCTTTGGCGAAAATACTTTTTGCTTCTTTAGCAACCTGTTCATCTGCCGCCATCAGAAATCCGGGCATCGCTTCAAGAAGCGTGACTTCCGCACCAAGTCTGCGCCATACACTACCCATTTCAAGCCCGATCACACCTGCACCAATAACTCCCAATCGCTTAGGCACTTCCTTTAAGGCTAAAGCACCCGCATTATCCAGAATCATCTCATTATCGACTGGCACAAAAGATAACTGCCGTGGTATCGAACCGGTTGCTATAATTACATGCTTTGCCTGGACTGTTTCAGCAGCACCGTTATCGTCAACTTTTATTTGCCAAGCATTGGCAGATCCTTCTCGACTCAACAACGTCCCTCTGCCATGCATCGACTTAACTTTATTCTTTTTGAATAGTGAAGTAATACCGGCGGTAAACGTGGTGACAATTTTGTCTTTGCGCGCAATCATGACCGGAACATCTACCGAAACATTTTCTGCAGAAATTCCATGTGCGGAAATTTTGTGTTGAATTTGGAAATAATTCTCAGAAGATTCCAATAAAGCTTTGGAAGGAATGCAGCCGACGTTCAGGCAGGTCCCGCCAAGACTGGCTTTACCCTTTGAATTTTTCCACTCATCTATACAAACCGTATTCAAACCCAGTTGCGCACAACGGATCGCCGCAACATAGCCTCCTGGGCCAGCACCAATAATCGCCACATCAAATGTTTCTAACATGATTAGACCTTATGTGAAATTTTTGCCAAAGGGTAAGTTTAAAGCAAAACAAAATATCCTGTGCATAGTTTGCTTTGACAAATGAATGCAAACTTACTGCAATGACAATTCACCATTCTCGCATCCAATAATGCTGATCTCCCGTAATGCCTGCACATAATCTCCATTTTCACGTAACTTTGTCATCGATCCCGTGTGATTCCTAGCATGCAATCGAGCCAATCGGGACAGGCTTGTTGCTGACATTTCCCAATGTAATCCATACAAAATTTCGTCGGCTCCCGCAGGATTATTGCAAACTAATATCATGTCGCAACCTGCATCGAGTGCGGCTTGTGCGCGTGACAACATAGATTCCAAATAATCTCCAGCACCCCGCATACTTAAATCATCACTAAAAATACAACCATCGAATCGCAATTCCTTACGTAAAATATTCTGTAACCAGATCTTCGAAAATCCAGCAGGTTTGGCATCGATTTTTGGGTAGATAACATGTGCTGGCATCACTCCAGCCACCCCTGAATCGATCATGTGTTGAAATGGAACTAAATCGCTCACCTCAATCTCGGTGTATCGGCGTGAGTCAATTGATTTTTCCAAATGAGAATCGGTCTGAATATAGCCGTGCCCCGGAAAATGCTTTGCTATTGCCGGCATACCGCCTTTTTTGAGCCCAAGCACCAAATTATTCGCTAAGTCCGAAACGGCGCTTGCATCATGATGGAAGGCGCGATCACCGATCACAAAGCTTTGCCCATAATCAAGATCCAACACCGGTGTAAAACTGAAATCAATCCCGCAAGCATTTAACTCTGCAGCCAGTACAAAACCAACTTGTTTAGCAAGATGTCGAGCGCGATTCAATTGTTTATCCCAAATTTTCCCCAGCTCGCGCATTGCAGGCAGTTTTGTAAAACCTTCCCGGAAGCGTTGAACGCGCCCGCCTTCATGATCGACCGCAATCAGCAAATGCGGACTTCGTAACGCATGTATCTGCTGCGTCAATTCAGTCAATTGACGGTGATTTTCATAATTACGGGTAAAGAGAATGACACCGCCTGTGAGTGGGTGTAAAAGCCTCTTGATATCACCATCAGATAGCTGTGTTCCGGAAATATCGAGCATCACTGGCCCAAGCAACACGATTATTTCTCTAATACGACAAAAGCACACGCCATGTTGATTTCATCACTAATAGAAAGATGATGCCGCGTGATTCCTTGATCGGAAAGTAATTGGTCGAGCTCAGGATGAAATTGAAAAAATGGCTTTCCTAAGCCATTATGAGTGATCGTAATATATGTCAAGCTAACCGGATGTCGTAAACCTGTACCCATTGCCTTAGATAATGCTTCTTTGGCAGCAAAGCGACTAGCTAGAAACAGAATTGGCTTGCTACTTGATTGATACTCCTGCAACTCGCTCGTGGTTAATATACGCCGTGCAAAGCGCTCGCCGAAACGATTTAACGATTGCGCAATTCTGGCTGAATCGACGATATCCGTTCCAATACCATAGATCATTTACGCGACTCAAGCATGAGCTGTTTCATTTCCTGTACGGCAAGTTTAAAGCCTACAAAAATAGCTCTGGCAACAATTGCATGGCCAATATTCAATTCCGTAATTTCAGGAATGGCTGCAATGGCTTGAACATTCTCATAATGCAAACCATGTCCGGCATTAACTTTCAAACCAAGGTCTCTACCCAGGGCAACGGCTTCCTGCACTTCGATAAAATGTTTTTCTTGCGCCTCAAATGAATGTGCATCCGCATAACTGCCAGTGTGGATTTCGATGACAGGCGCACCAGCCCGAGCTGCTGCATCAATTTGTAGTATGTCAGCGTTGATGAACAATGAAACACGTATCCCCGCTTCTCCCAATTTTTGGCATGCCCGCTTGATCTGATCGAAATGCTTCACAACATCGAGACCCCCTTCAGTTGTCAATTCTTCGCGCCTTTCAGGTACTAAACAAATATCGTGAGGCTTTATTCTAAGCGCGATGTTAATCATTTCGTCGGTAACTGCACTTTCCAGGTTCATTCTAGTCGTTAACCGGTTACGCAAAACTTCCACATCACGATCCTGGATATGTCGCCGATCTTCGCGCAGATGCAAAGTGATCGCATCTGCTCCGGCAGATTCGGCAATCAACGCCGCTTCAATTGGATCCGGGTATTTTGTTCCACGTGCTTGCCGTAATGTCGCCACATGATCAATATTGACGCCTAATTCAATCATTATCTGAGACTTCCAAGACGCAAAGAACTCTTAATCGCTTATTCATAACCTAGATTTCTTAACACACTTTCACTATCAGCCCAACCGCCTTTAACTTTAACCCAAACTTCCAGATACACTTTCTCTCCAAACATCAACTCCATGTCTTTTCGCGCTTGACTTGCTATTTGTTTAAGCTTTTCACCTTTTTTTCCAATAATAATTGCTTTCTGATTAGGCTTATCAACCAGAATGGTGGCATAAATTTTGTGCAAATGATTTTCTAACTTAAATTGATCAACCACAACGCTGGTCGAATAAGGAATCTCATCGCCGACCAAGCGAAACAATTTTTCACGGATGAATTCTCCGGCAAGAAAACGCTCACTGCGATCTGTAATTTCATCCTTATCGTACATAGGTTGACTAATAGGCAAATAGTCGCGAATGGTATTGAGGAGCTCCGGCAGCTGAATCTTATGCATCGCACTCACCGGTATGATGTCTGAAAATTCAGCTATTTGCGCTACTTCATTTAAAAATGGCAATAATCGATTCTTTTCTGCCAATTTATCAATTTTATTGACCACTAAAATAATCGGAACATTCTCAGGTAAAATTTTGAGTACCGCAATATCACGCTGATCAAGGCGCATTGCCTCAATGACAAACAATATAACATTCACCTCGCGCATACTCTGAGTCACCACTCGATTCATTGCAGCATTCAAACCATTGGTATAGTGTGTTTGAAAACCGGGCGTATCAACAAAGACAAATTGTGTCCGCTGATCTGTCAAAATACCATTAATTCTGAAACGAGTTGTCTGAGCTTTCTTCGATGTAATGCTGATTTTTTGTTCTACTAACTTATTTAATAAAGTTGATTTACCCACATTGGGACGACCAATAATTGCTATGTAACCCGCACGAAAATTATCAGCATGAAGGATCATTTTGGGACGTTATACGTAGTAATTAAAGAGTTATTAAACACTATTAATGGTGTGATGCAGACAAATTTTTTCATAAGCTAAATTTGCAGCTACTTGTTCTGCACTTCGGCGATTTGTACCTTCGCCTGCAGTTCGAATATCTAATGCGGATATCACACATTCTACTTTGAAATTTTGTTTATGTGATTTACCACTGGTTGTAACCACTAGATATTCTGGCAATGATAGCTTCTGGCTTTGTAAAAATTCCTGCAATAAAGTTTTAGGATCTTTAGCTGGAGATTCAAGGTCGATATTTTGTATCAAAGGTAAGTAGATCGCCATAATCACTGTTTCCACTTGCACATAATTACTATCCAGATAAATAGCACCCAATAAAGCTTCAAAAGTATCTGCAAGAATCGACGGGCGATGACAGCCACCGCTTTTTAACTCACCCTCACCTAATCTGAGTAGCTTATCCATTTGTAAGCTAAGTGCAATATCTGACAATGCCTTTTGATTCACAAAATTAGCGCGGAGCCGGGACAAGTGGCCTTCTGGTAATTCTGGGAAATGTTTATAAATAATTCCTGAGATTACGCAATTCAATACTGCATCGCCTAGGAATTCCAGACGCTCGTTGTGAGGCGCACTGTGACTTCGATGAGTTAACGCCGCTTGCAGTAATTGAGATTGAGTAAAACTATATCCTAGACGTTCACAGAATATATCCAGTAACTGCTGAGTAGCATTTGATATCGCTCCATTTTGCATAATCTTTTGAGTATTAATTGCTTACTGCTTCAAAATTGATATTTAAAGACACATTGGAAAATAGCGGAATTTTTACTGTGTAGTTAGCGCTCAAAATGACTCGTCCATTTTCTCTATCTATTTTAATATCTTGACCACCGATGGATTTAATATCATCAATCTGAGCACGCTTAATAAATGCTAACCTTATTTGATTTAAGTTTGCATTTTGTAGGTTTGGATCTTTAGCGACAGCTGATAGGTTTTTTTTAATCGATGAATATTCTATGTAGGCAGGTGCAATTCTCAGGCTAGTGATAGCAATTAGCACCAGAACGATGGACCACATTAATAAGCCAACTAGACTAATACCTTCTTGTTTCAGTGACATCTGGTGATAATTCACGTTTTCACCTCATAGAAAAAGCTTATTATTTAATCGACAATCCAATACGACCAAAATCTCCAAAATTCCACCAAATCATGAATGCCTTCCCAACAATATTCTCCTCAGGCACGAATCCCCAGTAACGACTATCACTGCTGCTATCACGATTGTCACCCAAAGTAAAATAATTTCCAGCCGGCACTTCGCAAGTAAACCCGGTGCGACGATACTGACAGTTATCACGGAATTCAAATTGCCGCACGTTCGAAAACTGAATACCTTTAATATCCTGACTAATAATAACGGAATGTTTCTCGTCAGCTAGAGATTCTGAATAGCGATCGGAATAAATATACCCTAGTCCGGATTCGATATATTTATAGTCTCCCTCGTATTCCATTTTAATCACTTCCCCATTAATAATTAGCTGTTTATTATGATAAGTGATAACGTCACCCGGTACACCAACAACGCGTTTGATGTAATCAATTGATGGATCTTCTGGATAACGAAAAACCAATACATCTCCCCGTTTGGGTTCATCCATTTCCAAAATTTTCTGATTAATAACGGGCAGCCTTATGCCATAGGTGTACTTGTTTACAAGAATAAAATCGCCTATTAATAATGTAGGCAACATTGAACCTGATGGAATCTTAAAAGGCTCAATTACGAAGGAACGCAAGCTAAAAACAATTAAAATAATAGGAAAAAAACTTTTAGGGTATTCGATCCACCATGGCTCATTCTCATTCAGCCCACGTCTTTTTTTCCAGAAGATGGCATCCAATAACCAAACACTGCCAGTAATCACAAGCAGAATAAATAGTATCAATGGAAAATTCATGTGATTTCCTTTGATACTGAACGATGGGCGCCATTTTGAATTATTGTATGTCTATCTAAATTCGATCTAAAAATCGGGAAAGAAAATTTCTCTCTACTCATCATCATTATTTATTATCGACCTGCAAAATTGCTAGAAACGCTTCTTGTGGAATTTCCACATTACCCACTCGCTTCATTCTCTTTTTACCTGCTTTTTGTTTTTCCAGCAACTTTCGTTTACGCGATATATCGCCACCGTAGCATTTTGCCAACACATTTTTTCGTAACGCCTTGACTGATTCACGTGCAATGATATGGGAACCCACTGCGGCCTGTACGGCAATATCGAACATCTGACGAGGAATTAACTGGCGCATTTTTTGCACTAAATCACGCCCCCGATACTGACTGCTACTTCGATGAATAATCAAGGACAACGCATCAACTTTGTCGCCATTTATCAATATATCCAGTTTCACTAAATCGGAAGCGCGAAACTCTTTGAATTCATAATCCAAAGAAGCATAGCCACGACTGGTTGATTTCAATCGGTCAAAAAAATCCATAACAACTTCATTAAGCGGCATTTCATATGTCAGCATGACTTGCTTACCCATATACTGCATATTCATTTGATTTCCACGTTTACTGACGCACAAGGTGATCACTGCACCAACATATTCTTCCGGAACAATAATAGTTGAAGTAATCATGGGTTCGCGAATCTCAACAATTTTTGAAAGATCTGGGATTTTTGACGGATTCTCGATCTCAATTATCGTATCATCACGCATCAGTATTTGATAAACAACCGTAGGTGCTGTCGTAATCAAATCCATGTCATATTCACGTTCTAACCTTTCCTGCACAATATCCATATGCAACAACCCAAGAAAACCGCAACGAAAACCGAAACCCAGCGCTTGAGATACTTCTGGTTCAAAATGTAGTGAAGAATCATTCAGTTTCAACTTTTCCAATGCTGAACGCAACGCATCATATTGATTGGATTCTATGGGATATAAACCGGCAAATACTTGTGGCTTTATTTCTTTAAAGCCCTGCAATGGTTTTTCTGCCGGACGAATTGCAGAAGTTACGGTATCTCCCACTTTTGCTATATTCAGTTCTTTGATGCCGGAGATGATAAAACCCACCTCACCAGCACTAAGTGAATCACGAACAGCCGATTTTGGCACAAACACGCCTACTTGCTCACAGAGCTGAACAGCTTTGCTAGCCATCAGTAATATTTTTTCACCGGGCTTTACCGTACCGTCCACTACCCTGACTAAAATCACGACACCAACATAGTTATCAAACCAGGAATCAATAATTAAAGCTTGCAATGGGGCATCGGGATCCCCCGTGGGAGCAGGCACCTTTACAATTAAAGACTCCAAAACGT
>NZ_JAIEMO010000005.1 GCF_019752095.1 Nitrosomonas sp.
ATGGAGCGGGAAACGAGGCTCGAACTCGCGACCCCAACCTTGGCAAGGTTGTGCTCTACCACTGAGCTATTCCCGCACTATGAAGCTACTGTATGACTTGAAGCACTTCAGAAACAAAGGGTGGATTATAGAGATGCTGCGCGTTTTGTCAAGAAAATGCAGGTGATCGCAATGGGCAAATCGATTGTTTATTATTTTCTACAATGCCAAGCTTGGCACTTGCATAAAATTAACAATCGGTATTTACCTTATCTTCAATAAATAATCTCAATATTTTCGGTTTTGAAATGCGTGTTTAGTAATTGTAGTAAATCATCGTGCAGATAGACTCGCCAATCACTTCCTAACTCCAGTTCGCCGCTGGCTAAACCATTGCAATAGACGACAGTAATCGGACAGAAATTTGCATCGGATTTTTGTATTTGTGTCGAGAACGGAGTCAACAGTTTTTTGAGACTGGATACCTGGTCGAATGTAGAGGGATTGCAGTGAATCTTGATTTGTTTAGCGAAGCGCGAGCGAATTCCAGCGAGATCATACAATTGCTCGGCGCTAATTCTTAATCCATCGTCTTCATCCCCGTTGTAGCCGCGCGTGCTTATTTTTGCTTCCGCAATCAGAAGTTGGTCTTCTTTTAACCAAGAGCGATTGGCGTCGAGCAACTCACTGAAGACCACCAGCTCAACACGTGCTTTGCCATCGTCTAGGTTGATGATTCCCATTTTGCCGCGGCGCGTCATTTGTATGCGAATCGAGTGAATGATTCCGGCGAGTAGTTGTGGCTCGCGCTGCGGATTCAGTCGGTCGAGTCGAGTGCGAATGAAGCGCTTTAATTCCGACGCATAGGTGTCAAATGGATGACCGCTGAAATAATAGCCCAAGCCGATTTTTTCCTGGTGCAGTTTTTCCCGATCAGACCATGGTTCGGTCTGAATCAGTTGCAACTGCATCTGGGAGTCGTTACTCGTTTCGCCGAATAAATTAATTTGATTGGAAGATTGGCTCGTTTGTTCGGCGGATTCGATGGCTAAGCCGACTGAAGCCATCAAACTGGCGCGATTGAGGTTGATAGTATCAAACGCACCGACGCGGATTAGCGATTCCATCACGCGGCGATTGGCGATGCGACGGTCAACACGGTGGCAGAAATCGAATAAATCAGTGAATGGTCCAGCTTGTTTGCGCACCGCGATGATCGAATTGACTGCGGATTCTCCGGTACCCTTGATCGCGCCAAGACCGAAGCGGATGTTTTTACTGTCGATCGGGACAAAACGGTAGTCGGAAAGATTGATATCGGGAGGCAGAATTTTTAATTTGTTGGCAACGCTGTCTTCAACGAAAATGTGCACTTTATCCGTGTCATCCATATCCGCTGACAAGCACGCAGCCATAAATTCAGCCGGATAGTGCGCTTTCAAATAGGCCGTTTGGAAGGCAATGAGCGCATAAGCGGCGGCATGCGATTTGTTGAAACCATAGCCGGCGAATTTTTCCATCAAACCGAATAATTCGGTGGCTTTAACTTCGCTCAAACCGTTATTGACTGCGCCGGATACGAAGATGTCGCGTTGCTGCGCCATTTCCTCGACCTTTTTCTTACCCATCGCACGGCGCAGTAAATCGGCACTGCCAAGACTGTAGCCGCCGATGACCTGCGCAATTTGCATGACTTGTTCCTGATAAATCATGATGCCATAAGTCGGCCCCAGAATCGTTTCTAGGCGCGAATCAAGATATTCAATCTGTTTTCTGCCATGCTTGCGGTCGATAAATTCTGGAATCAGATCCATCGGGCCGGGGCGGTATAAAGCGACCAGTGCGATAATGTCTTCAAAGCGGTCTGGTTTTGCCTTTTGCAGCAGATCGATCATGCCGCGCGACTCAAACTGAAAGATGCCTACCGCATTTCCTTTACGCATCAATGCATAGGTTGCTGCGTCATCCAATGGCAACGTTTCCAGTGAAAAAAGGCGAATATTCGGAGATTCGTCGTCTGGATGTAACTGACGGATATATTCGACGGCACGATCCAAGATTGTCAATGTGCGCAATCCAAGAAAATCAAATTTCACCAAACCGATTTTTTCGACATCATCTTTATCCAGCTGGCTGACAACAGAATCGCCCGATTCCGTGCAGTAAATCGGGCAAAAATCGGTAATCTCGCTCGAGGCGATGAGTACGCCTCCGGCGTGCATGCCGACATTGCGCGTGATGCCTTCGAGACTTTCCGCCAGTTCCAGTAAATTGTGGACATCTTCTTCTTCCTCGGCGCGTTGATTGAGTTGCGGTTCGAGTTGACGCGCTTTTTTTAATGTCATGCCAATTTCGAACGGGACCAGTTTGGCGAGCTGATCGACAAAGTTATACGGTAAATCCATGACCCGACCAATATCGCGAATTACGGCTTTGGCTGCCATCGTGCCAAATGTGGCGATTTGAGAGACTTTTCCAGTTCCGTAGCGCTGTTTGACATACTCGATGACCAATTCGCGTCGATCCTGACAAAAGTCGATATCAAAATCGGGCATTGAAATACGTTCGGGGTTCAGGAAACGTTCAAACAACAGATCATAACGCAATGGATCAAGATCGGTGATTCCCAGAGAATAAGCCACTAATGAGCCCGCTCCGGAACCACGCCCTGGCCCTACCGGGACATTATTATGTTTGGCCCAGTTGATAAAATCGGCCACAATCAGAAAATATCCGGCAAATCCCATCTGGATAATGGTGTTGACCTCAAATGCAAGGCGGGATTGGTACTCGCCCATTTTGCTATGACGTATTTCTGCCTCGGGAAACAAGCTGGTCATGCGCATTATCAGACCTGCTTCAGCCTGGCTGCGCAGATATTGATCCAGGCCTTCGTTGTTAGGCGTAGGAAATAATGGAAGCCGGTTCACACCCAATTCCAATACCAGATTGCAGCGTTTGGCAATTTCGATTGTATTCGCCAGTGCGGCAGGAATATCGGCGAACAGTTGCGCCATTTCAGCTTGAGTTTTAAAGTATTGCTGTTCAGTGAAGCTTCTTGGACGGCGTTTGTCCTCTAAAACATAGCCCTCGGCGATACAGACACGCGCTTCATGCGCCCGATAATCGTCTGCATTGAGAAATTGCACGGCTTGCGTTGCCACGATTGGTAAATTGAATTTCCTGGCTAGCGTTAGCGAGTGCTGAATTAGTCCTGCTTCATTGGCATGCCCATCACGCTGGATTTCAAGATAAAAACGGCTAGGAAACAGATTAGCCCATTTTTGCGTCTGAATTTCAGCTTGCGATACGTTACTTTGTAATAGGGATAACCCGATGTCGCCTAAACGGCCACCCGATAAAGCAATCAATCCTTCCGTGCCCCACTCATTGGAATGCAACCACGATTCCTTGATCTCGGCTCTACCTTGCAACTGGTTTTCCCGGTAAGCGCGTGACAACAGACGGGACAGCAGCAAATAACCGGCGTGTGTTTGGCATAGTAATAGCAGTCGAATCGGCTTACTTCGATCGGATTCATTGGCGATCCAGACATCACACCCGAGGATCGGTTTAATCCCGTTTTTGGATGCAGTTTGGTAAAATTTTACTAATCCGAAAAGATTGCTAAGATCGGTCAATGCCAGGGCTGGCATTTGGTCGGCCACCGCTTTTGTAACGACATCATGAATGCGAATTGTGCTATCCAGAATGGAATATTCGCTGTGCATCCGTAAATGAATAAAAGCTGGTTTGATGGGCATGATGTTACAATTAAGGCCTGTGATAACTTTGTCATTAATACAGTCGAGCGCTATTTTACATTATGTTGAAATCACCTGAACTTTTACTTCCTGCTGGTTCCTTGGACAAAATGCGCATTGCTTATGCGTTTGGCGCCGATGCGGTGTATGCAGGACAGCCGCGTTATTCTTTGCGTGCGCGTAACAATGATTTTGCCTTGGAGCAAATTAAAACTGGGATCACGGAAGCGCATGCTTTAGGGAAGAAGTTTCTGGTAGCCAGCAATGCCATGCCGCATAACGCCAAGATTAAAACTTACCTGGATGATATGGCGCCTATTATTGCAATGAAACCAGACGCGCTGATAATGGCTGATCCCGGACTGATCATGATGGTGCGAGAAAAATGGCCGGATGTGCCGATTCATCTATCAGTACAAGCTAATACGGTCAATTATATGGGCGTTAAGTTTTGGCAGAAAATAGGATTGACGCGGGTGATTTTGTCGCGTGAATTATCGTTGGACGAAGTGGCGCAAATTCGTGATTACTGCCCTGATATGGAACTTGAGGTTTTCGTGCATGGCGCGCTGTGCATTGCGTATTCCGGGCGTTGCTTGCTGTCAGGATATTTTAATCACCGTGATCCGAATCAAGGCACCTGCACGAATTCATGCCGCTGGGATTATAAAGTGAAATCCGCTGAGGAAAATTCTAGCGGTGATATTCAGGAAGTTGGCAAAATTGATTTTGATTTTGGCCAAGCGATGCAACAATCTGAACAATCGAGTATGACGAGTGGATGCAGCTCGATTACGCGCCATCCTGCTGCCGATCAAGTGTATCTGATTGAAGAAAAGGAGCGGCCTGGTCAACTAATGCCGATCATGGAAGACGAGCACGGTACGTATATTATGAATTCCAAAGACTTGCGTGCAGTTGAGCATGTCGAGCGCTTGGTCAAAATTGGCGTTGATTCATTGAAGATCGAAGGGCGCACCAAATCTTTGTATTATGTGGCGCGCACAGCGCAGGTTTATCGCAAGGCGATTGATGATGCTGTAGCGAGCAAACCGTTTGATCCCGCATTATTGGGGGAGCTGGAAGGATTGGCCAACCGTGGCTACACCAGCGGTTTTTATCAGCGCCATAACACGCATGAGACCCAAAATTATTTGCGCGGACATTCTGAATCCAATCGCAGTCAGTATGTTGGCGATATCACTGGTTTTGATACAGCTAGTGGCATGGCTGAAATACTGGTGAAAAACCGTTTTCAGGTGGGTGATCGCCTTGAGATTCTTCACCCCACAGGTAACCAAGTGGTTGAACTGTCACACATGTTGGATTCAGCCGGGCGTCCGGTGCAGGTCGCACCGGGCAGCGGTCATCGGGTCAAAATACCGCTAACCGGGAATGTAGATAACGCTTTCGTCACTCGTTTCTTCTGAAAAATGATGCTGGCACTGATAATAATAGAAACTGAGTATTTTATTGGGTAGCCAATCCAATTTCCCCGGAAACGGGCCTTGCATGAATCCGGCGTGACCGCCTTGTTCGGGAAATTCCAATGTCACAGCCGAAGATACCTCGTTTTGATCCGGTAGCACCGATGCTGGCATGAAAGGATCGTTGCGAGCATTAATCACCAAAGTAGGTACTCTAATATGACGCAGCCATTGTTTGCTGCTGGACTGCTGCCAATAATCGTCAGTATCTCGGAAACCATGTAATGGTGCCGTGACCAAGTTATCAAAATCATAAATTGAAGCGCATTTTTTGAGTGCTTTGGCATCAAATAGATCAGGAAATTGTTCCAATTTATCAAACGCTTTATTTTTTAGGGTATCCAGGAAGTGGCGCGTATAAACTTGATTGAAACCCTTATCCAGAGCCGAACCGGCCGCAGCCAGATCCAGCGGCACAGAGACGGTTGCAGCGCCTGTCACGAGTTCGCGTGCACGTTCGCCTTGCTCGCCCAGCCACTTCAATAGCGCATTGCCACCCAAAGAGACACCCATCACGTAAACTGGGCGCATTGAGTTTGTTGCTTGTGTTTGATGGGTAATACGCCGCATCATCCAGTCGATTTCAGTGGAATCACCGGCGTGGTAGGCACGGGACAACCGGTTTGGCATGCCGGAACAGCCACGAAAATGAATGACGGCGCTGTGCCAGCCGTGGCTTTTTAAGCTGTTGATCATACTTAGAATATAATGACTCGAAGATCCACCCTCAAGACCGTGGAAAAATATGACCAAAGGGGAGTCCGCAGATCCATCGGTCCAATCGACATCCACGAAATCCCCATCATCAAGCTCCCAGCGTTCACGCCGGTATGCAAACACCGGTGCTGGTTTGATAAAGTAAGGATAAAGCGTTTGTATATTTCCACCCGGCAGCCATGACGGCGCTTTGTAGTGCTTTGTGTACAAAGGAATCGTTGTTTTTAACATTGTTATTTTTGCTTGTTGCTCACTTGACTATTGTAATCGATAACGCTATTGGCATGATTGATGCAATATGGAAACAGGCTACAATTTACATTCAACAAGCGATTACTAGTCAATTCAATATGTAGGGTGGCTGCGCCGCCAGTCTGCGCCTCAAGACGATTACTGTTGGCATCATAGCTCCAGAGTTTGAATCCGGTGTTGTCCGATTGGCTGATGATGCGGTCACAAAAAATCAGGATAAATCATTGGTAATATTCTTAATTCGTGACCTGACCCCCATGCTTTAGACCCCATGCTTTATGCTTCTTGTGACCCCGTGCTTCTTCGTTCTTGACAAAATAGGTGTAGCAACGTTGCAAACATAATTCGCAGAACCTACAAACATAGTTATTTCCAGCTCAGATTATTTGCAAGCTGTTACATATATCTTTGGCCCAAATATTTTGATAAATGTCCCGCAGGCCACTGATAATTTTTTATTAGATTCCTCATAATATTTGCACACAAATCTTAAAGGAGCACTGAAATGCAATTCACGCAAATTAGAAATGCCACACTTAAAATTAATTATGGTGGTAAAAAGATACTGATTGATCCTTGGCTCGCAAAAAAAGACGCATTACCTGGGTTTGGGGGAACGATCAACGAGCACATACGCAATCCTACGTCTGAATTACCTATGCCGGTTAATGAAATAATTGATGTGGATGCAGTTATATTAACGCATGATCATCCAGATCATTGGGACGATGCAGCGAAAGAGGCGATTCCTAAAGACATGTTGATTTTTACCCAACATGAAAAAGATGCAAAAGCCGTAAAATCAGCCGGATTTAACAATGTTAAAATATTAAATGAAGTCACTGATTATGAAGGAATTACTCTCATTAAAACTTCGGGACAACACGGCCACCCTAAAGTAGTAGAAGATATGAAAGAGTTGTTAGGTGAAGTAAGCGGAGTCATTTTTAAACATCCCAATGAAAAGACATTCTATATCGCAGGTGATACGGTATGGTGTGGAGAGGTTGAGCAAAGCCTGAAAGAATATCATCCTGATATAGTCGTATTAAATAGCTGTGATGCACAAGTTATCGGTAATGAATCTATTATCATGGGCAAGGAAGATATTTACGAAGTCTATAAATCGGTTCCCGATGCAACTATTATCGCTAGCCATATGGAAGCGGTTAATCATGCTACTTTAACTAGGAAGGAATTGGGTGAATTTCTTAGAGCTAACGAAATGACGGAACGCGTATTAGTACCAGCGGATGGTGAATCGTATACCTTTTGAATTAGATCAGAATAATGCATAAAAGGGGACTGATGCATTATTTTGTATAGATGGTTTCTGAAATCAGTTGAACGAAAAAAGAGTTTAACCGGCGAGGTTATATATGGCTGTTCCTATAGTTGCGGTTGTTGCTTTTAATCACTTCAGTCCTTTTCATTTATCGGTGCCATGCATTATTTTTGGTGATCTTTTGCACGATCAGAAATTGTTTGAACTCAAAATCTATGCAGAGGAGTCTGGACCGATACAATCACATGAGGGATTGAGTGTTCAATCGTCCCTTAGTGTTGAAGAACTGGCGCAAGCTGACATCATTATCGTGCCTTCCTGGCGTGATCCAGCAGAAAAGCCAAACCAAGCAATGCTCGATGCAATGGTTGAAGCTCATGCGCGCGGGAATCAAGTTGTAGGGCTGTGTTTGGGCACTTATGTACTTGCGTATGCAGGATTACTGAAAAACCATAAGGCGGCTACGCATTGGGAGTTTGAGCAGGATTTCATTAGTCGCTTTCCGGATGTAGACTTGGATTGTAATGCGCTATATGTTGATGATGATCGTCTTATTACTTCTGCAGGAACCGCCGCGGGTCTAGACTGTTGTTTATATCTTGTTCGACAGCGTTACGGTAGTGCGATTGCTAATAAGCTAGCCAGGCGCATGGTAATTCCCCCTTATAGAGAAGGCGGGCAGGCTCAATTTATTGAGCGACCTATACCCTTTACAACCAAGGATGCCAGAATCAATACACTTTTGGATTATTTGAGGAATAATCTAAATAAAATACATGGTTTAGACGAACTTGCGGAGCATAGCAAGATGAGTCGTCGAACATTTACACGACAGTTTTACAAGGCAACGGGAATGTCTGTTGGCGGATGGATTTTAAGTGAGCGTCTCCAACGAAGCCAGGAATTATTAGAATCTACTTCGCTAGCAATTGATGCTATTGCAGAGCAGATCGGCTTTCAATCTACTGCGTCCCTCCGTCAACATTTCAAAGATAGATTTAATGTAACTCCAAGTGAATGGCGAAGAACTTTCAGAGGGCATCAAAAACTACGTTGAATGATTAACGCGCACTATTCTGTGAGAAATTACCCCGCTCTGTGTGCGGCGGGGTTCTTTTTTTAGAAACCGAACAAATTTGCAAGGCAGTCTAGCAATCCGTCCGAGTCTGAGCGATGGCAAAAATAAAAAATGCTGATGATGAATGTGATGATCGACAATAGGAGTAAAACGACAGAGAATTTTAAATTCTTTTGTTCATATTTTGCTTTTATTGCATCTGCAATTTCGTCATAGGATTTGTTCGATAGATCTACTTTGGCTCTTGGAATAACAGGAATTTCATTCACGGTTGGATTGTTTTTCTGTTCTGAGTTCTTTGTGCTAGGTGGCGCAGACTGCTCATAACTGGGAGCAGCTTTAGGTGCAGCTGATTCCTGGATTGGTTTATTAGCCGTTTCTAACGATTCCTGTTTTTTTCTTTCTTCATTGTTGAGCATAATGATGTAATGAAACACATCGGTTATCAGTCCCATTCGCTGCGTAGCTTCATAAACATCTTTTGCATCGATTGTAGATTTATTACGTTCATAGGCCACGTTGAACGATCTGTCACACAATGAATTAATGGTTCGCGGTGTTCCACCGGCGTTAAATGCAATTGAGATGGCTTCCCACCCAGTGTCCGAAATTAAATTGGGATTACCTCCAGCAACTTGAATACGATGGGTAATATATTCCAATACGCCATCGGTGGTCATTTTTCCTAACGATTCAAGTGCGGCAATGCGTTGCTTAAATGGAATCATTTCGGGCTTGTTGATTTTCTCCATCAACTCATCCTGACCGAGGAGCAACAACTGAATAAGCTTGATGGATCCTTCTTCAAGATTGTTTAACAAGCGAATGCCATTAAGAACGTCATCTGACATCAAATGGGATTCATCGATGATAACCAGACACTTTTTCCCTTCCGTGTTGATCGTCATCAAAGCATTCCGAATATCCCGCATGACAAAGGTTTTTTCAGAGGATGTCGGATGAAGTCCAAATTCTTGGGCAAGAAATAAATAAAGATCAGTGCTATTGGCAGGGGGTTCAGCCATCCAAATTAATTGAATGCTCTCTGGGAAATCGGCCTTTATCATTTGGCTCAACGTTGTTTTGCCAGAGCCAATGGGACCTGTGACGACGATCAATCCACGACCGCTTTGTAAAGAACCAGAGATTTGCTTGCGAATGCGTGCATGATCTCCATGATCATAGAAAAACAACGGATCCGGTACATTCTCGAAAGGAAGTAATTTGAGGTTAAAGTGCTGGGCATACATATGCATTAGTTTGCTCCCTCCTGAGGCATCAGTTTTACTTCGACTCTACGGTTTTTTGTTCTACCTTCTTCTGTGGCATTCGAAACTATTGGTCGTTTGTCACCATAGCCAATAATAGATATTCGTGTCGTGGGTACGCCATGCAAAATCAGTATATTCGCGATGGCTCGAGCGCGACGCCTGGATAAATCCATATTGTCACTGCTAATCTTTCCGGTAGGAATGTTGTCGGTATGACCTTCAATGAGTATACGATTGTTTGGAAATGCTGATATTTCTTCAATTAACTCTTCAATCGTTGAATAGGAGACATCATGGATAATATCTTGTCCGGAACGAAATGTTTTGCCATCGAATATGGTTAAAGTCCGAGGCTTAACGAGTGTATCGGGAGTAGGTGTGACTTCATTGATTTCTTCCGCTGCTGGAATTGGATTTTCATCCTGTGTGGTTATTGTTTCCACATTCTCAGCAATGACTTTGTTGTCCTCGAATGTGGGCGAATGGGTCAAATTGTCTAGGCCGGGTACTGGAGTAGGTGCGGATAGCGAAGAGGGTTCAGGTGCAGCAGAAGACTCAAGTGAAGGTGGCATTGCTTCCGGCCAATTCCCTTGATAGATTGTATCGTGGATCGGGATTTCCAGCGCTTTAAACGTAACAACAGCCGATAGGCTGAAAAACACAAAAGATAGTCCAATAATAATGAAACGTACCATGATAATGCACTCGATTTAGTATATGTTAATTAAGCAAGTGTAACGGACTTATGCACAAATATTTTAACGTATTGAAGGGTGTCTTGCTTACGGGAATAAAATAAGTTTGGTTAATCATTGATGGATAAAAGCAGTTTAATTCCAACTTAGTTCACTTCAAAATCTGTACAACAAGATGCAGGTTAACATTGTCTCGTACAAACTCGGATTTAAACGTGTTAATAGAGGCAATAAATTATGCCTTTCTATAAGATTATCATATTATCATGGCGTTTATAGAAGGCATCAAGGCATCTATTCCTCAAGATTTAAATTCTTAGTGCTACAGTGTGAGATTTGTCACGCAAGTATCCACAGTAAGATGTTATGGTATGAGATGCCATTTATCATTGTTGTTGCATCACAAAGTTGCAGCATAAATACATAATATGGTTATGCAAAATTGGCGGGGTAGGGGGGAGTGTTATTCTTGTTATTTTTGTTATTAGAGTTTGTCATAACCACTTGTAGCGGGATTAGGTACTTTATTTGTATCGGCGATAATTCATAGGCTGTGGTTTTTCTAGTATCGAGTAGTAAGCGGCGTTATCGCATTAGTTACCAGTATTTTTGTTGTTAACAACATAAAATATCAACAAGTTGCTTGCTTCATGTAATCTAAATCCGAAAGTGTTCTACTACCTATAGGGAGATTAATAATATGACAAAAACTACAACGTCTTTTTCACACTTATTCCAAACAGACATTGGAATTCCAAAGTTATTACTATGGTTGCTTGCGTTTGTATTAATTTTGATCTCGGGTTGCAGTATCGGCGATAAAATCGACAAATTGACAGATAAAGTAAGTGATGTGGCCGGAGATACCGTAGCTACGTTAGATAGCGCGATTGATGCCTTAGACCGGAATTCTGCTTCCTGGCAGTCGGTATTGCAAGATACTACGACAAAGTTGACCGATGAAGCCCAATCCACCGTACGCAACGAGGTTTCGGATCTGCTCAACCGCAGTGTGGCGGCTACAGGAAATGAGTTGCGCTGCAATATAGATTTTATCGGTTCGCGTGTGCGTCAGGCTTTAGCGCGAATTCGCGCACGACTGCTGCATCAAGCGATACCTCCGGTTGAACCAGCATTATGCCACGTGGTGCCTGCAGCTGTGGATATGGCGCTGGATGTAAGCCGTCGTAACAAGCTGGAGTTTTTCGGTTATGATTTTGACACGACAACTATTAAGGTAACATTGCACAATAAGTCAGGCGCAATGGATGTTTCTTCCAAGCTTGATCGATTGACTCACTACCACATGACGCTCAATCTCGGTGCAAATGGGGTCCCAGTATCCAGTGCCAGCGATCGCCTGACTTTGGAATGGGAAAATCGTCCTATTTCCAGTATCGCTGTGATTCAACCGGCTACGCCAGTATGCCGGGAAAAAACAGAAACCTATGCGCGTGATACTTATTTATCTTTTACACCGCCTCATACTCGTGGTGATAAAGAATTTAGTGGGAATGGTCCGGAAGTATGGGCAAATGCACGTTGGAGCAATGAAGGCACGCACGTAAACTTCCGGCTTTGGATGAAGGCTCAGGAAACACGCAGCGATTGGACCACAGCAGAAGGTGAGCGCACTGATACTTACTACACGGCACCACCAGGCTGGCGTATTGATAGTATAGTTAACAGCGCGGAAAGCACAGCGCATTATGTCGATACCGATCATAACGATGATCGTCAAGGTGGTGGTCCGAACGGGCCGGTCAAAGAGTTCAAATTCCGTGGCGATCGCAGTGGTGATGATGCGGGTAGTTATACCGGTGTAGACGTTACCTTTAATCCACTGGTGGTGAAGTTGGTGGAAGTGGCCAATTGTGCTCCGGCATCGGCAATTAAATCATTGCAGATAAAGGATCTGATTGCTCCCTCTACAATCAAGCGTTTGCAGCCCATGATGTTGAAGCTGAAACCTTAGTTAGGTTTTATAGTAGATTTCTGAACCATGCAATGCACCCACAATCTCGAGAACGGGTGCATTGTACTTTCAAGTATTGTCGTTTCTTCTTTGCGAAAGCATTCCGGATTTATTTCTTCTGAAATAAGAGTCTTGCCAGCCGTTGACTGAGTTTGACAGCACAATGCTTCTTCGTTACATTTTGTGTAGAGAGATAACACTCTTGAAGTAAACTTTTACACCATTTAGCTTGTTTGAAAAATACCGAGGGGAAGAGTCTTGAACAAAAAATCAGGCAGTAATGCGATTGGTACTGATGAACTCATCATTTCTGGCTCGAATGGATGGATCATGCTGGTGATTTTATTGATTGGATTCATGCTGGGTGTTTTTCTTGTGGCTACACCTGGAGGTCCGGTTAAAATTTTTGCAGGCGGTTCTTTTCTGGCAATCACGCTATTTTGTGCTAAGGGTTTATTTACACTCGAGCCGAATCAAGCTGCCGTGATGGTTTTTTTCGGTAAATATGCAGGGACAGTTAGCGAAAGTGGTTTTTTCTGGGTCAATCCGTTCTATAACCGAACGCCGGTTTCACTTCGGATCAATAACTGGAATACCCCTGTTTTGAAAGTCAACGATGAGCGTGGCAGTCCGATTGAAATTGCCGCAGTGATAGCTTGGCGGGTACAGGATACGGCGCGTGCAGTTTTCGATGTGGAAAGCACATTCAACTACTTGCAGGTTCAAAGTGAGTCGGCAGTTCGTCAAGTGGCCAGTAGTCATGCATACGACGATACTGAAGGAGAGCAGCGCAAAAGTTTGCGTACTGATTTGGATGCTATTGCAGCATTATTACGCGAATCAATTCAACAGCACGTCGAAGTTGCAGGAATCGCGATTGAAGAAGCCAAGATTGCCCATCTTGCCTATGCCCCCGAGATTGCCAGCGCCATGCTTCGACGGCAGCAGGCGGAGGCCGTAGTAATGGCGCGCCAGAGACTGGTAGATGGCGCAGTGGGTATGGTCGAAGGCGCACTGAAAAATCTGGAAGAGAAGAAGATTGTTTCATTGACATCCGATCAACGTGCCGCGCTGGTAACCAATATGATGACGGTGTTACTATCAGAAACAGGCGCACAGCCAGTTATTCAGATGACACAAGCGCCCTTGCAGTAATGTTTCATTTTTCTAGTAACTTTTTCAAACTGTGTAACGTTGCTGACAATACTATCATACGGCGATCACTACGTTCCTCGCAAGATATCAATCAAGGGCTTCCGAATTAAAGGTGCCGCACATAGACAGATCGAATTTGTTGACAATAGGAAGTTGCGCCGACAGAGTCCGCAACGCTGTGCGCAGACCTTCTTCCAGAACCGGATGATAAAATGGCAAACGCAGTAGCTGCTGTACCGTGAGCGATTGATCAATGGCTAACGCCAGCAGATGTGCCATATGGTCGCCAGCGGGTGCGCACATTTCCGCGCCCAATAGCCGACCACTTTCCGCATCGGCATAAATGCGCTGAATGCCTTTATTTCTCTGGCCGACCCGAGCACGCCCCTGGCGGTCAAAATGCACCTCCCCAATCAAAGTTTTTGCGGGATCGAGCGCCTGAAAGTGGTTGCCTACGATGGCTATGTTTGGATCAGTAAAAATAATGGCTAGTGGTGTCCGGCGTGTAAAACAAAGTGGATCAGAGCGTATGGCATTGAGTCCAGCAATGTATCCTTCATCGGCAGCTTCATGCAGCAACGGTGCCTGGTCATTTGCATCGCCGGCCAAAAATATGGGTAGGTCGGCCACCTGCATAGTGCTTGGATTTACCGATGGCATGCCATGTTGGTCGAGCGGAACGCCTAGTGTTTCTAACCCCAGATTGTCGATATTGGGGCGGCGCCCTAGCGCAGCAAGTACACAATCGACCACCACTTCAGTGCTTCCGGCACGTACCTGCACACCCTTGTGTACGAGGTTCAACTCGGCTTTATTTCCCATGTGCAGAGGAAGTTCTCTTCCTAACAGATCTGTCGCCGTTGTAATGACCTGTGGGTCTGTTAATCCAGCGAATTGATTTCCGCCAAATGCTGTCACCTTAATACCAAGTCGGGAAAGCGCTTGTGCCATCTCAGCGCCGATAGAACCCATTCCTATCACTGCCATATGTGCAGGCAGCGTTTTTTGTTCAAACAAGATATCTGTCGTGAGCAACCTATCACCGAGTGAATTCCATGGTGTTGGGACTATCGGACGCGATCCAGTGGCAATAATAATTTTGTGCGCACGTAATTCCTCACCGTTGACTTCCAATCTATCTGGAGCAAGTAGGCGTGCGCGCCCGGAAATAGCGCGTTTGCCCAGATCATCTGTTGTTTTGACCGTGCTGGCGACAAAGTCATCGCGTAGCCGTCGCACTCGTTGCAGCACAGCAGGGATGTCCATTGTGAGCTGGTCAGAGCCGCGAATGCCGAATTCTTCAAAGGTATTACGACGATGAAAGGCATTAGCCGCCTCGATCAGCGCTTTGGATGGCATACAGCCAACTCGAGCGCAGATAGTGCCCCAGGGCCCATCATTGATAATCACAAAGCGATCAGTGTGTTTTCGTACCTCCCGCAACGCAGATAAGCCTGCGCTACCCGCCCCAACGATGATCACATCCAGTGTTTCATTCATAATTATTGTCTCCGATGATGCGTACAGAAAACCCGAACAATGGGATTAGACTCAATTTATATTTCTTTTCTTAGTGTTCTGAATCATCCTATCAGGGACTCGACATTCAAACAACACACTATTTTGCTCGTATGGCGTTTTGCTGTGGTTGCTCGGGCACTTCACGTTGAGGGAATCGAGCCTGTTTCATCGGCTACTATCTTTGATTTTTTTGTTGTCAGCAGTTAATTAAAAACCACTAATTTCACCCTCACGACGAGGATCTGCACCGCCTTCGAGTCCATTTTTTGCGTCGATAAGAACCACGTGCAAGCCGCTGGTTTGATCTTTTAGCGTAATGTGGTGGCCTTGTCCGCGCAGTCGTGTCAGTGTTGATTCATCGGCGCGACCGCGTTCCATCTCCACACCATATCCCATGGCAACAAGATGTCCGTCGGCAATGGCTTCGGCTGCAGGTAATTTCTTGGCCAAAATGCGATAAAGACTGCCAGCAACATAATTGATAATCCTTGTACCGCCGGGGCTGCCAATCGCCAATAGCGCTCTGCCATCTTTAAAAACAATCGTTGGTGCCATTGATGAACGCGGGCGCTTACCAGGCTGAACGCGATTAGCGATCAGCGATCCATCGATAGTCTTTGGCGTAAAGGAGAAATCAGTAAGCTGATTGTTCAATAAAAAGCCGCCGACCATGATTCGCGAACCGAAGGCGGTTTCAATACTGCTGGTCATACTCACCACATTACCTTCGGTGTCGACAATGCTCAGATGCGTGGTGGAAGGAAGTTCTGGTGAATTGCTGCTAAGGCGAGGTTCGGCGCCTGGCGGTAAGCCGGCATTCACGGTGCCAAGTATCGTGTTGTTACTGATCAACTTCGCGCGTTGCTGAAGATAATCGCGATTGATCATGCCTTGCGTAGGTACACTGACAAAAGCAGGATCTCCCACATAGGCGTTACGGTCAGCAAATGCCAGCTTGGAGGCCTCAATAAAGCCGTGCTGCCAGTCGGCACGTTCGCCATAGTGGATTTCGTAAGCCTCCAACAGACCAAGAATCGCCAGTACCGTGATACCTCCGGAAGATGGCGGTGGGGCGCCGCAAATACGGTACATCTGGAACTGCCCGCAAACGGCCTCGCGCTTTTCCGGTTGATACGCGGCCATATCCGAGAAACTGAGGTGACCGGCTCGGTTGGGATCATGATTCACCGCCTGGACGATCTGTTTAGCCAACTCGCCCCGATAAAAATCGGCGGCACCAAGGGTGGCAAGCCGTCGTAGCGTTTGTGCGTAGGCCGGATTTTTCAGCAGACTCCCTTCAGCCTTGGGTTGCCAATCTGTTTCAGTCTGGCTGTAAAAATAATTACGGATTTGCGGATTCACCGCCACTTTAGGCATGCGGCTGAGCAAAATATGCAATCGTTCAGAAATGGCAAAACCTTGTTCCGCTAGGGCTATAGCGGGCTGGAATAAATCTGCCCATGGCAGCTTGCCATGCTCCTTGTGGCTGGCCTCCAGCATTGCTAAAACACCAGGCACACCTACCGAATGACCGCCAATAACAGCACTAAAGAAATCCATTGGCTCGCCATCGGCATTCAAGTAATGAGCCTCTGACACTGATGCAGGCGCAGTTTCCCGGCCATCCCAGGCGACCAGTTCGCCATCTCTTGCTCGCCAATGCAGCATAAATGCACCTCCGCCAATTCCCGAGGACTGTGGTTCGACAAGACCCAGCACCAATTGCGCGGCAATGGTGGCATCAACCGCGGAGCCGCCCTGGCGTAGAATCTTAGCAGCAGCCCGGCTGGCGTGTGGATTGGCAGTGACAGCCATCGCTTTACTGTAGTTGCCCGACTTGATCGCGCCAAAGCCACTGGCAGCCTCGGGCGCAATGATGGGGTCGCTGGCATGAGCTAATACGCCGTAAAGACACAGAACAGAAAAATACAGCGGTTTTATACCCAACCAGCGCATTCCATTTCTCCGGAAAGATCAAACGCGTAGAGTGCCACTTCCTGCTACGAGAAGTAAAGTGAGGTAAGCTGAATTGAAAGAATTAGACACGATTGATAATTAAAGTTTACTCAAAACTTCTGAATACATTGATGTCTGTTGGTGTCAGTTTTTGAATGAAAAACTGCAAACTAATCTACGATATAGAATTGCTTCTGCAATATGCTTCAATACAAGCAGATTTAATCTGCTTGTATTGAATTGTGATTTTACCGCAATCCAGATCCCCAATATTCTTACTTGTCTATTTGAGTATCAACCTCGAGTTACGCGGATGGTATAGGGTCCTGTGCCAATAGGCGAATAGTGTCTTACACGGACGAAATATTCTCCAGGTGCGAGCTGGCTACGGATCAGAGCATTGAAGGAAACTCCTTCATCGTCATCGCTGGCAATTACCGGTATCTGGCTATTCGGCCCATGCAAACTCATAAAGGTATCCGTCGTTCCACTCGTCTGGATGGTGTAGATGGCATCAGTAGTTATATTAAATCGGTACACATCGCTTTCGTTTGCTGCAGAAATAGTCGCATTGATACTTGCGCCATCCACAACGAGCTCGGGGATAGGGATTGGAGCGGGGTCGGGGCTAGAACTATCGGATCGAACGGCAACTGCATAATTTCCTGTTGTGCTCGGACTATAAAGTCGAATACGCAGAAAGTAGGTTCCTGCCGAGAGATTCCGTGTAATTTGTGAATTAAAATTTTCACCTGCATCATCGTCAGATGTTACTTCAATATTCGGATCATTGGGGCCAAAGAGCGTCATAAAAGTATCGGATGCCCCGGTGGTGTACATGGTGTGAGGGCCGAAGGATGGGATTTCGAACCGGAAGACGTCAGTTTCTCCCGGTGTTCCGATATCAGCCGGTGTTGGATTAGCTCCGACAACAATGAGCGGCATTTGTGGCTGAGGCTGAGGAGCGACGCCGTCATATACAATACCCAAGACTGCACTGTTTAAAACATCGATAGGTCGCGATCCGATTGGCCCTGAAGGAGTATTATTCATTGGGTCGGTCAAATTCTGTCCAAAAGGACCGCCGTTTGCTGGCAGATAGCCTTGATTCGGGAAGCGTATTTGCCATTCATGCCAGATCTTATCCACCATACAATGATGCATAAAGAACACCGGATCATTCGGAGAGGTCATCGGCAGCATAGAGCCACCGACCCAGACATGCCCACGATTGTGAAGATTAGGGCCGATCCATCCTTCCACTTGATTACGGAAGCTTGGATTGCTGTTTATGTTCCATGAAGGCATATCATAAGGCGTGACAGCCATGACTTGATCAATTTCAGTTTGAGTGGGTAAGGTTGGCGATCCATTTTGACCAAAAGCACGCATGAGTGGACCAGCCGGCAATCCGCTGGAATTGATGACTGTCCATTGGCCGGTGCGGAATGGCCCGGTCTGAACGACTCCGCCTGCATCTCCATTTCCCCCCAGTAGGTCGTCGTCCCACATGGAGGCATTAGCTCCTCCCGAGGGCCAATTCCAGTAGGGTATCCCGAGATTTGAATTACCTGAGACGCGCTGAAGTTCTAACTCGAGATCAAAAATAAAACGGCGGTGCCAGGGCAGGAAGGCAGGACATCGATGAATAGCGCTCATAATTGCGTTTGCATGCCTGAGAACAAATTGATCATAGATGCCTTCTGCTTTTAAAGCTTGAATGGCGGTAACGAATTCTGTTCGTTCGGCAGTAGTCAGGGTATTTGCATCTTTTCTGATAGCCATGAGAATTTCCTCCTTCTCTCAGTCTGTTTGAGTTACTCTTTTACATGGGAAAATTCGACAGTATGTTGGACGATTGCCCGAGCCAGTTCCAATAACGAATCATATTGGGTATAGGGCAGATATTTTGAAGAAAACTTGTTTTTTGCCCGATCATGCTGGTAATCAATTTCCTTTCCATTGATGAACAGGTTGATATCATCTTTTATCTCGATTTCGCAATCTTCAAAGGTTTCTTTATAATTTGCCATGTTGTGAACTCCTTATTTTGGATAATGAAAATTTATCTGTCCTTTATAAAAAAAGAATTTTTACTGTGTTAACCCCTACATTTTTTGAAAAGTCCTTTAATAAATAGTATCGTCTTCCTTCGTTATTCAGTCACCTCGCACTGCAGTTTCGAAGTGGATATATCTTCGGTATGACGCCCGCGTCCATGAGTCACAGTAGATAGGTCAACAAAGTATCCATCCAGCTTATCGTAATTTAAATTTGCAAACCCCAGCGTCCTCGGAAAATCTGAAATCGCACCTTTCGATTCTTTTGTCGTAGTAGCCAAGAGTTCTAAGCTTATAGTTCCTTTAGAATAGGATGCCTCATATTTTCCTGATTTTGTTATATTCTCAACCATAAAGCATCCCTCATAACGAGCCTTCAGTTTAAAAGTGCCTGCTTTCGAAATGACCAGCATTCCAGAATGAAGCGTCGGTATCCCTGTGCAATTATTTGTATTAGCTGAGCTAATGTTACAATTCATGTTTTTTAAATTGAAAGATTCCTGTGACATTGCCGCAGGATTTTCCTGAATGAATATCGAGATACCCATGAGAATCATAGCAATTGGTTTCATGGCACCTTTCCTAAGATCTGGACATTTGATTACCGATCCTGAAACTCATTTTCCTCTTTGCTTTTAGATTTGACAACACTAGGCTTACAAGTGCTGTATAAATTAAAAAATTATAGACTGATCATTATTACTGATGCTTATGTGCGACAGCGAACAGATCACTGTTAATTCGCTCGTTAGAATTCAAATTAATATGTGCTTGATAAACTACCTATAATTTCAATAGAATATAAATTCAGCTGGTAGGCTGAAATAAAAAATTAAGGAGAATTTATGATAATTGCAGATAAACGCAAACAAAACATTTTAATTAAGAGAATTATTATGACCGCTGGTTTGGTTGCTCTTTTTGGTTTGGCAGGTTGCCAGCAAGAGGGAACAGTGGAGAAAATGGGAGAAAATATTGATCGCTCAGTTGAAAATGCCGAACAAAAAATGGAGCAAATTACAGAGCAAGTCGGTAAAGAGGTTAGCGAAGCACGTAATTCGATAGCGGATCAGGTCGAAGAAAGTATTCAGTACCTTGATGACTCGGTTATTACTTCAAATGTGCAGGCAGCAATTGTGAATGATCCATTGCTTGAGCTATCCGACATTATAGTGACCACAGTTAATGGCACGGTGCAACTGAGTGGCATGGTTGATTCCCAGGAGCTGATTGATAGGGCAGAAGAAGTGGCTTATTCCCAGAAAGATGTGAAGTCTGTAGAAAACAATCTGATTGTCAAAGTCGCTTTGCCTGAATAAAGCAACAATAATGATTTTTTTGCGATTCATCGCCTTGGTTGGGATTATGCTGTCTAATGCAGCTGTAGCACAGACAACACCTCCGAATGACGCCTATATTGCTGGCTACGCAACCAGTATGTTACGGTATAAATTGAATTTGGATATTTCATCTCTTACTGTGCAAAATGGAGTCATCATTTTGCCGGAAGATAGTTTAAATATTTCTGATCAATTACGCGTGGTGCAGATGCTATCGGAAATTCCCGGAGTTAATCAGGTTAAAATAGCCCAAATTACAACGGAACTACCAATTGCTACGGCTCCTTCACAGCCCATCCAGCAATTCGCTGACCAAACGGTAGCGATAACGAACACTGATCCCACATTGTTGCCGACAGGCTTGTTGCCTAGTGGTCATTTATTTAAACCATTATTGGCGGATCCTCGCTGGGCTCATTTTTCGGCTTCTTACCGTCATTTCGTAAATGATAATTTTGAGGGAAGAGACATCGGTGCAGTTAGCTTTGGTGAAACGATACCATTTTATCGCGGGAATTTTGGACGTTCACTGGTTCAGTGGGAAGCCGGGCTTCAGGCTGGAGTTTTTAGTGATTTTAATTTAGGCGCTCCATCTGCAGATCTCATTAATACAGATTTTATTGCCTCAGCATATTCAAGCGTACGTGCAAAGCAATTTTCAGCGTTTGGTCGGATTTATCATCAAAGCTCGCATCTGGGTGACGAATTCTTGCTGCGCCAATTAAACTCTGAATTTGAACGCATTAATTTAAGTTATGAGGGTGCTGATCTCAGGTTATCCTATGAATTTCCTTATGGAGTACGCTTATATGGTGGAGGCGGTGGTTTATTTCATAAAGAGCCATCCTCGCTCAAAGTGTGGATGACACAATATGGCATTGAGTTTCGTAGCCCTTGGCGCCTGGATTTTGCACCTGTTCGTCCTATCATTGCAGCTGACTTCAAGAATTTTCAGGAAAATAACTGGAACACTGATGTTTCAGCGAGGGTGGGCGTTGAATTCGATAATTTACAAGTGCTCGGTCGGAAATTACAGATACTCCTGGAATACTTTAATGGTAATTCCCCAAGTGGGCAGTTTCTAAGAAATAATGTGGAATACATTGGGGTAGGGGCACATTATCATTTCTGATTTGTATCGAGGTGTTAATAAGAATCCTATCAAAATGCCATAATTACTTAAATAGCAATTGTGATTGCCTTGGAAAGCTGCAATTGTTCTCAATCTGCACTAATCCTCAAGTCTGTTCTAATACACTACGAATAATCCATGAGCCGCATTTGCGGCTCATGGATTATTTGCGCGCGATGTGCTCACTGATTATAGGCCACTGGCTTGACTGGGAATAGTTGACTGAAAATCTGATGAATAATTTAAAGCTTCGAGCGCTAATTGTGAAACTGGGGTCTGCTTACTTACCAGGCTAATTTCCAGTGAATCAGACAACGCATTCAGGGGAGCTCCGCCCTGATAACGGAAACGAATAGAAATCAGGTCGCCAGCGGATACCGAAAGTGGTTTGGGTAATGGAAGAATGATGTATTGGGTGTGCCAATCGATGGTGCTGCCCGTAAGCATATTAATGGCCAGTATATTTTTAGTAATGAGCCGTAACGCATTGAGTTGACCATTCTGAGCAAGGGTGATCTCTCCATCCCAATGACAAGTTTGATCAAATGGTTCAGCATAAGCCAGTAATTGAAATACTTCAGGGTCTGCGAGGCTTTTGCTTCTTTCCTGTATTGCGCAGGGATCTTGAAATAATATCGTGGGCGCGTTGAAACCTTCAAAATGGAAGTTTTGTTCTATCGGTTGAATAGCCTGAATACTGGCTTCTGGCACGAAGATAGGTAATGTGCTACCAAATTTTTCTAAGTAACGCTTTTTAAATGAATCAATTACAGGCATCTGTTTCTCGCGTAATAAGCCCGTGTGCAGCATTTCGCAGATAACGACATCGACAGGTTCCGGCGGCAAGTAATGCAGCGCATCAGCTTGGATCACTTCGACTTTGTCTCCGTTTGTGTTTTGCGCAAGAAGGCTGCGGGCAGCATCTGCCAGTTCTGGATTGCGTTCTACGCAAAAAACCTTCTGTGCTTTCTGAGCAGCAAAAAAGGATTGCACGCCAGTTCCGCCACCAAGCTCCAGAACCTTTGCGCCGGGTTTGACTACCAAATTAATCGCCTCTTTAAAGCCTTTCATTCGGATATTGTCGTTTAGCATATTATGATGGTAATGCAATGGAATGAATTGGCCGAGTTCCAAGCTCTCAAATTTATTTTGCATAAAGATTCCTGAGTTTTAGCGTTATCGGTTGAAAATGAGTTGCCGGAAAGTGATAGCAATGATCATGCCAATCTATGGCAAGCTATATGCTGACTGCAGAAGAGTCTTTTTGTTTTGTTTTTTATATCGGTTGAACGGCAAGGCCGGCAAATTTTGCCGTTTGCGATAGAGTTTTTTATTTCTGGAAGATAGGAGAGCGCGTGATAAATTGCGATCAATTGAAATTTTGATATTCTCGAGAATCGCCAGAAAACAGGAAATAAAGCTTGTAGTCGTGTGACTATTTTTATCTAGCTGAATCTGGGTTGATAAAATGCTTTGTAGATAAGGGGGAAATATGCTATTTATTGTTCACTTTGAGAAAAAATAATGGCTTTACAATACGAATATATTAAGAAAAATAACTGAACTTATTTTTCTGTTAACTATATAAGCATTGACGATTGTAAATATAACTACAGAAATGATGAAAAAAACTGATGAGAAATACAAGAAGGGAAGAAAATATCATTGCATGTTGGTCGCCATCAATCCAAAAAGGGTGATTTTATGTTGACTTTGAAACGCGATATCACTGCAGGGATGTATGTTTTTGTTGTATTTTTGTTGTTGCTAATTCTGTCAGGTTCCGCACTGGCTAATCCTCGTTATTCATCTATTGTCATTGATGCTGATACGGGTGCGGTGCTGCATGAATCCAGCGCTGATGCGAGTCGTTATCCGGCTTCTTTGACAAAGATGATGACGCTTTACATGTTGTTTGAAGCAATGGAACAACGCAAGATGACAGTGGATACGCGCATGCCAGTATCAACTCATGCAGCGGGAATGCCACAAACTAATATTGGACTCCGCACAGGGGATAGCATTAGTGTGCGTGAAGCAATTCCTGCGTTGATAGTACGTTCGGCCAACGATGTGGCGGCAGTGGTCGCGGAGGCGCTTGGCAAAACTGAAGCCAATTTTGGCCGTATGATGACCGATAAGGCACGTAAACTGGGTATGCGTTCAACCACATTCCGCAATGCTTCCGGTTTGCCGAATAGCGAGCAAAAAACTACAGCGCGCGATATGGTGATCCTATCAACCCGGCTGATGAAGGATTTTCCTAAGTATTATCATTATTTTTCTACACAATCATTCAGTTATAAAAGTATTACTTATAACAGTCACAATCGTATGGTGCGAAACACCGCAGGTGTGGATGGCTTGAAAACTGGCTTTATCCGCGCTTCTGGATTTAATGTGGCCACTTCTGCCAGACGTGGCAATCGTCGTGTAGTTGCCGTGGTGATGGGAGGAAACACTGCCGCCACTCGCGATCAACACATGGCACGGTTAATCGACCGCAGTTTTAATCAAGGAAACCACTTAGCCCAGGTGGAGAAAAATAACAAAAACATCAGTGACGTAGCGGTCACAGTCGCAAAAGCGAATGCGCCTACTCCTGCATTGAAGCCATATCCAGAGCAACAGAAAGTGCCTGAACCTATCGTTAAACACTATGTTTTCCCACCGGTAGCCAGCGCACAACCGGTGCAACCGCAAAAAGTTGCATTGCAGACGAATGGCGATTGGGCTGTGCAAGTTGGTTCTTATCATGAACCCGATCGAGCTCGTGCGCATGCTCAAGCGGTTGCCCGCTGGATACCAGGCGAAATAGCGGTATCCGAAGTGGAAATCAGTAACCGCAGACTGTATCGGGCGAGACTGGTGGGATTGCAGGAAGATCAAGCGCGCAGCGCATGCCAAAGTTTAACGCGACAAGGAATCGGATGCTTGGTGGTGCGCTCTTGATCTAGTAGTGAATCGCAGCTTTAGTCAAATCATTCGGAATGAAAAATTTAAATCAATCAGCGCATTAATCTTAGATTTTTTATTAGGAAGCTACTTTAAGTCTAGACCATTAGAATGAGTCGTTAAGAATAATATTTGGTAACTTTCCTTCTACTTAATCATCCCATCTTCTAATTCGACCACTCGATCAGCAATATCCAGAATGCGGTAATCGTGCGTCACCAACAAAATGGTGGTTTGTGATTCCTTGGCTAAGCGTTTCACGAGGCTGACGGCTTCGTAGCCGCTTTGCTTATCCAATGAAGCTGTGGGTTCATCAGCTAGGATAATTTTAGGTTGTCCGACCAGTGCTCTGGCGATGGAAACGCGCTGTCGCTGCCCACCGTAAAGCTGATCTGGTTTGTAATTCAGCCGATCGCTAAGTCCCACGGCGATCAGCATTTCTGCAGCTCGGTCATATCTTTGCTGTTCAGTCATCGTGGTGTTAATCTCTAAGGTCATGCAGACGTTTTGCAACGCAGTAAGGGATTTAAGCAAATTGTGCTGCTGAAAAATGTAGCCAATCTGTTGGCGAGTTTTTACTTTAATCTGTTCATTGCTATTAATAAACTGGTGCCCCAGCACCTTCACACTACCGTGTAAAGCCTGACGCAGGCCACCGATAATGGTAAGAAAGGTTGTTTTGCCCGAACCGGAAGGCCCGGTTATCAGAACTATTTCACCTTCTTCAAGCGAAATTGTCACGTCCTTTAGCACCGGCTGCGTTAAAGCACCACTACCAAAACTAAAATTTAGATGATCAACTTCAATGACGTTTGACATCAGAACATGTCGGCTGGATCGGCGTCTTTTAACTTGCGTATGGCGAGTAACCCAGCCATAAAGCACATAGAAAGGATAAACATAAACACGGTGATGACTTTACTGATAAGCATCGGCATAGGCATGTACATTTGTGATTCCGCCAAGTTGTATAATCCCAGAGAAAGCAGATAACCGGGAATAAATCCCAACACTGCCAGAAAGGATGCTGAAGCAAATACCACACGGACAAAATAACCCTGTTCGTATCCCATGGCTTTCAATGTGGCAAACTCATTGCGATGATTGGCAATGTCGGTAAAAAGAATCTGATAGACAATGACCAAGCCAACAACCCAGCCCATAACGGTACCAAAACCAAAAATGAACCCTATCGGCGCCGTATTGGCCCAGTAATCCTTCTCGTGACGCAACAATTCTTCATAAGTAAACACATTGACGAATTCATTGAGATGGCTTTTAAGCTCGGCTTGTACATGTTCGACCGATGCTCCAGGATTTAGCCTAATCATTCCCATGTCGATATCATCGAGATTTCTTCTGGGAAAAATACGCATGAAATTCAAGTCGCTGGTTATCACGTTACCATCGGCGGCAAAAGACACGCCCAGCTGGAACAATCCGATAATAGTGACTTTATAGTCATTGATTTCTGTCATATTCCGGCCTGCTTCCAACAACTGACGGACCGGCCCGAATTCAGGGCGCGAGTATTCGTCGAATAGTACCGTATCTTTCAGTCTTAATTCGACATGCCTGTTTCTGGCCGAATCGACATTGAATATCAGGGAATCCGGATCGAAGCCATAGACCATCAAGGTTCGCTTAGCCTGAGTTTGAATATTTTTAAGCGGCGCGAGCCCCAGATACAACGGATAAGCTTCAGCAACTGCAGGGTTTCCCAGTACACGCATAAGTTCACTGCGTTTAAATTGAATGGGGCGCCACATGGCTTCGCTTTGCTTGTGCATCAAAAACAAATCGCCATCCAGTTTTAATGGAGCAGAAGCTGCGCTGGCGTATAACGTATCTTTGAATCCCAGTTGCATGAACACCAGTACGCAAGCAAACAATACACCGCAAATAGCCGCTACCAGTTTAGTTCGATCAAAAACAAGCTGCCGCCAAGCCAGGCGGGCGGGAAAATACAGCCAGCCAAACCGGTTCACGGAATTATCCGCACCTTAACTTGGCGAAAAATTTGGTGCCGTAAGTCAGCCGCCGCTTCAGGTTCCAAGGTAAGCCGCACTTCGATAATGCGATTGTCCCGGTCCGCCAATGGATCGGTATCGTTCAAATCATTCTTCCTGACTTGGAAACCCAGTTCCCTGACCTGTGCGTTGTAACTTCGTTTGAAACCGGTAGCTGTGATACATCCTTGCTGACCTATTTCCACTTGTGGCAATTCTGATTCATAGACTTCTGCAACCACATCGAGCTGGGATAAATCTGCCATTTCCAACAGTCCGTTATCACCGATTCGCTCGCCAGGTCGAGTGAATATTTTCATGATCGTGCCGGTGATCGGTGCGTAGATCAGCGTATTTTCCAGCTCTGCTTGAGCAACATTCAGTTCGGATTGCGCACGTGCAATTTCAGCCGATAATCGTTTAAGGTTCGCCGCAGATTGCTCAAATGCCAGCTGTTTAGCATCCGCAAGGGAGATGCTGACCGCAGAGCTTAATTCAAGTGATTGATGACGTACATGTTCTCTTTTGTTAAAAGCTAGCGTGGTCTGCTCCAGGTCTCGTTGCGCTTCGAATACCTTGATTCGCATTTTAGCTGCTTCAACTTCAGCTTTTCTCTTAACGTGTTCCGAGAGAATGGCTAATTTCTCTCCTGCTTTGGCTGAGTTGGTTTCCTGAAAAAACAGTCGTTCCACGCGAGCTCCTTCGGGGCCCGCATTATGAGACACTTTTATTATCCGTGAGCGCGGCTCTATTCGACCCAATGCACCAATTCCCTGTTGTGCATCTAACCGACAGGACATTTCGCCAAGTGCGCTGGAGCACATAACAGCGAATATGCCCATGCTGAAAAGTAAAGAACTGGTTTTAGAGACCATGAACATTTCTCAGATAAAAATATTAGATGGTGATTTTCATTGTTTTTGCCATGTCGCGTGTACATAGTCATAGAACATCAGCAGAATTGCTATTTTGGTAAGCATCTATTGTAGCTGATGCTAAGGCATATTTTCGTGGGTTAACTTTCTGCCTAAGAACAAAAATCGCACAGGATATATTCTACTGAATGCTGCAATAGGGAATTCAGCTTTTCAGAAATATCAAATCCCAAACGCCATACCCGAGTTTGAGTCCTCTTTGTTCGAACTTAGTCAGTGGCCGGTATTCCGGGCGTGGTGCATAATCAGTTGCGGTATTGATGAGCTGTGGTTCCTGGTCCAAGACGTGCAGAATTTGTACGGCGTAATCTTCCCAATCGGTGGCTACATGAATATATCCTCCTGATTTCAAATGTGCACTTAGACGGGAGACCAGAGCAGGCTGGATTAATCTTCGCTTATGATGTCTGGCTTTTGGCCAGGGATCGGGAAAAAAGATGTGAATGCCATCTAAGCATTCGGCGTGGAGCATGTGTTGAAAAACTTCTACGGCATCATGCTGAATGATGCGTAAGTTTGTCAATTCTAGTTGTTCGATTTGATTCAGCAGACTACCTACACCAGGCGTATGCACTTCAATGCCGAGATAATCATTTTTAGGGTGCGCCTGTGCAATCGTTGCGGTGCTTTCTCCCATGCCGAATCCAATTTCCAAAACTTTAGGCGATTGGCGGCCAAAAATATGGTTCAGATCCAATAAGTTTTCGCTGAATGGAATGCCATACCGCGGCAGCAATGTCTCACATGCGCGACGTTGTGCATTAGATAAGCGTCCTTGACGAAGAACAAAGCTGCGAATGGTTTGTTGCATAGGCTGATGGATTGGCGGCAGCGGGTCTTAGATTAGCGGGGTTTGTTGCTTGCCGATCTTTTTGTGATTTTTTCTGTTTGAGCGATGACGCCTTCCGGGGGCGAACTGGGACTGGCGCTGTAGAGTTTTTTTGCCATGCGTCCGGCCAGATAAGCTTCGCGTCCGGCTTCAACAGCTTTGCGCATGGCGGATGCCATTAATATCGGGCTTTTGGCTGCGGCAATGGCTGTGTTCATCAGCACGCCATCGCAACCGAGTTCCATCGCAATCGTGGCATCGGATGCTGTGCCGACACCGGCATCGACCAACACCGGGATTTTTGCATTGTCGATGATAATCTGCAGATTCCACGGATTCAGAATGCCCATGCCGGAGCCAATTAATGAAGCCAGCGGCATCACGGCGACGCAACCCATGTCCTCCAATTGTTTGGCAATGATCGGATCATCCGAGGTATACACCATCACCTGGAAATCTTCCTTGATCAGGATTTCTGCGGCTTTGAGAGTTTCCACCATGTTCGGATACAGTGTTTTCGGATCGCCCAGCACTTCCAGTTTGACCAGGCTGTGACCATCCAGTAATTCACGCGCCAGACGCAGTGTACGCACTGCATCATCAAGGGTATAACAGCCCGCCGTGTTGGGTAATAAAGTGTATTGGGAGGGGGGCAAAACTTCCAGCAGATTCGGTTCGTTAGCATTTTGCCCGATATTCGTGCGCCGGATCGCGACCGTGATGATTTCTGCGCCGCTGGCTTCAACGGCTGCGCGCGTTTCGTTGAAGTCTTTGTATTTGCCTGTGCCAACTAGTAAGCGGGAGGTGTACGTTTTACCGGCAATAACTAAGTTATCCATGAAATTCTTTTTGTATTAAAGGTTATTTGTAAAAATGATGTCTAACCGCCACCGACAGCCACAACCACCTCCAACTGATCACCATGAATCAGCAGTTGTTCAGAGAATTGACTGCGCGGAATAATTTCGCCATTGCGCTCAATAGCAATGCGTTTACCGTGCAATGCAAGATGGTCAACCAGCTGCGTTACGTTAATCGGTGATTCAAATTGTTGCGGTTGTCCATTAATGGTGAGCTGTATCATTGAAGATGAACTGTGATTGATTAGTGTATTGAGTTGAAGAAATCGATTTTCTTGTTGGTGTTAATTTTATCATGCAAGAATAGGTAATCTGGGTAAATTATAGGTCTTACTTAATAGAATTTTCAGATGCGTTGTTTAAATTCTTCAAACACAAATCCCAATAGGGTAATCCTTCAAATCGCTTGATTAAAAATTCTACAAACGCTCTAACTCGCTGAGAAAGATGGCGAGTTTGTGGGTAAATAGCATAGGCGGCGAGTGGTGAAGGTTTGTACTCAGTCAATAGTGGTTTCAACGCACCGCTTTCAATTTCTTTATGCAAGATAAATGTGGGCATTAGTATGATACCCAAGCCGTCAACAGCAGCATCGCGAAGAAATTCACCATTGCTGGCTTTTAAGTAGGGCATTATTTTGGTTTTGACCAGCTGACCTTGGGTATCGTACAAGTTCCAGTTTTCGAAATTACTGATCAAGTTGTAAACCAGACATCGGTGACTAATAAGTTCTTCCGGCGATTGTGGTTCACCCATGTGTTCGAGATATGCCGGGCTCGCGCACATAATGGCTTGAATAGGAGCAAGACGGCGCGCGATCAGACTGGAGTCTGATAAGCTGGCAATGCGAATAGCCAGATCAAAGCCTTCGGTCAATATATCGACCTGTCGATCATTAAAATCCAAATCAAATGTAATTTCCGGGTGGGCTTGCACAAACTCGTTGATAGCAGGCCCCAAGTGCATCAACCCAAAACTCAACGGTAGAGCAATTTTTAGGCTGCCTCTTAAAGCGCCGTAAAATTGCGAAGTGGCATATTCGGCTTCGAGAATGTCTGCAAGTATACGTACGGATTGTTGATAAAAAGCACGCCCGCTATCGGTCAAATTCATTTGCCGCGTTGTGCGATGAAACAATTCCACACCGAGGTGTTCCTCAAGTTCTTTTAAACGTCGGCTAACCATTGACTTTGCCACATCCATGCGATCTGCAGCAGCGCTAATGCTGCCGGCTTCAACAACGCGCACAAACGCATTCATATTTTCAAATCGATTCATTTCTAATTGATTGTTGCTGATACAGGAACAGTAATTTCTAATTATGACTATTTATTCTTATTACAGCAACGATGATAATGCTCCCTGAGCTATGACCTAACAATTTTTACCGAAAAGGAGAAAATAATGGATGCAATCATGAATTCTTCACGAATAATCCCGGCAGTGGCCGTGCCGGAAGGTGCCGGTGTTACCGTGTACCGCACGATCGGCACTCCAGTGCTGCGCGATTACGATCCGTTCCTGCTCCTGGATCATATCAGCAGTAATAATCCGGATGATTACAGTGCCGGATTCCCGGCTCATCCGCATCGCGGGTTCACTACATTTACGTATATTATTAATGGCCATATGGCACATCAGGATAATATGGGCAATAGTGGTGACTTGGGACCCGGTACTGCCCAGTGGATGAAAGCTGCCAGTGGCGTTATCCATTCCGAAATGCCAAAGCAAGAAAATGGTTTGTTGCGCGGATTTCAATTGTGGATCAACCTGCCTGCAGCCAATAAAATGGATCATCCTGAATATCAGGAATATTCCGCAGAAGCTTTTCCTGTCGTGGAGAACCCCGATTATACGCTGAAAGTTTTGATCGGACGCTTTGCCGATACACAAGCGCCGATTGTGGATAACCTCACGGAGGTGACTTATTTTGACGTACAAGTAAAACCTGGAAAGGGTTTTCAGCATCACTTGCCAATCGACAATAATAGTTTGCTTTATGTATTTGAAGGAGACGGGAAGCTCAATGAACAAATTGTACCGCTGCATTCCCTTGTTACCCTGAATACTGATGATCATTCATTTAACTTTATTGCAGGAAAAAAAGGGGCGCGATTGATCGTCATCAGCGGTAAACCGATTCATGAGCCGATTGCCCGATATGGCCCGTTTGTGATGAATACCCGGGAGCAAATTGATCAGGCAATGCAAGATTTTCAAACGAATAATTTTGTGCGTGATCGTGCCTGGATCAAGCGCGATCATTGAAATCAATAACAAGGAGATACAAATGGATAAAATCAGTCAATTAGTTGCGCGAATATTCCTTGGACAGATCTTTTTGATTTCTGGCCTGCTCAAGATCAGTGGATACGAAGGCACGCAAGGCTATATGGATGCGATGGGGGTACCGGGCATGTTATTGCCGCTGGTGATAGCTCTTGAAGTATTGGGTGGCTTAGCCATTGTGCTGGGCTGGCAAACTAAGCTGGCATCGATGATATTGGCTGCGTTTACTCTCGTGGCTGCGGTAATTTTTCACAATAACATTTCCGATCAAATCCAGATGATCATGTTTATGAAAAACATTGCTATAACTGGCGGACTCATGTTGCTGATGGTTCATGGTGCAGGTGCGTATAGCGTTGATAGTCGCCGAATTAAATCATAGATGATGGGGGCTATTTCAATAAAGGGTTTTCGTGATCTGCTCAGGGAGTATTTTTTGGAAGAAATCGACTGCTTTAAGCTCTAATGTGATGAATTTAAAATCTCACACTGACGAATTTGGTTTTACTGCATTGACTAGCCGTCAATGCAGTAATTACTTATTTAACGCTCATATTGTTCTCAACGGCGGTCACGCCACTAACCCTGCGTGTAATCTCAACTGCCCGGTCGATGTCGGCTTGGCTGCTAACTGAACCACTCAGATTAACAACACCTTTCGTAGTCTCTACACTGATTTCAAAGGTCTTTAGTGTGGGTTCATTAAAAATTTCCGCTTTGACTTTTGTTGTAATGACGGTGTCATCAATATATTCTCCGGCTTCACTCGCGGCTTCACCTGCATGAGCGAAGTTAGCGCTTAAGAAAAGAACCATTAATATAGATAAAATAAAAGTCAAGAAACGGTTGTTGAGTTGTGTCATGATAAAATTCTCCTAAATAAATTAACAAAGACAAATATTCCCAGGCATTTTAAATTCAAACGCTTAGTGGATATCCTAACTAAACGATTTATTAAGTTTTTCTTAATTTTACTTAACAATCGCAGTTAAATTATTGCAGGAATTGTTCATTGTGAATGTGCGCTAACCCACTTACTGGCGTAGCTAAATCCAGCTTCCTAATCATGCTTTAATTTTGTGCGGTGGCGCACAGACGAGGATGATATTTAACCTGCATCATTATTCCTCCTATTAACAGAACGGAAGGATTAATATCATGATTAAAGGAAAGAAAACAGCATTGATATTTATTATGAGTGCAATTTTTATGTTAGTGAGCACGGTTGTGTCGTCCCAATCTCCTCATTCACAAAACAGTATTAATAATGACAGAGATTCAGCAGGAAGTTCGCAATCCGATTCTCTTTCACGTGATCTCTCACGTGATGGTTCCCAGGTGAATCCTAATAGCCCTGCTATGGTTAACCCAAACGATCCTACAGGAGTAAACTCGAATATACCTATGTCGCCTGGAGTTCCTCCAACTAGTGCGCCGGGAACGAATGCAAATGTTCCCTCAGGCACAAGTCCAAGTAACCCTTCTGGATCGGGCTATTAAATCATGTCACAAAAATAGTTAACTAAGAAGGGGGCTCGCTTCATTCGACAGTTATATCCTTAATGTTTGCTGCTTAGCTTTGATAAGTATTGGACTGCTCGAATTTACGGGGCCTCTTCAGTATCAAGGTCCTAGACTAAATATGAATAACAATCAAAAAATCTATTCTATTTATACCTATTCATTACGTGCTAAACGAATGCCGGAAAACTGCCAGCGTGCTTCAGCAGGAAGAAAGTTACGCATGCTCGAACGGATGCGCTTTTTCGGTGTGATACAAGAACCGCCACGCAAGACATATTGATTTACCATAGACTCGCTATTATATTCACCTACGGCTATATCCCAAATGTCAGATTTAGGTTTGTCAGTGTTGGATTTTTTTGGATTATAGCCAGGATAAGGTGAGTAGCTAGATTGTGTCCATTCCCAGACGGTACCATAAAGCGCGTTAATATTAACGCTCGTATTAATGGTAGTATGACGAGGATGGAAATAATTGTTATCGGCAAAGTCTCCATCAATTTCTTGCTTGGATGCTGCATTTTCCCATTCCGCTTCGGTTGGTAAGCGTGCATCACGCCATTGTGCAAAAGCACTCGCTTCATAATACGACAGATGAGTTACTGCAAGCTCCAAATCCAATGGAACGAGTCCGTGGAGGGTAAACTCTTTCCACTCTCCTTCTTCGTGCCGCCAGTAAAGTGGATGACGACAATCGACTGATTTGATCCATTTCCAACCTTCCGAAAACCAAAAGCAAGGATCGTTGTAGCCATCTTCCTCAATAAATTGCATATATTCCCTATTCGTGGCTAAACGTGACGCCAATTGATAGGGGTAAAGATACTGCTTGTGACGTGGCGACTCATTGTCATAGCTAAATCCTTTTCCCTCATAACCTATTTCTATTAGGCCCCCTTCAAAATTACGCCACTCTAATGGATCTGCCATGTTTGAGGTTGTTATTTGCAAGTTGTTTTTAGGTTGATAAATTGGATTCAATGGGTTTTTTGATAAAAGGTGCTTGAGATCTGCCAGCATAAGTTCTTGGTGTTGAAATTCATGTTGAATCCCAAGGGTGGTTATCATTTGTAACATATTATCTTCTGTCAGTTTTCTCAACAGATTGTTTATGCGCTCATCGATGTTCTGGCAATAATCACGTGTTGTCTTCAAGGAAGGCCGAGTAAAAAAAACACGTTTTGGGTCTGGATGAGGCACATTTGATTCGTTGTAGGAGCTAAACATGGTGAGAAATTCTTGCTGAAAGGGTTTGAATGGTTTTTCGTAATGTTGGAGGACAAAAGCTTCAAAGAACCATGTGACATGACCAAGATGCCATTTTATCGAACTCGCATCCGGTAAGGATTGAACACAGCAGTCCTCTTCAAATAATGGCTCAACTAGATCCAAAGTGCGATTGCGGGCCATAGAATATTCTTTAATTAGAGTATTGATATTTATCATTATTTAATTTCTCGAAAAGGGCGATTACTATTTTTTTATAATTAATTATAATTAATTATAGTTAATGGCGGTATTGAAAAAATTCATGAGTTTTTACATTTTTTAGATAGCTATCTGCGTTCATTTAACTTTAATTTCGTTATTAACCTGTTTTACATTAGGAACTTGTTGAGCAACCGAAGTGGCTAATTGCCGTTGAGACTCAGTTTCGACAAACCCACTTATGACCACCAATCCATTTGCTGCTTCCACATGTATGGCAGCGGCCTTAAGCTCTTTTGTTTCAATCAGTTTTGCTTTTACTCTCATGGCTAAAATTATATCTTGTTGCGGAGCTTCTTCTACCGTATCAGGGTTAAAACTCGCACAACCACCTATGCTAAATATAATAAACAGAGATCCAATCATCCAAGTGCGAAGCATTTTGTAGGTCATTTGCTTTCTCATATTGTTTCCAGAAAAACCATTAGCACTACTGGCGTGCTTTATTAACTGCATCCACAAGACCTGCACAACGTATATTTTGACTATCTGTCTTTTTTTCTTCTTGATCTTGCTGGAGAAATGAATATAAGCTTACGATGGGCGCTGAAGGTAACAGCGCAAGTGAAGCTGCACCCCTTAATATCGCCGAAGCGCCTGGAGTAAAAGTGGGCTTCTTGAAAGTACCTTCTATATGAAGTGGTGCGCGAGCCGAGAAAACACTTAAGTCCTTCGGTTTGGGATCAATAATCAAATTTAGCTTTTCCTTGTTAAAATCAATGGTTCCTTTACTTAAAAAAATTGTATCCTGCGTATCTACAATAAAATTATCCATATTCAAAACCCCATTATTGATTGGAAAATCCAGAAAAGCACAATTGATATTAGGTTCGTTGTCTTTATCAAATAACGATACCAACGCCTCGCCAATATCAAGTCCGGCTAATTCGACCAACAGATTATCCAATTGCCCACCGGTCATCAGCATCAACAATCCGCCATCAGCTGATGCTAACATTTCTGCAATGGCATCTCCTTTGAACCAGAACATAACTTGACCTCCCACTAATCCAGCGCTTTCATCAGCAATTTCAAAACGACGTAATATTTCTCCTAATTGTACGTAACGTATTTCAGCCTCGATTTTGCTTTTAACGGGTTTCGAACTTGTGTTTAATTCAAAACGTGCTCGGATATTTCCATTAGCGACGCCAAAATCCAGAGGTGCAAGCTTGAGATTGCCGTTATCAATGATCACCTGCATGAAGAGATCATCCACTGGTAGTTTTGATTTAACTCGTTTGCTGCGTAAAGAGATGTCGGCATTGATAGTCTGTAGTTCCTTAAAAACGATAGGATCGCTGGGTAGAATGAACGGACTCGTAGTTTCTCGTTTTACTTTTTTCTGCTGAGTTAAAGATGCAGTTTCCTCAAGCCCCGTATCGGGCGAAAGACCAATTAATGGTCCAAGATCATCCAAGTCTATTTTTTCTGATTTTAGATCGGCCATTATAAAAGGCACTGCTTCGCCTAGCTTCACACTGATTGTTCCGGCAAGATCACTATCACCCACACGGCCATTCAAATTTCTAATTTGCCACAAATTTTCATGATGCGACAAATCACCTTTCAGCCGATAAGGGGGTAAGCTAGGCATGGGTAATCTCAGGATTTGTGATAATTGATCTGGGTTAGAGCCTTGCATTAAAAATTGCAAATCAAGGCCTTTGAGCTGCAGAGGTTGTATCAGTGTGCCTTCCACTTTGATGCTGGTTTCCCCGGATTGCAAACTTAAGGTCAGTGGGTAGGGTATTTCAGCTTCCCTCAAAGCAACTAAAGGACCCGCATTTAAATTTACTAGTAATGGATGCCCATTCAGCTTTCCCTGGGCTTGCAATTCCGTGAGCTCTTCATCGCGAGCTGCACTCATAATTGTTGCGAAAGTCGTGGTAATTTCTGTATCAGTTGTTAAATCCTTGTAGTTAAGGTGACCTTCTACAATCCGTAAACGCTCAATGAGGGGCATTTCTGTTTTACTCTTAGGATCATTTGCAGCAATCTGCAAATTCCAGTTTCGCTCCCCTTTGGATGATTTCTGTAAAATAATATGCGGCTTGGTAAGGGTAATCTCGGGAAATAGCATGCGCCCTTTGAGAAGCTCAATCAAATCGATGCGCATGTCCAGTGCGGCAAGTTCCACCATGTTGGGTTGCTCGCTCCAGTCGGCATTTTGGAACTGTATTTGCTCCATTCTAATCAGTGGCGTTAAAGACCAGTCGATTGCAAAATTACCTTTAATAGTAAGATTACGGCCCGTCTTATCACTAATTTGTTGTGTCACAATCTCTCGTGCCCAATTCAAATTTGGTGATGAAATTAGCAATACGATTAAGAGAAATAACATTGCAAGGAGAGAAACTCCAAACCATTTCATGGCAATCATTTTTTTACCTATTTCATTACATAAATTGCTGGTAAAACCAGAGAAAACTCAGGTTAGAGTTGTTTCATGTATGCGACAAGATCGGATTTCTCTTCGTCCGTTAATTTAAGTTGTAATACCAAGTTGAAAAATTCGACCGTATCTTCCAGGGTAAGCAGACGACCATCGTGTAGATAAGGAGGGCTGTCTTTAATACCACGAAGTGTAAAAGTTTTTATTGGTCCATCGCCCGGTTCGTTCAAGAAGCGTTCAAGTTTCAGGTCATGCATTTGATTGTCGAGGAATGCAGGCGGTTGATGGCAATTTCCGCATTGCCCTTTACCCAAAAAGATACTTTCACCCCGAATCTCTTTTTCAGTCGCTTTTGAGGAATCCAGTCGGCCTTGGCTATCTAATTTTGGAGCGGGCGGAAAATCCAACATGTTTTGAAACTGTGCCATATGACTCACATGGATCCGATCAATCATCGGGAATCCTTTTTTCATTGCATGTATTGGGTCGCCATTGAAATAAGCAGTGCGGAATTCAAATTCTGTGAAGTCCTCAATCGAACGCAAGCTGCGTTTTGATCCATGAATCTGCTGACTGTATACTCCGCGCAAACTGGTGGTATCCAAGCGAGCTCGGCGTTCCTGAGGACGCATATCAGGGCTTAAATGAAATTGTCCCGTTGTGTGACCATTAACATGACAATCAAAACAGGTCACGCCAAGACTGGGTTGAGCGCTTTTACGATCATCTGTCGGATTGAATTCTTCCTGCGGTAGTGGTGTTAGCAGCATCTGCAATCCAGTAAGCTGAACCGGGGTCAATATATCTTTGAATAAACGATAAAAGTTATTGATGGAAACAACCTCCCCGCGAGAAACATCCCCTAATTCAGGCCTGTTCTGAAGGAAAATAGCAGGGGGGAACTCCGGCAAAAAAGCTTCCGGCAAATCAAACTCTACGTCGAACCTTTCTAACCTAGGAAACATCGAGATCTGCATAAGAGGAAAGACCTGACCGCCAGTTACCTGTTTGGGATGTGGTAATGCAGGGTAAGGAAATAGATTATTTTTGCGAATTTCTTCAGGTGACATTGCAGCAAGTTTTTGCCAGCTCATTTTGTCTTTCAATACAGCAGTTGGGCCGACCGCAATGGGTTTGCCACGAGTCATGGTTACCTCTGCGTCGAAACGTGGGGTAAGATCGTAGCGACTCTGTAATAACTCCTGTTGAGTTCTACTAATCTTTGGCCGCTCTGCCATATCAGATTTCATCGTTTCTTCAAAAGCTTGCTGTGGTTTTTTTGCATTGAGCGAATCTCGGTAAAAATCAAATCCGAGTATTTTTCCATTATCGGGTTGTTGTTGAAATGTATCAGAGGAAGGTAGAGCGCTCGAAGCATCGAAAATATTAGAGTGATCATGCTTACTTTTTTTCTGCTCTGGTCTTGGGTTATTAGTCTGTGCATTCATAATCGCATCATTTTCTTTCACTATCAGAACATTATCGTTTTGACTGATGGCATTATTAATTCCTATGCCAAGGCCGCTCACTCCCAGTAAAGTTAAAAATAAAATTTTTCTTTTCTCCATATGAATCTCTCCACTATCAAGTCATTAAGTAAACGAGAAATAATCCTGATGCAAGACAAAACCTAAATTAATTCTGGGTTTTATTCTTTCATTCTGCAGAAAATCTATCTGTACGAAACCGCACACTGGATTGGTTTTTCATGAAAAGGATTGCGTGAGAATTGTTGAGAAGATACGCATGAATCTGAATCTTTTCATGTCTCGTTACGCTGTGCTACGCTGAGTATTCAATAGTTACTCGTCAAATTACTTGGTTGAATTACATCGATAAAGAATTGGAGTGAACACCCAGTGCGCAGATAGGAGGGTTAGGGGAGATGCGCACTGGGTGTCCGGATCCAGTCATCCGGCTAGACGATATGAGATTCGTCCTGACTGGTGCGGTCGACTCATTAAAAAGAAGTATGAGCGCTAGGATCATTTTAGACCATCCTGATTTTCTTTCTGTGCGCTCTCTAACATACAGTTCATACGGCTTCAAATGAGTTTGCTATGATGGCAGATAAAACGATTAATAGGCTTAAACCAAGATTTTCCATTTAAAAACTTTCAAACAAAATTTATTATAATAATTTATTGAATATAATAGAATTTCTATAAATCATCATCATGTCTGTTCGCAATTCTTTATTCCTAATTATTTGTTAACAAGATCGGATGATTTTCACAAATAAGCTCATTTACCTAGGAATTGTTTATGCTTGATATCGCTATTGACACTATAGTCATGCGTCCTTATGTTTTTGCTTTTTTTGCGGCATTTTTGCTGGTTTGTGTCCCACATGTGGGTTGGCGCAAGACCTTGATATTTACCATTTCTGGCTATCTGATTGCTTTTGCGTCGGAGAAGCTTTCCATTACCACTGGGTTTCCGTACGGTTGGTATTATTATATTGATGATACCAGTCATCAGGAGCTATGGGTTTGGGGGGTGCCTTTTTTTGATTCGCTCTCGTATGTTTTTCTAACTTATTGCAGCTATACGATGGCATTGTTTATCCTGTCACCTTTAGCGACGAAAGGCGCAGATCTGGTTACGCTGGAAACGCGCGCGATCCGGCATTCATGGGCTGTTTTAGTGCTAGGTGCTTTTCTGCAGACATTTTTAGATATCATCATTGATCCGGTGGCGTTGCAGGGCAATCGCTGGTTTCTTGGGCAGATATATGGCTACTATGAAGCCGGACTGCATTTTGGTGTGCCGATTTCAAACTATGCCGGTTGGTTGCTGACAAGTTTCTTGCTAGTGGCTGCTTTTCAGCAGATTGATCGGAGGCGCGAGGAGAAAATACCGAAAGGGGTGTTTGCCATGCCATTCCGTTCTCTGCTCGGCCCGGTGCTTTATTTGTCGGTACTCATCTTCAATTGGGTGATTACACTGTGGATAGGCGAGCATCTGATTGCACTGACCGGCGTGTTGATATTTACGCTGCCAATTGTTATGGTGACCGTTCAGGCCGTGTTACGGGTTAATCGTTACCGTAAAGAGGAATTACAAGAACATTTAGAAGATTATCCTTGGTCACCTTTGAACAATATCGAAAAATAAAAAGGTGCTGGATACCCTCTGTAATAGGGATTCACGATCGAGTTCATTAAGTATATTGTGAATGCCAATGCTGAATTTTTGAGATAGCTGCTTGCAGGTTTATTTTTGCCTGAATGCTTAGTTTCTCTCCCAATGCAAATTGATAGCCACGAATGCGGAGTAAAAAAGAAGTCGGGGCAGTGCGCTGGTATATTTGCTGATATGTAAATAATAGTGCAGATGGTGTAAGTGCGTGACTGGTATAACTGGCGTCTTTTTCGGCATGAATCGGTAAAAATTCGTAAGGTTCAGCGCATGACATGTCTGCATCAATAAATACGATCTGATCAAATTCAAGTAAATCAATCGTGTGCTCGATCAACAATTGCATGTCAATGAGGCACTGGGTATTTGTTAGCCTCAGCTGATTGATCTGTTCGATCAATAAAGGACCCAGCGCGTCATCGCCACGTCCGGGATTTCCATACCCAAATAACAAAATCATCACAGTATCGTAGGTTTATTAGTAAGTTCATTTTTGTCTTTATTGGGATCATAAGGAAAGTGCGTTTCTAAATGCTGACTAATGGCATGGATACCTTGAATGAGACCAGCCTCAAATTGTTGCTGACTGAATGCAGATTCCATAATATGGCAAATATTTCCCCATTCTTTGTTGGAAACCTTGGCATGCATGCCTTGATCCACAATGATTTCTACATCACGGTCAGCCAGCAGCAAGTATATGAGTACGCCATTATTCTGTTCGGTATCCCATACTCGCAATCGCGAAAAAACTTCAAGTGCGCGCTCTCGTGCAGTTTGATTTTTAATCAGGGCTAGAGTATTAAGTGCACATTCCACAGCAATGCATATTTCACCACTATGACTCGTTTCTGATTGCTGAATTACTTGTTCAATAGCCGTCAGCGTAGCGGCAGGCAATGCGCGTCGAAGCAACCATTGTCCAGCAGATAAATGACGTACGATACGTGTTAAATTCATTTACCACCTCCCAGAGGCGCCACCACCACCAAAGCTACCGCCACCTCCACTGAATCCTCCGCCACCAGAACCGCCGCCTCTAAAGCCAGAATTTGACCAATTACCTCGCCCATTGCGGTAAATTCCTGGGTTGATGTGAATGAAAAGATTCAGAATGAATACGACAACAGCGATGAGAATAGCGATCGCTATCGAAGAGAATATTGACCAGCCGACAAACCCTAGACCCATGCCAGTTACGGTGGCCCCAGCTATACGCCCCAGGTGTACCTGCAATATTCTCCCAATAACCGTGGAAAAGATAAGGATAATGATTAAGCTCTCAATATTTGTCTGTGTATTGGGTGAGTTACTGGTTTGCGTGGTGCTGGGGAGTGGCAGTGTTTCACCGTTGATCAGACCTACGATTGCTTCAATCCCTGCCTGAATGCCTTCGGCAAACTGCCCCTGTTTAAATCGAGGTGTAATAATTTCCGTGATAATTCGTTTCGCGGTAGCATCCGGTAGTATGCCTTCCAAGCCATAACCGACTTCAATACGAAGCATTCTGTCGTTTTTAGCAATCAGCAGCAAGACACCATCATCAATACCTTTACGTCCTATTTTCCATGCTTCAACAACCTGCATAGCGTATTGCTCAATAGCGTAGGGTTGAGTGGTCGGGACAATTAATATGGCAATTTGACTGCCTTTCATTTTTTCAAATGCCGCTAATTGATGTTCCAATTGGGTGATTTCGTGAGTAGAGAGAGTTCCGGTTAAATCAGTTACATGGGATTTAAGGGACGGAATGGCGATTTCTGCTCTGACTGAAGTGATTGCCAATAAAATTGCAAGTAGGGTAACAATTCCAAAAAATATATTCTTGATTTTGAGAGATGATTCTTCGCTGCTTGATGTAGGTTTCATGAAGATAGTAACTGGGTTTATTTATCTTTTAATCTCGGTGTATCAAAATCAATTTTTGGCGCAATAGATATTTCGTCTTCATTTTCCACAGTGAAGCCGGGTTTTGTTTGAAATCCAAATAGCATGGCTGTGAGATTGCTGGGGAAAGACCGGACGATAGTATTGTATTCTTGAACTGCTTTAATATATCGATTGCGTGCTACAGTGATACGATTTTCGGTGCCTTCCAGTTGTGCTTGTAAATCACGAAAATTGGCATCTGATTTTAACTCGGGATAATTCTCGACGACGGCCAGCAACCTTGAAAGAGAACTGGACAATTCGCTTTGCGCATTCTGGAATTTAGTCAATGTTTCAGGGTCGTTGACTAGCTCTGGAGTTGCTTGAATACTGCCAATTTTGGAACGAGCATTGGTAACTCCGAGCAATACATCTTTTTCTTGGGCAGCGAATCCTTTGACGGTATTAACTAAATTGGGTATTAAATCTGTACGTCGCTTATATTGATTCAGCACTTCTGCCCAACTGGCCTTAATTTGCTCATCGGTCGATTGAAGCGTATTGTAGCCGCAGCCACTTAAAACAAGAACGCAGAGAATTGTCGCTACTAACTGCCTATTGCGCATAAATTTCTCCAGAAAATTGCATAACCATGAATTATGGCTTTGTTGATATTTTGTAATATTCAATGAAATTTTCTTTCCATCTTGGGTAGATGGTGAATGATAAAACGGAATTGACCGATGAACAATGGAAGATTTTGTTAGCAGTTGCTGATGTCTGTTATTGCAGTTTCAGTGGCCAATGCAAAATTCCGGATAAATAAAAACCGCTCGATCTTGATCGAGCGGTTTTTATTTGCAATCATCAATACTTTAATTATCAGGATATCCTGCTACTGCCCAAGTTAAACCACCATCCACTGATTTATAAATATTTTTTCTTGCTGCGCCTACAATCGTCGAATCCAATTCATAGGTAGGCGATATCTTGAATTCAATGAATTCAATATTTTCAGTTGCAATCAGCGATGCGGTTGTATTCAGCGAAGATGTTACTGCGCCTGCTCCATCCAGATTTGCGCTAAACAGTCCTTTGCCACGGACATTGACAAAGATGGTTCGGTCGACGCCGAAGTTTGGGGAAAATTCTACTTGTAATATAACGGCATTTGATCCAACTGAAGTGTCAGTTTCTTTTGTCCAGGTGGTGCCTCCATCAGTTGAGCGGTAAATGCCACTGGTTGTGCCAACAAGCACAAGATTATCGATGGCAAATTGCGGGGATATCGCAACCCACATATATCTTTGCCCAGCCCACCCGGTTTGGATGATCGAACTAGCACCGACGCGCAAGAAAGTGTCTCCGCCATCCTGTGTCCGCCATACTTCTCCCGCGCGATTGGTGGCAAATGCAATGCGGTCGTTAGCATAATTAGGCGACACAGCTACACTTGTAATAGGATGGTTTGTTGGCATCCCCCGTTGCAATATCCAAGTTTTCCCAGCATCTTTGGTCTGCAGTAATCCATGGAGTCTTGAGCCGAGGTAAATTTCCTTATCGGTTGCAAAGTTTGGCGATGCTGCTAGGGCCGTGAGAGAAACGAGATCCTTTCGAATTTCAAGAAATCTAGGAATAAATCTAACGGTAAAACTGTCTCCGAAGTTGGTGGATGATCCCACGTATCCATTAGTCGCAGTAACGATTGTTTGAGTGCCATTTGCATTCTTCACGATCTGCGAATCGAAGAAATTCATTTTTCGCCCTGTCGGATTGGGCCAGCCACTGGTAGACCAGGTTGTACCGCTATCGGCAGAAATAGCGATGCCTCTTCCAACATACGTTGTGGCAATCATCTTTTGATCAGTGTTAAAACTCGAAGAGAGCGCAAGCCCTGTCAGTACGCCAATTCGTGTTTGACTTTGCTTCCATGTACTGCCACCGTTTTTCGAGATAAAAATCCCATCGAATACCGGTAAAAATACGGTTTGATCCGTCGCGTATGTTCTGGATACTTGCAAGTCAGTCATTTCATTGAGTAATGATGTTTGAACAGTAACTACAGCGCCTGAATTAAACAGTTCCCAATTATCGCCACTGTCGGTAGATTTAAATACCGCTTGAGTCAGACTGGTGCTAAATACTGTGCGGTCAATCGCATAGTTTGGTGAAACCGCTATATTATTGATCGCTTCGTTAGGTAAGTTAGTACCTTTGCTGACAAAGGTATTTCCTCCATCGCTGCTATAAAAAATTCCAAAGCTTGGGGTCGCTAAGAATATTTCCGATGCGCCTCCTGGTGCGATGGCCATATCGTAGATGATGGTTCCTGTTGGATTCCCCAATTCGGTCCAGTCAATGCCACCGTTGGTGGATTTTCGTAAGTATCCAGCATCGCTTGCAATTATTAGAGTGTTATCGGTAGCAAAGTCAGGTGAGATTGCGATAGCGGTTACTTTATTGGTTTTATCGAGTACCTGAGTCCATTGCGCATCTGTATTGGAGCGACGGAAAAGGGCTCCATTACCTTCATTAAAGAAAACTACATAACCACTGCTAGTTTCAGCGACCTCCATTTTTTTTATGATTTTGTTTGAAACGGCAAGACCTGTATTATAGGGTTCCCACGAATCGCCACGATTGGTTGAGCGATAAACACCACCTTTGCCTTTGAGGCCCGCAAACACAGTTTGATCGGTAGCAAATTTTGGAGAAACGCGAAGAACACTGTATTCAAGCGGATGGTCCAAACCATTCGCTAGATTAATCCAATTCGCACCCCCGTCGGTTGAGCGCATAACTTGATCGTAATACCAACCGGTAAATGCGCCATCGCTAACTAAGAACATTGTTTTGTCGTTGGCATAATCGGGTGATGCGGCAAATGCAATTACCATGTCATGAGGTGTATGTGCATGCACATTAACACCAGTAATGCCAATTGATAAGAAAAACGCAGTAATCACGGCAATTCGCCGCATGAAATTGATTCGAATTTCGTTTACATTGACTAACATGTTTAATCCTTCAAATTTTAGTTGTTTTTTGATTACTAACTCTGTCTGCTACGTGAAATTTTTGCTACGAATTTATTGAAAAGTACTGAATTTCTGTGTAACGATTGATTTTGCCAACTGGAGGCTAATATAGTAGAAATACTTCCTTAAACCAATAGGTCATTATTACTTTTTTTCTAGTACATATATACTACGAGGTTATTGTAAAACCTGGAAAATTTTGCTGTAGTAGCAGGGAACTTACTGATGTAACTGGCTACTCATATTCCCATAAAAAGTGAAGTTTCACATCTTCATGGATATTTTTCCATAGCACAGTATTCGGGCAGAATGGTTTCTTTATAATTTATCCAAGAAATTATCTGTTTTTCTTGAAATAAAGCACCCCGCCGCAAGCAGCGAGGTATTAAAAGCGCGCTTCAGACTGCTGGTTTTCAACCAGCCTTCGCCCCAAGGGGCAAGGAATTAAACCCGGAAGAGATTAACTTTTGATTATTAACGAATATAATTCGTATAAATCTTTTCTATCTGTTTCGCAGCCATTATAGCGATTTAATATCCGCTTACTCCTGGTAAATTATTTTTTCATTTCACCGAAAATAACGCTTTGATAAACAGCATATATTTGCTTTTCTATTTTACTGAAGGGTCTTGTCCTACCTTGCAATAGTTGAGAATTTCCGCTCCAAAATAATTTGGACGGAATTGGGTATTTAATCTGATATTATGACTAGGAAAAATCCTATGATAGCCGATAATGTTATCCGTGGCGTAGGAGTCTTTTTATCTGTCAAATGTGTTCGATGGATTTATAGGTAAAAATTGAGGTGCCAGACATAAGATACTTTGCCGTGCATCACAAACTTTGTTCATGCGTCGATGTAATCCAGGCAAAAAAAGATTTTTGTGCGGCTCAGTCATCTGAAAATTGCTGGCAAGAGATGGGAATGACTAAATTGCTTGAGTACGCTGAAGTTTGTAGAACTAATCCTTGGTTTAACTTTCCTGTTTTAGTAGGAATCGATAGTGGCATGCACATTTAATCTGAAAATATTTAGCATTTAGAAAACAAAATGAGAAACTTACTCAGAAAGATTTATTCGATACTAAAAAAACGTGCATCATACTTATTTTATCTGATCGAATACAAACGGGCCGCAAATGCTGTGCGCAGAACAAGTAGTGATCCTAACTCGATCTATGAAAAGATATTTGAGGAATTCATGCAAAGCTGCGGGAATAAGCCATGTCTTCAAATAGGGGTAAAAAATAGATTAGGAAAAAAATATGGGCCCAATTGGGTAAGTGTTGACAAATACGATATGCGCGATTTTATTGACTATCATTATGATATTCATGACCTGCCCTTCGAAGATAACAGTTTTGATGCAGTGGTCTGTATATCGATTTTAGAGCATGTTCCTTACCCGTTGAAAGCAATTCAGGAATTCAAAAGAATCTTAAAGCCGGGTGGGAAAATATGGGTTCAATTGCCATGGCTTTGCCCTTATCATGCGGTTCCAAAAGACTACTGGCGCGTTAGTCCAGATGGATTAAGAGTCTGGATGGAGGATTTCAAAGAGGTTTCTTGCGGAACTTATATGTGGCGCAAGACCTATTTTTCAATTGCAACTTATTTTTATGGAGAAAAATAGAATAGTAAGACTCAGACAACTTGCCCTGCAGCATAACCTGATGACCAAGCCCATTGGAAATTAAATCCTCCTAAATGACCCGTAACATCTACAACCTCTCCAATAAAGAACAGACCCGTTGTGTGCTTGGATTCCATTGTTTTGGATGATAACTCAACAGTATCGACGCCACCGAGCGTTACTTCCGCCTTCTTGTAGCCGATCGTGCCGCTCGGCATAACCTGCCAGTTGTGGAGTTTATCTGCGATCAAGAGCAATTCATTTTCCCGGTAGTTACCGATAGGTTTTGCAGTGATAGCTAGCTCGGCTAGCAGGGATGCGCACCAGACCTGCACGAAACGTTTAGGGAGATAATGGGCTAGCAGATTCGGTAGAAGCATAGTGCTCCGACGATAAAGAGAAAAAATTTGTTGTGCATTCTGTTGTGGTAACAAGTTGATGTATAAGGACTCTCCTGATTGCCAATAGGATGATATCTGCAGTATAGCGGGGCCGCTTAATCCACGATGGGTGAATAAAATATCCTCACGGAACGAAGTTCCGTTACAACTAACCTCAGCATCTATTGCCACGCCTGAAATTTCCTTAAAGCCAGAAAATTTATCTGCAGCAAAGGTTAAGCCCACCAAACCAGGTCGTAACGATGTTACGCGAACGCCAAACTGATTGGCAACTTGATAGCCAAATGCGCTTGCGCCAATTTGTGGAATTGATAAACCGCCTGTAGCAATTACCAATGATTTAGCTTCTATAATATTGCGCTCAGTTATCAATCTAAAATTTGATCCAATATCTTGATTCTCATCGTTCGCTAGGCCCTCTATTTTTTGAATAGCAGAGGCTAGTTGCCAATCTACATTTACTGCACTGCACTCGCTATGCAACATGTTAATAATTTGTTGCGAGCTACCCTCACAAAATAACTGCCCCAACTTTTTTTCGTGATAACGGATACCATGCTTCTCAATCAGAGAAATAAAATCCTGTGGCGTGAAACGAGCCAATGCGGAACGGCAAAAATGTGGGTTTCCAGAAATGAAGTTTTCCGCTGAGGTATGGCAATTGGTAAAGTTGCAACGACCACCGCCAGAAATACGGATTTTTTCCGCTAACTTAAATGTATGGTCAATGAGTATCACGCTGCGGCCTCGCTTACCTGCCTCAATTGCGCACATCATGCCTGCAGCACCTGCTCCAACGATAACTACATCTTTATACAGCTTAGGCAAGCTCATGTATTACACCGTGAGCGCTTCTGAACAAAAAAATTATTCAGTCATCATATCTAAGCGAGTTGCTATCATCAGTACAATAAATAAAAAAAGAGATAAACCAATCCGTATGCTTAATGATCTAACCATACGTGTTGAATTACCTTTATCTTTATACATGTAATACAGTGCTGATCCTAGGCTATATAATATAAGGAGAAATACTACGGCGGCGAAAATTTTCAATGGCTTAATCCTAACAAAATTTGAATTTGCCAAATTTTAGCCGAGTTTTTCTGATTATCCAATGACTATTTAATGATAAAAACTCCAGAAATTTAGTATTAAATTAATCAATTGCTTCTATTCCACTTCATTTTAACTTCTTTTCATCGGTCAATACTGTGCAATGCAAAATCCGATTTGCTTACCAACTGCTATTTTTTTAATGGGCCCCACAGCAAGTGGCAAAAGCCAAATTGCCTTAGATATAGCAAAAGAACTCCCAATCGAAATTATCAGTGTGGATTCGGCTCAGGTATACCGCTACATGAATATCGGGACGGCCAAACCCGAGCAAGAAATTCTGACTCATACTCCGCATCATCTTATTAATCTCATTGATCCTGATCAGACTTATTCAGCAGCGCAATTTCGCAAAGATGCTTTAAACATCATGCAGGACATCTCTTCGCGCAACAAAATTCCGCTACTGGTGGGCGGTACGATGCTTTATTTCAGAGTATTACAAGATGGTCTATCCGTATTGCCAGCTGCAGACCAAGATATGCGATTGCAGTTGGAACATTTGGCGAAGAAACTTGGTTGGCCTGCAATGCATCAAAAATTATCAGAATTGGATCCAACGATTGCTGCGCGTATCAAACCAACAGATAGCCAGCGCATCCAACGTGCCCTGGAAGTATGTTATTTGACTCAACAACCGATGTCAGAAATTCTGAAGACCTCACAACCAGCAGACTTTCCCTATCGTAAAGTAAGTATTGCACTCATTCCTAGTGAACGCAGCCAATTGCATTCTCGTATTACTGAGCGCTTTGGAAACATGTTAAACGCCGGATTGATCGATGAAGTTCAATCCATACGTCAGAGATTTTCGTCATTGAATATGGAATCGCCATCAATGCGATGTGTCGGCTATCGTCAGGTCTGTCTTTATTTGGACAACAAAATCAGCCGTGATGAAATGCATGACATGGGAATTGCTGCAACGCGCCAGCTGGCTAAACGACAGCTAACTTGGTTGCGCGGTATAAGAGTTAGCAATGAAATATATGAGCTTGATTGCTTGTCTAGTGACTCAAGTACTCGAGTACACAATTTAATCCGAGCTGTGACCGAGACCTGCGCAGACTGAATGCCAAATTCTTACTGTTGATATATTTTGAGTCTGCCAGCTTGTTTATTTCCTGTCGATAGCGTTATGATTCCATACACGCTCAATAGAATAATTGAATTTTTATCAGCGTATAAGAAAAATTACGAAACACCTGCAGAACAATCATTGATAGGAAAAACAATCATGCAGATTTTTTTAAAATTATTTACTTCAGTCTTGTTGCTGATAGGCATCTTTCTTTTGGCAGGCTGCGAAAACTACGCAGAAAAAACCCATCCGTCCTGGGTTACACCACCACCTGGTATGGTTTATGATGATTCGACCATTTTTGCCCGTGTTACCCTGGCAATTCAATCTGATCCTGTTCTGCAGGACACCAGCATTGAAATCAAAGTTAACGAGGGTCATGTGACGTTAACGGGTGTCGCTCGTAATGAAGATCAAATTACCCGCACCAATATGCATACCTGGATCGTGGATGGAGTAAAGAATGTTGACAACCAAGTTATCGTAAAAAAATAAAGTATAAAAATCCCCGCAATAGGGGATTTTTATCTAATTTACTGTGAATGTCTTGATCAGATTCCTCGCAAAAGCTCATTAATACCCGTTTTTGAACGGGTTTTAGCATCCACTTGTTTTACGATTACGGCGCAGTACAAACTGTATTTTCCATTTTCAGCCGGCAAATTACCCGATACTACAACTGATCCGGGAGGAATGCGACCGTAACTTACTTCGCCGGTTTCACGGTTATAAATTTTCGTGCTTTGACCAATATATACACCCATCGATATTACAGAGTTCTCACCGACAATCACACCTTCCACAATCTCCGAGCGTGCGCCAATAAAGCAATTATCTTCGATGATAGTTGGATTGGCTTGCACCGGCTCCAATACGCCGCCAATGCCAACACCACCCGATAGATGCACATTTTTGCCAATTTGCGCACATGAGCCAACGGTAGCCCACGTATCAACCATCGTGCCATCGTCCACATACGCGCCTATATTGACATAAGATGGCATCAACACGACGTTGTTGGCAATAAAAGAACCTTTGCGTACTGCGGCAGGCGGAACTACACGAAAACCGCCATCACGAAAATCCCTGGAGCTGTAATCTGCGAACTTGGATGGTACTTTATCAAAATAATTGGAAAAACCGCCTTTGATAAAACTGTTATCCTCAATTCGGAATGATAGTAGCACTGCTTTCTTGATCCACTGATGAGTTACCCAATCGCCATCGATTTTCTCAGCTACGCGCAATTTTCCGTTATCCAGCATTGCCAGAACTTGTGTAACGGCTTCCTTCAAACTGGCATCGACATTACGTGGCGTAATTTCAGCGCGGCGCTCAAAAGCTTCTTCAATGATGGTTTTTATTTCACTCATGATTTTCCTTAGTAATTTAAATTCAGCTCGACTTAACTCAACTGAGTCACGAGGCTTTTAATTCTTTGCATGGCTTCGTTACATTCCTGTGCAGACGGTACTAATGCAACCCGAATATAATTTCTTCCCGGATTGCTGCCTTGTGCATCACGCGCAAGATAACTGCCTGGCAGCACCGTCACATTATAATCTTGATACAACCGTTTGGTGAATTCGGTATCGTCGATAGGTGTTTTAATCCACAAATAAAAACCCGCATCCGGCATTTGCACTGTTATTGCATCCGACAGCAGTACCATCGCATCGGAGAATTTTTGCGCATACAAACGGCGATTTTCCACCACATGTTTTTCATCATTCCAAGCCGCTGCGCTGGCGGCTTGAGCCACCGGGTTCATGGCGCTACCATGATAAGTCCGGTACAACAGAAATTTTTTCAATATCGCGGCATCACCGGCTACGAAACCGGAGCGCATTCCTGGCACATTCGAGCGTTTCGATAAGCTATTAAATACCACCAAGCGTGGAAAATCTGCGCGCCCCAATTGATTTGCGGCATCCATCGCACCTAATGGTGGCTTTATTTCATCGAAATGAATTTCAGAATAACATTCATCTGCGGCCACCACAAAACCATAGCGATCTGATAGTGCAAATAATTCCCGCCATTCTTCCAGCGTCATCACACCACCTGTTGGATTATTGGGTGAGCAGACATAAATCAGCTGCGTACGCGACCATACGTCATTGCTCAATTGTGAAAAATCCAATCTAAAATGATTTTCGGGTAATGTATTAATAAAATATGGCGTTGCCCCCGCTAATAATGCCGCGCCTTCGTAAATCTGATAAAACGGATTGGGGCATACCACTACCGGGAAACTAGCACTAGAATCGATTACTGTCTGCGCAAAAGAGAACAGCGCCTCACGACTGCCGTTAACAGGAATAATCTCAGTATCGGGATTAATTTTTGATAAATTAAAACGCCGTTTTATCCATGCAGCAATGCTATTGCGTAGTATCGGTAATCCCAATGTAGTGGGGTATGTCGACAAACCATCGAGATTATGTGCTATTGCTTGGCGGATAAAATCAGGTGTTGCATGTTTGGGTTCGCCAATCTGAAGATCAATCGGACTCAATGCAGCGTTACGTGTTATTCCCTCAATTAATATCCGTAGTTTTTGAAATGGATAGGGTTGCAGCTGATTCAGATTTGGGTTCATGTCATTTGGAAAGAATACTCAGTCAATAATTTTATACTGATCATCCCATTATTAGGTCGTTAATGCGTGCGGATTATAAAACGTGCGTGTGAGAATAACCAACTAAAATTAATTTGTCCGGCTGTGTTTCAGGTTGCGCAACGGGTGTATAACCCTGCCATTTCAGTGCAGCATATTTGCGATTCCCGATTATCAGCATACGGGAAATAGCGGTATCCATTCAAGCGATCCAGAAAAACCAAGCAAGAATCGCCATAAATCCACTCGGGTGAAAGAACAAAATAAAAACGCTTCTTCACCACAAGCGGTTTTTTATCGAACTATTATGGATCAGCTTCCCGATACCAATTCCCCCGTTATTGTAAATGGCTTGTCAGCTTATTGGGAAATCCGTCGTTACATCCACTCCGATCAGTAGCACCGCCTCACCTTGCGTATAGGCATGAAAGTTGCCGTGAACACCGCCATCGATCCAGCCGCTGCTCAGTCCTACCACGCTGTCTCCGGTGTTGCCTTTAATTTTTAGCATATTCGTCTCTTCCGACAGATCGCTGACATCCTGCGCGGTCAAGGTCAGCTTGTTGTCGCCAACACCGTATAAAGCGATAGTCTCAATCCCGCGAATCTTATCGATGACGCTGGACAGATCCAGATTAAAATCGCTGCCGGCCAGTCCTAGCGTATCGATACCCGAACCGCCATCAACAAACTGGAAGTCATCACCCAATATGCGGATGTAATCGTTACCGTCGCCAGCATCGAACGAATCCGCCCCGCCACGGCCGATCAAGCGATCGTTGCCAGCTTCACCCTTAAAGCTTTCCGCCACTTTGGTTCCAGTGAAATTATCGTCTCCAGGTGTACCCTGGAAGTCCGCATCGCCAACGGTAAAATCGCTGCGGCCAAAGATTACGTAGCTGGAGCCGGAATCGATACCATTCGAATCAGCATAAGGAGCACTGACCATCAAATCATCGAAACCATCGCCATTAACGTCCCCGGCGCTGCTGACCGACCGACCTGATCGATCATTTTCTGCTTCACCATCCAGACGAAAACCATTATTGCTATCGAGGTCGGATAAATCCATCGTCGCATCAAAGCCGGATGCCTTGCCAAACACTACGTAGCTGGAACCGGAACCATAACCACTCAGATCAGCACCAGAAGCACCGACAATCAAATCATCAAAGCCATCACCGTTGACGTCTCCCGCACTACTCACAGATCCGCCTGATCGATCATTTTCTGCTTCACCTTCCAGACGAAATCCATTACTGC
>NZ_JAIEMO010000029.1 GCF_019752095.1 Nitrosomonas sp.
CGGTGCGCGCATTGGTGGAATCGTCCTCAATGCTGTAATTCTCGAGATTGGATAAGGTAGTAACTGCGCCGTTACCGGCGACCGTGATTTGCTCGCCATTTACGCCGCTGCCTGGCGCGGTGATGGTTCCGGTGAAATTCTGGTGTTGAATGGCGGACATTGTGACATTGTTGATTCCCGTAACACCTGTCGCATCAAAAATTAAATTTGGGAAATTGATAACGGTTGCAAGTGCAATATTGGAGCCATCTTGCACACTCAATGTGTTAGTACCTGTGTCGCCATCCAGTACAACTGCCGTCATTACTAGTGGTGTCCAGGCTGGCGCTGTGGAAATTGACAAAATCTCATCCGCAGCGGTACCTGAGAAAGCTGTCGCATTTGTTGCTAAATAGAATATATTTGTAGACGGAGCAGGGGATCCTCCCCCGGAAGATGGCAATAATAAATGTGCATCAGATTTGCCATCACCATTCACATCGCCCACTTTGGATCCAGCCTTTGTAATTGCGTTGCTGAAAAGGGATCCTGTTGTGCTAATAACCGTACTACTGATATTCCCTTTTGCAGCGCCTGATTTCATTTCTGCTTCGATAGTTTCAGCAACAACTTGTACGGCTGCAATACTTGCTAATGCTTTTAATTTACTGGTATTGGCTCGGGAGATATCAATAATTCCTTGGTTTAAATTCGCGATGGTTTGTGTGGCATCGGTTAATAAACTAGAGGCTTTGAGTAATGTCGCATCGTCTGCGCTCGATAAATAAGCAGTTCCTTTAATGAGTTCTGCAACAATACTTTTAGAAGTTAGAGTAATTCTGCCTACGCTGTTTGCAAGCATTGCAGCCAAAGCATCATAAGCCCAGTCAATAGCTGTTGTTTCATCGGGTACAACACCTGCGCCATTCAATAGAGCAGCGGTTTGACTGACTAGTATCTCGATTTGAACAGAGACACCATGAATAGCGAGTGCAGAATTCGTTGCAGTTAAATTGGAATCTTGACGAATTGTTTCTCTGATGGAGTCAAAATGAAGCAAATCAATGCTTGTATTCAAACCTAGTGTCGCCAGCGCCTTTGTAACCGCACTTTGCGCTGAACAAACACCGTCTTGCATAATTTTGTCAACAAGTGTGGTTAATGGCGTGATGACAGTTGCACCAGCCGGTGCAGTCATAATCCCCTCAAAAGGCTTGCCTGTGGCAATATCAATTCCACCGGATGTGATTAGATTGCCAAATCCATCGATGCTGGGGATGAGAAAGTTGCCAAATGCGTCCGTAATTGAGCTTTTCTCGCCGGAATTAAGCAATCGATCGCCATTGAGATCCGCAAATACAAGTGCCTCTTTAACATAACCATCAATGACTTTGCCTGTAGCGCCAGAGGCTAACAATGTTTTAGTTGCGGTCACGGTGGCGATGTTACTGGTGGTCTCTTCTATTACTCGCTGCAAAACGGATAAGCTTGTGGCTGATCCACCTTGGTTGATAGAATAAAAAGCAGCGACTTCTATTTTATGATGGAATTGTTGGGCAGCTAAACCCCAGTTAGCGTTGGTAAAATCAACTGATGCAAGCGCTGTTGTGGCCCAGTGCAGAACATTTCCACGGCTTTCGCCCGCATCCAGCATTTCTTCAATTTCTGAGGCGGCCCACGCTTTGTTTTCGTTGCTTACCAGTAAGCCAACGGTATTGTTTACAAATTGATAGGCAAAATCGGTACTGGATAATGTGTTTGAATAGAGCGATTGTTTAAATACATCGGTTTGTGCAAGAATACCGGCAAGTTCTTTTGTCGAGCTATCAGTATTGTTAAGAAATGAAACAAATTCGTTTAAATAGCGGGCACCTGGCGCTGCATTAAATAGAGCTACAACTATTTGCACCACTTCCAGTTGCTTATCACCCATAGTTTTCCTCAAAATTTACACTGACAGCACTCGGATGCTGCATATAATAGATTGATTCTACTTGAAGAATGAGTAAATAGATTACCCTAATAAGGTAAATAAATTACCTTATATTATCAGAATGGGAGAAGTCGCTTTAGAAAGGCAATTTAATACCAGGTGGTAAACCTAGTCCGCTACTAAGTTCTGCCATGTTTTCCTGAGTTGTTGCCTCTACGCGCCGCACAGCATCATTAAAGGCTGCCGCAACAAGATCTTCGAGCATTTCTTTGTCGTCACCGACAAGACTGTCATCGATGCTGACTCTTTTGACATCATGACGACAAGTCATAATGACCTTAACCATGCCAGCACCTGATTGTCCTTCCACTTCAATGGTGGCGAGTTTTTCCTGCATTTTCTTCATGTTCTCCTGCACCATTTGGGCTTGTTTCATCATGTTGCCCAGGTTACCTTTCATCATTGCTTATCTCCTTTATCTTGAATGAGTTTAATTGAAGGAACGATTAATTTAGCATCAAATTGCTCGATCAGTTCTTGCACAATGGGATCCTTTTCAATTGCGGCAATCGCTTGTGCCTGTTTTTCTTCTTCAACACGTTGTTGTATCGCTACTGGTGTCAGCCCTGTAATGCTACCAACGAAAAAATTAAGATCCACAGGTTTATTAAAAAAAGTATTCAGTGCAGACTGGATTTTATCCTGATATTTCTTTTCCAGCAGGTGCTTATGTGCTTCCGGAACATAGAGTTCAATCTTATCGGCTGAAAGAATCTTGGTTTCACTATGTTGTGCTAGCATTTTAGCCATGCCTGTTAGCTTTAATTGCTGAACCAATTGTGGCCAAGTAAGATGGGAAGCATCTGCTATTTCGCGCTGGGTTGTATGTTTAGAGACTGAGTGCGGCTTATGCTCGGTTTTTGCGGGTTGCTTGATGTTTGTGGGCGGAGCATGTGGTGGTTGGTTTACTGCAAGATTCTCAGGCATGAAGGTGAGCATACGCATTAATGTCATGGTAAAGCCGGCATATTCATCGGGTGCCAGACTCAGATCGCTGCGCCCGTGCAGTGCGATCTGATAAAACAGTTGAATATCATCAGACGTAAGTATCTTCGCCAGTGCGTTTATGCGGGCATGTTCAGGAATATCCTCGCCAATTGCTTGGGGGATGACTTGTGCCAGCGCAATACGATGCAGGATGGCCGCCAGATCCTGTAATGCGGAATCGAATGAAAGACACTGCATCTCCATTTCATCAGCCAATGATAATAATTTCAGGCCATTTTTTTGTACCAAAGTATCCAATAGGTCAAACAGATAACCTTGATCAATGATACCCAGCATATCTCGCACGCTCGCTTCTTCAATTTTACCTGCGCCAAAAGCAATGGCCTGATCCAATAGACTTAATGCGTCGCGCATACTGCCTTGTGCCGCACGGGCGACGAGCTGCAGTGATATTAGGTCGCACGGGATTTCTTCTTGTACCAATATTCTTTTCAAGTGATCGGTAATTTGTGTTTGCGGAATTTGTTTCAAATTAAATTGCAAACAACGCGATAAGACTGTGATCGGAATTTTCTGCTGATCAGTTGTCGCGAGCACAAATTTGACATGCATCGGCGGTTCTTCCAGTGTTTTTAACATGGCATTGAACGCCGATTTGGAGAGCATATGAACTTCGTCGATGATATAAATCTTATAACGACCACTGGTTGGTGCATACAGTGCATTTTCCAGCAGTTCGCGCATATTATCGACTTGGGTATTTGAGGCTGCATCCAATTCAATCAGGTCGATGAAGCTTCCAGAATCAATTTGTAAGCATGTCGGACAAGTGCCGCAGGGTGTCGCAGTTACACCTTTTTCACAGTTAAGCGATTTGGCCAGGATACGGGCGATAGTTGTTTTGCCAACACCACGTGTTCCGGTTAGCAAGTAGGCATGGTGCAGTCTGTTTTGTTCAAGCGCATTAGTCAGGGCTCTGACTACATGTTCCTGTCCAGTCAGCTCGGTGAAATTTCTTGGGCGCCATTTACGCGCAAGGACTTGTGTTTGAGACACTTTTTAGATTTGGAAAGCGAATTACATCCGATTAAACCAGCCAACGATGCATAAATAGACCAGACAAATGACAATTTCAGTTTACATTGGGTGGCGAGCCAGACCCCCGGCACTCGCAATAAATAGCTGTGGCTGCTTCCTTCCGGACCTGACCAGATTCACCACCTTGCAATGCGGGGAGGCCCGCCATAAAACTTATTAAAAGTGCCGGAAGTATACCAGTAGATGATGGGTTACTCCAATTTGATTGCTAAAGTATTCGGTAGGTGCTCGATAAAAGAGATAAACTCCGAATACGATATGGCCGTTATTTAATTTATTTACTACAAGGCTGAGTGCTATGGCTTATCATCGCGACCTGCTGGCTGACTTAAATAAACCCTTGCCCATGAAGGATAGAGTTGTCAGCATTCATCGTTCTATACAAAAGAAATTTTTATTTGTCTCGCGTATCGCTATTACACTTTATGATTCGGAAACTCAGACTCTGAGAACTTACCTGGATAGTGATGAGGATGACAATCCCCTGGCGCATTTTCAATCTTCTTTGGACGATGCGCCGTCATTAAAGGAGATTCTTGCCAGAGGTTTGCCGCGAGTTGTCGACAATCTGGTTACTTTTGAAAATGGTTTGCATGAGCATACACAACGAATCGGTCGCCATGGATATGCCGCAAGCTATACTATGCCGATTTTTCATGCGGGTGTGTTTGTCGGTTTTTTGTTTTTTAATTCGCATGAAAAGGATGTATTCACCGAGAATGTATTAAGTATTCTTGATATCTACGGTCATTTGATAGCGCTGATGATCATCAATGAATTGTCCACAGTAAAAGTCATGGGCGCCGCGCTGAAAACGACCAGCGGCATGGTTCATCTGCGTGATCCTGAAACGGGTAGTCATCTGGATCGCATGTCACGTTATAGCCGTCTGATTGCGGAATCTCTTGCCGATCAGTATCAACTGGATGATACGTATATTGAACATGTTTTTATGTTTTCTCCCCTGCACGATATTGGAAAAATTTCAATTCCAGACAGTGTCTTGCTAAAACCTGGTCCGCTGAATGCGGAAGAAAGATCCATCATGGATACCCATGCGCGAGCAGGCAGAGAATTGATTGATGATATCGTTGATAATTTTGGTTTTGATAGTATTGATCACATTGATATTTTAAGAAATATTGCTGAATTTCATCATGAAGCTGTTAATGGGAGCGGTTATCCATCTGGTAAGATGGATAATGAAATTCCCCTTGAAGCACGTATCGTCGCGGTAGCTGATGTTTTTGACGCACTGACTTCCTGCCGCCCCTACAAGGATGCTTGGAGCAATGAAAAAGCATTCGATAAGCTGAGACAATTGGCCGGTGAGAAACTGGATGCTGATTGTGTGAATGCTTTGATCGATCATCAGCAGGAAGTCATATCGATTCAACAGCAATTCAAGGAAAATACTTACGGCTAGCGCGTTCGTCTGGCGGGATACATAATACTAAAAGTACCATTGGAGGTAGCGCAATGCGCCTGAGCTAAATCCGCTAAAATGGATTGTTTCATTCTGAGGCTTTTGAATAGAGCCATGATCGTCAAAAAATCTACCCAAACGTTAATCAAACCGAGTGATGCCACTGCATGGATTGCATGTCCCCGGCGTGCATGGCTGGATAAGCACCAACCTACTAAGTATGAGCCCGATGCGTTTAATCAACTACTGAGTGATCTTGGCTTGGAGCATGAGGCAACCATGCTGGCCAAGCTGGAAAATCAGTTTCCAGTAATTCAAGCGACATCCTTTGAGCATACACATGCTTTGATGCAACAGGGTACTCCGATTATCTATCAGGGACGGCTTGTGGATGAGCGCCAAGGGTTGGTGGGCTATCCTGATTTCCTGATTCGACATGAAAGTGGCCAATACCAGCCGGCTGATGCAAAACTTTCGCTCAATGAAAACAAAAAAGCAATTCAGATTCAGTTAGGAATTTATCGCCGGCTAATGGGAAATGGATTACCAGCCATGGTTTTTCTTGGGGATGGCCGTACTGCATTGCTGGGTGATGAAGTTGAATTGCTGGTCGACGAATTTATTACCAGCATGAGAGCTTTGCTTGATCTGCAGCAGCAACCAACGGTACGTTATAGTCACAGTAAATGCCGCATTTGTCCTTATGATGCGCATTGTCGCCCGGAATTTGAAGCACGTGAAGATATCTCGTTGCTATACGGAGTTCATAGCAAAGCTGCCGACTGTTTAACCGAAGCAGGTATTTCGACCATTTCACAGCTCGCCGCAAGTACCATCGAAACCGTACCTGATGTACCTCATCTCAAGGGTAGTAAAAGAAAGCATCGAGCTATTTTGCAAGCCAAATCCTATCTAAGTGGGAAAGTGTATTCACTGAATAAAGCTGTTTTGCCGGAAGGAACCTGGATTCATTTTGATATTGAAGACAATCCGTTAACCCCTGCCCGTGAACGTCATGTGTATTTATGGGGTTTTTTGTTGCCACCATACGCTAAGGAGGATTTTGATTATGTCTGGACTGACGATGAAACAAGTGATTATGAAGGTTGGCTAGGCTTCTTGCAGAAAGTTGAAGCGTATCGTTCATTGTATCCTTCAATAGTGCTTGCACATTATTCGAATCACGAGAAGGCTACTATCCGGAAATACGCCGAACGCTATGCCATGGGAGACCACACCACAGTGACGTGGCTGCTGGGTCAAGATAGCCCTCTGTTTGATATACAAACTCCAGTGCTAGATAGCTTGGTTCTGCCGTTGCAAGGCTATGGCCTAAAGGATATTTGTAAACATCCGGATTTAGTTAACTTTCAATGGGAAAATCAAGAATCCGGATCGCAGTGGTCGGTGGTGCAATTCAATCGTTTTCGCTCAGAAAGCAACTTGCTTGAAAAGCAAAAATTAAAAACGAAAATTCTCGGCTATAATCGTGATGACGTAATCGCCACGCGAAATTTGGAGTTATGGCTGAGAGGCTTATTTTGTTGATTAAAGCCATTTATATTACAGATCAGATTGTTGAGTCCTACTTGTTTGCTTATGAAATGATTCGGCCGTAAGAATCTTCGAATCTTAAGATGTCATCTTCTCCAAGGTAGCTACCTGATTGCACTTCAATTAAATGCAGTGGAATTTTTCCGGGATTCTCGAGGCGGTGCATTTTGCCTAGTGGTATGTAAGTCGATTGGTTTTCGGTAAACAAAGTTTCTGTATCCTCCATTATGACTTTGGCAGTGCCACTGACGACAACCCAGTGTTCCGCACGATGGTGGTGCATTTGCAATGATAGCTTTTCACCGGGCTTGACCATGATTCGTTTGACTTGAAAACGTTCGCCCTTATCAATACCTTCATACCAGCCCCACGGGCGATGGATCCGCAAATGCTCAAGATGTTCCTTGCGTTGATTGAATTCAAGCTGTTGTATCGCTGTCTTTAATTGTTGCGTTTTGCTTTTGTGCATTACCAGTACAGCGTCGGCTGTTTCGATCACAATGATTTCATCGAGTCCGATTACAGTAACCAGACGATTTTCTGCGCGAATATAGCTTTTTTGAGTATCCAGTACGAGTGTATCGCCACTGGTGAAATTGCCATCGTCATCCTTAGGCGCAATTTTCCACAGCGAATCCCAGGAACCGACGTCGTTCCAGCCGAACTGAGCAGGTACAACAATTGCACGGTCGGTTACTTGCATAATGGCATAGTCAATTGAATCTGAAGGTGAAGCCGTAAATGCATCCTTATCAGGCAAGATAAAACCAAGATCCGTGGTTCTTTCTTGCCAGGCTTGATGAACCGCAGTGAAGATGTGCGGCTGATGTCGTTGCAGCTCTTGTAAATAATTTTTAGCTGTAAAAACAAACATACCGCTATTCCACATATAGCCACCTTCCTGCAGATAGGCTGTTGCAGTTTCTAGGTTAGGCTTTTCAAAAAAAGATTGGATGCGGTAAGCGGGTAGAGCAACAGGTGCTGAGAATGTAATCGCATCACCCGTTTTAATATAACCGTAGCCGGTTTCAGGTGCAGAAGGCGTGATGCCAAAAGTCACCAGATAATCTTCCTGAGCTGCTACTTTCGCTGTTTCTACAGCTTGTGCAAAAGCATCCTGATCATCGATGACATGATCGGCAGGAAGAATGAGCATCAAAGCATTCTCGTCAATCTGAGTCAAATGAAATGCAGCGAGTGCAATAGCCGGCGCGGTGTTACGTCCGATCGATTCTAGGTAAACTGCTTCTGGTCTGATATTGATCGTTTCACATTGCTCCTGGATCAGGAATCGATGTTCTGAATTACACACCAATATGGGCGCTTGCGCATTCAGCAATTTTGCAGCTCGACCAAGAGTGACTTGCAGCATGGTCTCTTTACCTACAAGCGGGAGTAGTTGTTTAGGGTAATTGGCCCGTGATAACGGCCACAGTCGGGTGCCGCTACCGCCGGAGAGGATTACGGGGTGAATGTTTGCATTCATTTTTTAGGTTTTTTAGTGTTGAGGTTTGAAAAGATTAAGCCAATATAGATAAAACCGCTGGTTCCCGGTTATTGCAACTCGCCTGTTAAGTTGGTAACAAGTAAAAATCGTAACACGATTACCTATGGGCATGGCATTTTTGGCAAGTAATATATCGATTGTTTCGGCGTTATACTAAAATCTGATTTGCGAAACGTTACAGAATGTCAGTTTAAGCTGAATTTGGAAATCTATTTCTGACAGACTTGGATCTGAGCTATCACAGATCATCAAATATTATTAGTTTAGTTTAGATTCCTGGAAAAATAGTGCATGTTCTGATGAAATCTCTTGCTTAGGTTAAAATATATGCTGTTTTCTTGCTCGGCATGATTTGTCACAAAATGAAACCTCACCCTCAAATAGCTATAAGTCACAGAAAAGGATTTTTCTATGAAATACCAGACCGATGATTTGCGCATTATCGGCGTTCACGAGCTTACCCCACCCGTAGAACTGCATCGCGAATATCCCATGACGGAAATGGCAACTGAAACCGTTTACGCAGCGAGGCAGACGACGCATCAGATTTTGCATGGTGAGGATGATCGGCTACTGGTCGTTGTCGGTCCTTGTTCCATTCACGATGTCGATGCAGCGTTGGAATATGCAGCGCGTTTGAAGCATTTGCGCGAGGTACTGAAGCAGCAGTTGCACATCGTGATGCGAGTGTATTTCGAAAAGCCACGCACAACCATCGGTTGGAAAGGGTTAATCAATGACCCTGATTTAGATAACAGTTTTCATATCAATAAGGGACTTAGGATGGCGCGCCGCTTGTTGTTGGATCTAAACACGATTGGCATGCCTTCAGCAACCGAGTATCTTGATCTTATCAGCCCGCAATATTTATCCGATCTGATCAGTTGGGCAGCCATTGGCGCACGTACCACCGAGAGTCAGGGGCATCGCGAATTGGCTTCCGGTGTATCCTGTCCGATCGGTTTTAAAAATGGCACGTATGGTAATTTAAATATTGCAATTGATGCAATCAGCGCGGCTTCTCGTCCTCATCATTTTCTTTCGGTTACCAAAGAAGGGCACACAGCTATTTTTGCTACCAAGGGCAATGAAGATTGTCATATTATCCTGCGCGGTGGGCGTAAACCAAATTATGATGCAGATAGTCTTGCTTCTGCAGTGGAAGAGTTGCAAAAAGCCAAATTATCTCCACAATTAATGATTGATTTCAGTCACGCGAATAGTCACAAAGATTTCCATCGCCAAACAGAAGTGGCAGCTAATGTAGCAGGGCAAATTGCAGGTGGGAACCGTGCTATTTGCGGTGTGATGATCGAGAGTCATTTGGTTGAAGGCTACCAAAAAGTGGATGGCAAGAAACGCGAAGAATTGATTTATGGGCAAAGTATTACGGATGGTTGCATCAGTTTTGATACGACCGAACAAGTGCTGCATCAGCTTGCCGCAGCGGTAGAAATGCGCAGAAAATAATTGTCGATTTATAGCCTGGTGCTATCGCAAGCAGCTGGCGTTGACTATCAGCTTTTTAGGTGCGATCCAACGATATGGATTTTCTCAATTCATCACTTCAAAGCCCGCATCAACGATAGCTGCTTTAATTTGATCAATATTGATATTGTTCGAATCATATTGGATGATTGCCTGAGCAGGTTCGAGTGTTACTTCTGCTTGAACTACTCCCGATAGATTCTTGAAAACTGCTTTGACGCTGTTAACACAGCCCATGCAGGTCATGCCTTTTATTATGATGGTAACGGTTTGCATCGTACTGTTTCCTAATGAAGATTATTCATGATGGGGCTGCCAGCGTTTCAATAGCAGCGAGTTGCTGACAACCGAAACAGAGCTCATAGCCATGGCGGCGCCGGCAATGACCGGATTGAGCATGCCAATGGCTGCCAATGGAATTCCCAGGATGTTGTAGATAAAAGCAAAAAATAGATTCTGGCGGATTTTTCGAAGTGTGGCACGTGATAGGGAAATGGCGTCGACGACACTCATCAGATCATTGCGAATCAAAGTGATATCAGCTGCTTCGATCGCCACATCCGAACCGGCGCCAATGGCAAAACTAACATCCGCAGCAGCTAGCGCGGGTGCGTCATTAATACCATCGCCGACCATTGCTATAAACTTTCCACTGGTTTTTATTTTGTCTACTTCTGCGGCTTTATCCTGTGGCGATACTTCAGCACGAAATTGCGTAATGCCAGTACGTTTGGCAATTGTCTCTGCGGTTACAGTATTGTCGCCGGTTAACATAATGACTTCAATCCCCAACGACTGCAACTGTTTGATTGCTTCAAGGGAGGTGTCGCGCAGTTGATCTGCAATAGCTAAATAACCAAGTACTTTACCAGCGTTTTGAGCAACGGAGGCAATACCAATAACGGTTTTTCCTTCGGTTTGCAAGCTGGAGATTTGTTGCTCATCAATGGCGATGTCGTACTGTGCTAGAAATTTTGGAGAGCCGAGCAGATATTTTATATCATGTAATCGAGCTGTAATTCCGCTGCCAGTAATCGCGGTAAAGTTGTTGATTGGTTGAAGCTGCAATTGTTCTTTTTGTGCACAATCAAGCACAGCCCGTGCCAGCGGGTGTTCGGAACCTTGCTCCAGGGAAGCTGCAATTTGCAACAAATCCTTCTTGCTAACGGATCCCACCGCTACGATGTCTGTAACTTCCGGTCTGCCCTCGGTAAGCGTGCCGGTTTTGTCAATTATGAGTGTTTGAATTTTCTCGGCATGCTCTAATGCTGCTGCATTTTTCACCAGGACGCCAATCTGCGCACCGCGCCCTGTGCCGACCATAATAGCAGTTGGCGTTGCTAAACCCAATGCGCATGGACAAGCGATGACCAAGACTGCGACTGCATTGATAAGAGCCGTCACAAAGCTGCCAGTTAACCACCAAGTTATTCCCAAAGTTGCGATGCTGATCACCACGACAACAGGTACAAAGATTCCCGAGATGGTATCGGCCATGCGTTGTATCGGTGCTTTAGATCCTTGGGCTTCTTCGACCAGATGGATGATCGCGGCGAGTTGGGTCTGCGTGCCGACACTAGTTGCGCGACATTTAAGCAGACCTTGTTGATTCATCGTGGCGGCAAAAACTTTTGCGCCAACCTGCTTGTCAACGGGCAAACTTTCGCCAGTTAACATGGATTCGTTAATGCTGGAAGATCCTTCGATCACAATCCCATCGACGGGTAAGTTTTCACCGGGGCGTACAATAAAGATATCATTAACCCGCAAGCTGCTTGCGGGGACTTCGAGGATTTCTCCATTGCGTTCAATGCGAGCTGTTTTAGGCTGCAACTTGATCAATGCTTCGATGGCCTCAGATGTCTTTCCTTTGGCGCGCACTTCCATTAATTTACCCAGTAAAACAAGGGTGATTATGGCCGCACTGGCTTCAAAATAAACATGTTGATCCAATCGAAATAGGGTGACTGCAGCGCTAAAAAAATAAGCCATGCTAGTGCCTAATGCCACCAATACATCCATATTGGCGCCGCCGCTACGCAGGGAATGCCAGGCACCGATATAAAAACGGCGTCCAATCCAGAACTGTACCGGAGTAGCCAATAGCCATTGTAGCTCGTGTGGAAGCATGTCCATTTCATGACCTGTAAACATAGCACCCATTTGAAGCACTAATGGCAATGTGAGGATGGCTGAAATCCAGAATAAGCGTAATTCAGCTTGATAGGCAGTCTGGCGTCGTGCTTTTTCTTCGGCATGGCCGGAATCACTGATTTCGTTGGCTTCATAACCTGCTTTGATGACCGCATCAATTAAGTTGTCGACAGTTACCAAGCCTGAGATGAAATTGACTTTGGCGGTTTCTGTTGCGACATTGACAGTGGCCGTGACGCCGGGCAGTTTGTGCAATGCCTTCTCAATATGCCCGGCACAGGCTGCACAGGTCATTTTGTGCAATTGCAGTTGCACCGATCTTGGCGCGATATGAAAACCGGCATGCTCAATAGTATTAATCAGCGTGCCGGCGTTTACTTGGTTTGCATCATAATTTACATGTGCTTTTTCATTGGCAAAATTGACTGAGGCCTGAACTCCCGAGAGTTTATTTAGATTTTTCTCTATACGCGCGGCGCAGGCAGCACATGTCATGCCTTCGATAGGCAATTCAATTTGTCTTGAGGTGGATGTATTCAATATTTTTCCCAGTGAGTTTTGCTATTGGCGATCTAGCACTAATGTTCCGTCAACCCATTTCACTCTATCCCCTTGCTGAAAGCTTACTCCTTCAGGAAGCGCGATAATTGCTTGTCTGCCATCATCTAGAGTGATCCCAATCTGGTACTGATTCTCGGGGTAAGCGATATTTCCTTCATGATTGCTACCGATGACTTGCGGATGATCTGTACCATGCGGATGAGAATGAGGGGTTTGGCGAATGATCTCCCGAGCGATAGTTCCGGCAACAATTCCACCTGCTATCGCATTCATGCTAGATCCTTGTCCGATTTTATTGATGGAATTGATAATTCCGCAATTGATGCACCCCGATACTGGCGGTTGTCGGCGAATAACTCCAGCATCCGTGCTTTTAATACTAATGCTGTTGCGCGGTGCGCTAATTGCTGTGCCAATTCGATGAATAGTTTTTGGCGGTTTGTTTAAATCCGGCGGAGCTGTTGGTAAAGATTGGAGCGTCAGATTTTGAGTTCTTGGTGGCAATGGATAGTTATGCTCAGTATTTGTTGGTTGTGAGAAGACAAAACTAGGGTAGGATGCGCCAGCAACAAGACTCATCGCAATAACCAATGCTTTTAAATCGGCAGCATGGTGTTTGTTTGACATCGCCAATCTCCTTCAAGATGCAGATCACAATCAATTTACAATTTTTAGATTAAACGAGATCGGGATGGTTTCATTTTATTATGATTTCTGTCAGCACATAATGTTTGCTGACATGTGCATTGTCAACCTAATCTTTTGAGCTGTCTTTTTGCTCTGAAGCGGCTTGCTTAGATTCAGGTGAAGTGTCTGAATGAATTACCTTGTTACGCTTCTTGATCATCAATGCTGCGATGAATATTCCTACTTCATAGAGAAGGCACAAGGGTATCGCTAGCATAAATTGTGAAATAACATCAGGGGGGGTGAAAATAGCTGCAATGATAAATGCGCCGACAATTACGTAAGGGCGTATTTCTTTGAGTTTCTCAATAGTGATTACGCCTGCTCTGACTAAAACAATGACAAATACGGGTACTTCAAAGGTGACCCCAAAAGCCATGAACATGGACAAAACAAAACTTAGGTATTTGCTGATGTCTGTCATTACCGCCACACCTTCCGGTGCAAAATAAGTAATAAACTCAAATACCACCGGCAACGCGGCAAAATATGCGAATGCCATACCAGTAAAGAACAATAGACTGGTGCCAATAACTAACGGCAGCGCCATGCGTTTTTCGTTGGAATAGAGCCCAGGAGCAACGAAAGCCCATATTTGATATAAGGTATGCGGCAATGTAATGACAAAGGCCATCATCATGGCAACTTTCATGGGTACAAAAAAAGGTGTTGCTACATCCGTAGCTATCATTTGCCCGCCTTGCGGAAGTTTTTCCAGCAATGGCTGTGCCAGCACGGTATACAGTTCCCGCGCAAAAAAAGCACAGGGGATAAAGCCAATCAAAAGTACACCCAGAATACGTATCATCCTGGTACGTAATTCCACTAAATGAGATAGGAATGAACCTTCAAGCATGGCTTTATATTAAAAATTGTGGAATCAACAATGTGAAAAAGTATCGATGAGTTTCCAATCAATACACTGCAGGTTACTATTTCTTTTTTTGTGCATCAGCAGTGCGCGAAGTTTTATTGTCGTCTAGTTTTGACTGCCGGGATTTTAACTGCGATTGAGGCGCAGCCATGTCTTTGGGTGATTCTTCCTCTGTCTGGACATCATTCGTAATAGTAGTTTTCAGTTGTTCTACGCTTTGTTGAACTGAGCTTTCAAGTGAGTCTACTGTGTCTTGCACAGAGGATTGCATTTTCTTGAGTTCTTCCATGCGCATTTCATTATGAATATCAGTTCTGATGCCATACATAAAATTACGGCAACGGCCGTACAAATGGCCTATTGTTCGAGCAACAACTGGCAGCCGTTCAGGTCCGATCACGATCAATGCAATCATAGAAATGATCAGTAACTCCATGAAGCTAATATCAAACATGTTGTCTCGTTGATAGAAATTGAATGAATAGAAGTTCGATCAAAACCAGACACAGTAGTTAATATACAATTGATTCTTAGGTTTTGGTTTGAGTTTTTTCCTTGAATTCTGCGTCGTCGGTCTGACTATTAACACTCGTTGGCTGCGATGCGTTGCTGCCCATTTCAGCGCCTGATTTATTGTCTTTCATGTTGTTGGAAGCAGTTTCTTTGTTGGTAGTAACCTCTAAAATTGTCTGATTGGCGGATGTGGCTGGATTCTCGGTTTCCGATTCTTTCATTCCTTCTTTGAAGCCTTTCAGGGCGCTTCCCAAATCACCACCCAGATTCCGTAATTTCTTTGTTCCGAATACCAGAACGACAATAGCCAGTACAATAATCCAATGCCAAATGCTAAATGTACCCATTGCTTCCTCCTATTAAATGGAATGGAACTGGTTCAACCTGAGTGAATCATTCCAGGCAAACGATCCCGGCCACCGATGATATGGAAATGTAAATGAAATATTTCTTGCCCACCTGCCGGGCCAGTATTAATGATAGTGCGGAAACCATTTTCACATCCCCGTTCTTTTGCCAGTTGTGGAGCTAATAATAGCATTTTTCCAAGCAAAGTCTGATGAATGTCTTGAACATCGCTGAGCGAGTCTATATGCAGTTTAGGAATTAATAAGAAATGGATAGGAGCAGCAGGGTTGATGTCATTAAAGGCAAGAAGATTTTCGTCTTCGTAGATTTTATCTGAAGGTATTTCTCTTCTTGCAATCTTGCAGAAAATACAATTTTCCATAATTTAGTCCGATGTTCTTGAAGCTTTTTCTTGTATGCCTGATACGCCTTCACGCCTTTCCAATTCTTTTAATACATCGTCGGGTGAGAGTTTGTGGAAAGAGAGTAGTATCATACAATGAAACCATAAATCTGCGGTTTCATAAATAATCTGATCAGTATTGCCATCCTTAGATGCCATGATAGTCTCAGCAGATTCTTCAGCAATTTTCTTGAGTATTTTATCTTGTCCGCCCTGAAACAGCTTAGCTACATAAGAGCTGTTTGTCTCAGCCAATTTGCGCGATTCAATAGTTTGTGCCAAGCGGCTAAGAATAGTTATGTCATTCATTTATTATAAATTTTATCAGGATCTTTGATAACAAGCGCATTAGAAATCCAGCTATTGCCTTCTAATTTCTGAAAGAAACAGCTGTGTCTGCCAGTGTGACAGGCGATTCCGCCGATTTGTTCTACGATAAGAAGTAATACATCTTCGTCACAATCAAGAAAAATATCTTTTATTTTCTGGATGTGACCAGATTCTTCGCCTTTATGCCAGAGTTTTTTGCGTGAACGTGACCAGTATACCGCTTCACCTTTTTCTACCGTCAACTTAAGTGCTTCTCGATTCATCCATGCAACCATAAGAACGGTGCCGCTCTCTACCTCTTGCGCAATGACTGGTATCAATCCGTCCTCGGACCAGTTAATTCTGCTAAGCCAAATATCAGGAGGCATAAAATATGCAATACTTATAATGTTAAATTTATCAAGTCTTTATAATTCTAACATTATAATCGTACTTCTATGCCATGCTGTGCCATATATTGTTTCGCTTGTTGCACGGTGAATTCGCCATAATGAAAAATGCTGGCTGCCAATACGGCATCTGCGTGTCCTTGTAGAATGCCAGCAACCAGATGATCCAGATTGCCGACGCCACCACTGGCGATCACGGGTATATCGATAGCATCGGATACTGCGCGGGTTAAAGAAAGGTCAAAACCGCCACGTGTACCATCATTATCCATGCTAGTAAGTAAAATTTCACCGGCACCGAGAGATTGCATTTTTATGGCCCATTCCACGGCGTCAATGCCTGTTGCTTTGCGTCCTCCATGGCTGAAAACTTCCCAGCGCGGTGGATTATCGGGCAAATTCACTTGTTTGGCGTCAATTGCCACTACGATACATTGAGCGCCGTAATGCTCGGTTGCATCAGCTATCAGTTGCGGATTTAGAATCGCCGATGTATTAATGCTTACTTTATCAGCACCGGCATTTAGCAAGCGGCGCACATCTTCAACCTGTCGTACGCCGCCACCAACTGTCAAAGGAATAAATACTTGCGTGGCGACATCTTCAATAATGTGTAGAATTAGGTCACGATTATCCGAGCTGGCTGTAATATCTAGAAAAGTGAGTTCATCAGCACCTTGCTCATCATAGCGGCGCGAAATTTCCACTGGATCACCTGCGTCACGCAGTTCAACGAAATTAACACCTTTAACCACACGTCCATTGGTTACATCCAAACATGGAATAATACGTTTTGCGAGACTCATCAGTGTAAAAAGCCGATTGTAGGTAAAGAGGTGAAATGCGCGGTATTAATTTTCTAAAGGAGGTTTTTTATGAGATACCGTTATCTTTACTCAATTGGTCAGCCAAAACTTGAGCTTCCTTGAAATTCAGAGAGCCTTCATAGATGGCTCGCCCAGTAATGGCTCCGGTGATTCCTTCGGATTCGATTTCACACAGTTTATGAACATCACTTATATTGGTAATTCCGCCGCTGGCAATAACCGGTATGGTGAGTTCTCTGGCTAATTCGATAGTTGCTTCAATGTTAATGCCGGTGAGCATGCCATCTCTGCCGATATCTGTGTAAATAATTGCTTCTACTCCATAACCTTCAAACTTTTTGGCTAAGTCAATGACGTCATGGCCGGTAATTTTGGACCAGCCATCAACCGCCACTTTGCCATCTCTTGCATCCAGTCCAGCCATAATCTGCCCCGGGAAGGCGTTACAGGCGTCTTGCAGGAAACCGGGTATTTTGATGGCTGCAGTGCCGATAATAATATAGGAGATGCCATCGTCAAGATAACGTTCGATTGTATCAAGATCGCGAATGCCACCGCCCAATTGAATAGGTATTCGACCATCGAGAGACTGAACAATTTCAAGGATCACGGCTTCATTTCTTGGTTTTCCGGCGAATGCACCGTTTAAATCGACAAGATGGAGTCTACGTGCACCTTGGCTTAACCAATGTGCGGCCATTTCGCCAGGTTCTTTGGAAAATACTGTTGCATCTTCCATAACCCCTTGTTTTAGTCGCACACAGTGGCCGTCTTTAAGATCTATTGCAGGAATAATCAGCATAACTTAATCAGAATTAATAGTTGATTAAAAAGGTAAGTTTACTACTTTTGATTTTAGAAATTCGGTGTCCATTTGGTAAAATTACTCAATAGAGTTAATCCCGCTGATTGACTTTTCTCCGGATGAAACTGTACCGCGAAAATATTATCTTGTGCAATGGCACAAGTAAATGGAAACGGATAATTGCTTTGCGCAGCGATTGATGCACCAACAGAGGTGTCGACATAATAACTGTGTACAAAATAAAAACGTGCATCTTCTGCAATACCTTCCCATAATGGATGTTTAATGGCTTGATAAACTTGATTCCACCCCATGTGAGGTACTTTCAGTTTCTGTCCTTTCGATGACGCCATAGCTGCGGCAGGGAAGTGCACGACTTTTCCCGGTAGAATGTTTAAGCCTTTGACATTTCCTTCTTCGCTTTCTTCAAATAGCATTTGTAAACCGAGGCAAATACCGAGGTAGGGTTTATGGGTGGCCGCTTCTATTACAGCTTCTCGTATCCCACGGGCCTCGAGTTCATGGATGCAATTACGCATCGCGCCTTGTCCGGGCACTACGACACGCTTTGCTTTTCGCACGATATCCGGATCGCCCGTTACTGTAATCGATAAAGTAGGAGCAACATGTTCTAATGCTTTGTGAACGGAACGCAGATTCCCCATTCCATAATCTACAATTGCGATATCAGTCATACAATGATTTAGTTGAAAAAAATGCTTACAAAGTGCCTTTGGTGGATGGGATAATTCCGACCGCTGCTGGGTCAAGCTCAATGGCCATACGTAATGCCCGTCCGAACGCTTTAAATGCAGTTTCAGCTTGGTGATGCGCATTTCTTCCAGATATATTGTCGATATGCAAAGTTATCAAGGCATGATTCACTAGTCCTTGGAAAAATTCATGAATCAGATCGACATCAAAATCACCAATATGCGCACGGGTAAAATCAACATTAAATACCAATCCTGGCCGACCTGATAAATCCACTACTACGCGTGTTAATGCCTCATCAAGTGGCACATAGGCGTGACCATAGCGGCGCAACCCTTTTTTATCTCCGATTACTTTTGTCAGTGCCTGGCCTAAAGTAATGCCGATATCTTCAACGGTATGATGTGCATCAATATGTAAATCGCCTTTAGCGACCACTTCAAGGTCGATCATGCCGTGACGAGCTATTTGATCAAGCATATGATCGAGAAATGGCACCCCGGTTTCCAGAGTAGATTTGCCTGTTCCATCCAAATTCAGATTAATGTTGATCTGAGTCTCTAGTGTGTTACGAATAACTTGTGCTCTGCGCATAGGGAGAAAACTTGAGTAAGATAGCGAATTTAAAGTTAATTTTAAACTGTTTTACTCAGTATAGTTTGTAATGTTGAACAAAACTGAGAATTTTCATCTGGTGTACCTATAGTCACACGTAAACAGTTTTCTAATGAAGGATGAGTGCCATCTAAATTTTTGATTAATATTTTGTGTTGTTTTAGTGCTTGAAAAATTTGAGTGGCTGCATGGATTCGAAACAAAATAAAATTAGCTTTCGAAGGATACACCTTAACATTTTCTATTGTAGCGAGAAAAGTACTCATTTTTGTGCGTTCTAATTTGATGGCTTGTGCTTGTTCTGATAAAACTAAAGTATGGTGTAATACTTTTTCAGCGATTATTTGCGTCATTATGCCAATGTTATAAGGTAAGCGCATCTTTTCCAGTTGTATCAACCACTCAGATCTTCCCAGTAATAATCCTAGTCTTAAGCCTGCTAATCCTGATTTGGATAACGTACGCATCAATAATAAATTGGGATAATGGTCTAATTCATTGATAAAGCTTGCGTCAGCAAAAGCTTGATAGGCTTCGTCAATCACTACAATGCCAGAAGTCGCCTGTAGTATGCTTAAGATCTCTGCATAATCAAAAAGATTCCCTGTTGGATTATTAGGATAAGCCAGAAAGATGACAGCAGGCTTATACTTAACAATCGCAGCCAACATGGCATCCATATCTAACGAGAAGTCCTGTTTTAAAGGTACTCCAACATATTGAATATTTGCCAATGTGGCGATCATCCGGAACATCACAAATGAGGGTTCCACGCTGATTAATACCGCACCGGGCTTGGCGACTGCCATCGCAATTATTTGAATGATTTCATCTGATCCATTGCCCAGCAGAATATCGATGTCATCGGAAATCGCCAGAGTCTGACGTAATTTTTCTTTAAGCAAAGCTGCACTAGCGTCGGGATAACGATTTACTGGTGCATTTGCTGTCAGTTGTGCAATCTCGTCACGCAGTTCCGCCGATAATGGGTAAGGGTTTTCCATCGCATCCAATTTAATCATGCCCGCAGCCGGTGGAACATGATAAGCGGAGAGTGCAAGAATTTCCGGTCGGATAATATGTTCGGGAAGATGTGAATTACTCATGGGTGCTTATTTTAACTCAATCTAACGGTAAGATGTGGGAACAACGCGGAATGCAGACAGATCGTTTTTTTAAACGACCAAGTTCTGCATTGGTTTGTGAAACTCACTTTGATATTTACTTAATCGGTTTGGTGCAATTAATGCTTCTAACTCATTCATTTCTTTACTTTTCTCTTGTAATAGGACGTCAGTATAAGAGCAATCATCAGCCGTTCTTTATCGGATTTTCATAACAAGCGGCTCATATCTCTGGTATTAAACCCGATCAGCGGTTCTGTAAATTCTTTTCCAAAAGAGATGACCTTGAATAATTCGCCCATTTCGGCAGGGTTGACCAGTTTCTGCAATTGATTGGATTGTGGCAGGTAGCGAATAGTATCTTCGGCGGATGTTTGTGCAAGAATTTTGGTAATGCCAGAATTGATCAGAAAAGAAGCTTGGGTCGTGTAACCCAGAAGTGTCAGGCCACTATCAACCGCTGCATGTGTGATTGCACTAAAATCAACGTGACTGGTGATATCTTGCAGGCCGGGGAGATAAAATGGATCGTTATGGGCGCGGTGGCGATAATGACACATTAATGTGCCTTGGTTGCGCTGTGGGTGATAGTATTCGTTACGTCCGAATCCATAGTCGATCAATAGAATAACGCCTTGGTGAAGGCATTTTGCTAAGCTGCGCATAAACCCGGTGGCGGCAAGATTAAATTCGCTGACATATTCAAAGTCTGAATGGCTGTCTGGGTTAATTTGTGGCGCTATTTGACTGGAAATTGCATGAAGGTCAGTATTCTGTAAGGGGCGATCTTGCCAGGCGAGTTGATTGTTTTGCCAGACCACGCCACGTTCGAATATGACACCATCATGCCAAGCGACCAAATGCACCGGCATTGCATCCAGTACTTCGTTGGCAAGTATAACGCCATTAAATTGATCGGGTAACTGCTCCAGCCATTCCACACGATGCATGAGGTGAGGTATCTTGCTAGCAAGAAGCATTTGTTGTCGCTGGCGCAGCTCAGCGCTTACTTCCAGAATCAAATATTTTTCCGGTAACTCAGCGGCTTTTTCCAGTTCAATTAATATATCGAGTGCTAGCTTGCCTGATCCTGCGCCGAACTCAAGAATTTCAGCATGTTTAAGATGTTGAGAAATTTGCAATAACTGTAGTGCTAGTGTGCGACCAAATAGCGAAGAAATTTCTGGTGCGGTGACAAAATCTCCGGCACTGCCTAATTTAGTCGCACCACTGCTGTAGTAGCCCATACCAGGTGCATACAGCGCCAGATTCATAAATCGTTCGAAGGAAATCCAACTGCCTGAAGCAAGAATCTGTTCTTTGATCAATGACAATACTGAGTGACTGTGAGCCAGTGCGATTTCATTGGGAGATGGAAAAGCGGTATGTAAAGACATAAGCAAGAAAATTTCTTTGTGGTAAATTGCAAAAGCAAATAGTTTAGCAGTACTTTGAGGGAGGCGTGTGTGCGGGAGAAAGTGATTTTGGTTACCGGAGGGGCGAAGCGGGTAGGCGCTGCCATTTGCCGCAGGTTACATGCACAGGGCGCAAGATTGATTGTACATTATCGGTCATCATTCGAAGAAGCCAAGCTATTGCACGATGAATTGAATCAAGAGCGCACTGATTCAGTAGCTTTGGTGCAGGCCAATTTGCTGGATATTGCAATATTCTCCGAATTGGTAAAAAAAGCAGTTAATCGTTTTGGACAATTGGATGTGCTGATTAACAATGCTTCAAGCTTTTTTCCAACCCTACTCTCTCAATGCACATTGGAAGATTGGAATGATCTTGTCGGCAGTAATCTTCAGGCGCCTCTTTTCTTGACCCAAGCAGTAGCGCCATACTTAAAAGAGCGGCGGGGTTGTGTTGTGAACATTGTGGATATCCATACCGAGCGACCGTTGAAGAATTATGTGATTTATAATGCTGCCAAAGGTGGGTTATTAGCGCTGACCAAGTCGCTGGCGGTGGAAATGGCCCCCGAGGTGCGAGTTAATGGGGTTTCTCCAGGGCCGATTTTATGGCCGCAAGATGGTGAATGGGCGGATGAAGCAGAGCGCCAACAGATAATTGCCAGCACCTTGCTCAAACGCTGTGGTGAGCCGGATGATGTTGCCAAAACCGTACAATTTTTAATTGCTGATGCACCTTATATTACCGGGCAAATTATTGCAGTGGATGGCGGACGCAGTATCTATCTATAGTTCATGAAATGCCTGTAAGTTTAGCCGACAAAATCAAAATTTTTTATCACAGCGCTTAATAATTGTATTTCCCAAATCGGTTGTTAATAACTCTAACTCTTTTTAGCGTTAGTTCAGATGAGCTGACTCGTCCCAAAGGTTTTCATGGGTTATATCATACTGGCATTGAGACTATTGTATAATCCCGTACCAACAATTCTTAGAGCGGCTTTGCCTGATTCCAGTAGTAGTGCAAAATTACTCATCATGCAATTATCCCAATTATTTGTCTTGCCACAATGAATAAAGCCCATCCACTGGCATGGCGTGCTGCATTGACATCTATTCCATATCATTACCGCGTTTGGTTGCAGGATAGTGGATCTTTGACGCGTCGTATCCAGGATCGTTGCGTGAAGTTTTGTGTCAAGCGTGTTTTTCAGTCACTCGGCAGGATTTATGGGGGGGAGCAGAGAGTGATGGGATTGCGTGCCAGTGAATGGGCTATGGTGCGAGAAGTGTATCTCTATTGTGGTAACACGCCAGTGGTGTTTGCGCATTCGGTGGTGGCGCATAAAGACCTGCGTGGTGCATGGCGAGGATTGAGTGGTTTGGGTAATAAATCTTTAGGGACAGTGTTATTTACCAATCCTAAAATCAAACGCACACCGCTGGAATTTAAAAAAATAAGCCGCAGTCATTTTTTGTATGATCGAGCTTGCGCTCGTTTGCCAGAAAAACCCCATAATCTATGGGCAAGACGCTCGTTGTTTACGTTACACGGTCAGTCGATTTTAGTAACGGAGGTGTTTTTGCCAGCTATTTTGGATTTGCCATTGTGAATATTGCTGATCGAATTATAACTTACGCACAATTGATGCGACTCGACAAACCGATTGGAATTTTGCTGTTGTTGTGGCCGATGCTTTGGGGGCTATGGTTTGCAGCAAGAGGGTTACCCGATTGGTATATTTTGTTTGTTTTTGTTCTGGGTGCTGTGCTGATGCGCTCGGCGGGTTGTGTTATCAATGATTTTGCTGATCGTGAAATTGACCCGCATGTCGAACGCACCAAGAATCGCCCGATGGCGACAGGCCGCGTCAATTCAAAAGAAGCTTTGGTGCTGGCGGCAGGACTAAGCTTATGCGCGCTCATACTGATTTTGCCTTTGAATCAACTAACCATCCTGCTGTCTGTGCCGGCGCTTTTTTTGGCCGGATCGTATCCATTTACTAAACGTTTTTTTGCAATGCCGCAGGCTTTTTTAGGAATCGCATTCAGCTTTGGTATTCCAATGGCTTTTGCGGCGCAAACGGATAGCCTGCCTCCGCTTGCCGGAATCTTGATGCTGGCCAATCTATTTTGGGTAATTGCCTATGACACGGCGTACGCGATGGTCGATAAACCGGATGATTTGAGAATAGGAATCAAGACTTCGGCGATTACTTTTGGTCAGTTTGATGTGCTGGGAGTGATGGGGTGCCATGTCTGTTTTATTGCAATTATGGTTGTGATCGGTCAGTGGCAACAGATGAACCTGGCATATTATGCTGGATTACTGGTTGCAGCGGGGTTGATTGCCTATCAATACACGTTGATTCGTAGCCGCGAACGAGCATTGTGTTTTAAAGCATTCTTGCACAATAACTGGGTCGGCATAGTTGTGTTTTCCGGAATCGCACTCGACTTCTTGATTTTTCAGCATTGAGGATTTTTTATGCAATATAAAGACTTGCGCGATTTTCTGGCGCAGCTGGAAGTGATGGGCGAACTGAAACGTATTCAAACTGAAATTGATCCCGTGCTGGAAATGACGGAAATCTGCGATCGTATCCTGAAAGCGCAAGGTCCGGCAATCCTCTTTGAACATCCTAAAGGACATAGCATGCCGGTGCTGGGCAATTTATTCGGTACACCAAAGCGGGTTGCGCTCGGCATGGGGCAAGAATCAGTCGAGGCGTTGCGCGAAGTGGGCAAGTTACTAGCTTACTTAAAAGAACCTGATCCGCCAAAAGGTTTGAAAGACGCTTGGGATAAATTGCCGGTACTTAGGCAAGTGCTGAATATGGCGCCAAAAGAATTGAGTAGCGCACCGTGTCAGGAAATTGTGTGGGAGGGGAATGACGTCGATCTGAGTCGAATACCGATTCAAACTTGTTGGCCGGGCGATGTCGCGCCGCTCATTACCTGGGGCCTGACGGTGACCCGAGGGCCGAACAAAACACGACAGAATCTAGGCATTTACCGCCAGCAGATCATTGGTCGCAACAAAGTCATTATGCGCTGGCTGGCGCACCGGGGAGGCGCCCTGGATTATCGTGAATTCAGCATGCTGTATCCGGATAAGCCCTATCCCTTAGCCGTAGCTTTGGGCGCCGATCCTGCGACCATTTTAGGTGCAGTAACGCCTGTGCCGGATACCTTAAGCGAATATCAATTCGCTGGATTATTGCGCGGTGCTAAAACCGAAGTGATCAAATGTGTCGGCAATACTTTGCAGGTGCCGGCTACTGCAGAAATTGTACTGGAAGGCGCGATTCATCCCGGCGAGATCGCTTTGGAAGGCCCTTACGGTGATCATACCGGTTACTATAACGAACAGGAAACTTTTCCGGTATTCACTATCGATCGCATCACGATGCGGCGCAATCCGATATATCACTCCACATATACCGGAAAACCACCTGATGAACCCGCGATTCTTGGTGTGGCATTGAATGAGGTATTCGTGCCGTTATTGCAAAAACAATTCCCGGAAATCACCGATTTTTACCTGCCGCCTGAAGGATGCTCATATCGCATGGCGGTAGTCAGTATGAAAAAGCAATATGCAGGGCATAGCAAGCGCGTGATGTTTGGTATCTGGAGCTTTTTGCGTCAGTTTATGTATACCAAATTCATTATTGTCACCGACGAAGATATTAACGTGCGTGATTGGAAAGAAGTGATATGGGCGATTACCACTCGGGTTGATCCTGTGCGCGATACTTTGCTGGTTGAAAATACCCCGATCGATTATTTGGATTTTGCCAGCCCGATCTCGGGGTTAGGCGGTAAGATGGGGTTGGATGCGACGAATAAATTTCCTGGCGAGACAAACCGGGAGTGGGGTACGCCGATTGTGATGGATGTTGCGACCAAGAAGCGAGTTGATAAGATATGGCAAGAACTGGGAATTTGACTCGCTGTGAAAAAATTGACAAATCATTCTGTCATTGGCCGTGAGCATGTATTTCTGGCGATTGCCTGAAATGCACATAAAAGATATTGGTTGCAACTGTAGATAATAGTTGCGTTGACAATTTTTGTGCCATTTTTGCTATTGTATTTGAAGGCTATGTCACAACTGATTATTGAAAATGGCTTATAGAATCACATGATTTTTTTGTAAACAATTGGTCATGTCGTTTCATGGTAATTAAAAAATCATTTGTCATCAGAGTACTGTAAAAATCAACAGTTAATTGTTACATAGCCTATTTGAAAGAATTGCTGAAACCGAATTATTTGCAGGTTATATTGTGAAAGACGGGGGTGGTTTATTTTGGGTTTCATGAATCATAATTGCGATTTGACTATCTCGCTGAATTATTATTCTGTTTTTTGATGGATTACCTGTTAAAAGAAATAGTACAATGCCTAGTAATTCAAATAACCATTTTTGCTAAATATTGAGATGATTCTGGTGCATGAATCAAGACAAAAGGAAAAACGAGCAATTGAATCAACTCCACCAGGATTTCCTAAACTAACAGCAGAATGATGAGACGAATTATTCGAAGCATACTTTTTCTGATCTTGCTTAGTTTGCCGCTGACGTGTTGGAGTAATGAATTATCCATCGTCAAATTAGAAAGCGAACAAAAAACGATCATAAAGCCGCAGAAAAAACCGGTATTGATTGAAGCTGACAAAATTACTGGCTATTACAAGCAGGAAATTGAAGCGACTGGAAATGCAGAATTGCATCACGGTGATAATGTTCTCACTGCAGACCGAATGAAATATTATCAGCAAACGGAAGATGCTGAAGTTGAAGGTAATGTGCGCTTGGAACGACCTACTGATATCCTGCAAGGCCAACAACTTGAAATTAATCTGCAGACCGAAGTGGGTCATTTAACCGAACCCCGTTATTCAATGAAAGAAGGTAAGGGGCGTGGTGCAGGTGATATTTTGTTGTTCGAAGGTAAAGATAATTACCGGATTAAAGATACCAATTATACTGCTTGCCCGGAAGGGAACCATGATTGGTATCTGCGCGCCAAAGAACTAAGGATTGATAACAAGAAAGAGGTCGGCACTGCACGACATGTCAGTGTGGTATTTAAAGATGTGCCAATTTTGTATTCACCCTGGTTAGATTTTTCCTATAGCGGTAAACGTAAAACCGGCTTACTGGCGCCTGTTGCGGGCTATAACGTCAGAACCGGCTTTGATGTAGGTTTGCCAGTTTATCTGAATATTGCGCCGAATATTGATGCCACAGTAACACCACGAATTATGACTGAGCGTGGTTTTCTGTTAAGTAATGAATTTCGGTATATCGGCAATAACAATCTGAATGGGCATTTGTTGTTTGATATTTTGCCGCAGGACATCGACAGAAATCGAACCCGCTGGGGTGTTTTATTTACACACACGCAGAATCTTGGAAAAGGCTGGCAGGGTTTTATGAATTACAACGCGGTTTCGGATGATCGTTATTTTCGTGAGCTGACACCCAATTTGGCGCAGACCAGTTTGGTTAACTTGTCACAACAGGGCGGGGTTAACTATAACGGTAGATTGGGAACAGATGGTGTTCTGAATTTCACCGGATTTGCGCAACGGTTTCAGACCATTCAGGATCCCTTTGCGTTAATTGTGTCGCCTTATGAGAGGCTACCGCATTTTGCTGTGAATGCGGCTAAATATAATGTTGGAAAACTGGATTTTGAACTGCAAAGTAGCTGGACGAATTTTTATCACCCAACCCTTGTCGACGGAAATCGTTCCATTTTTTATCCTAGTGTCAGCGCGCCACTACGTAATGAATATGGCTATATCACGCCCAAGTTTGGCCTGCATTACACGCATTACAATCTAGCCGCGCCAGTGGATACCAAAGGTGAAAACGTGGATCGCATGGTTCCTATTGTGAGTTTGGATAGTGGGATTGCATTTGATCGTCAATTCAATTTTGGCGACAGGAATATGATTCAAACGCTTGAGCCGCGTTTATTCTATGTTTATGCACCGTACCGCAATCAAGATTATTTGCCGAATTTTGATTCGGCAATCAATGACTTCAGTTTTGCGCAGATATTGACTGAAAATAGATTCAGCGGTGGCGATCGTATTAACGATGCTAACCGCGCTGTAGCAGCACTTACATCACGTTTTGTTGATAAAGAGACAGGCGTTGAATTTTTGCGGCTGGCTGTCGGTCAGATGGTGAACTTCACTGATCCCAGAATTCAGTTATTGCCGCCGCAGGTGACCAGTGGAAAATCAGATTTTATTGCTGCAATATCAGGCCGCTTAACACAGGATATCAGTACAGATTCTAATATTCAGATAGATCAATCCGGAGGAATCGTTGAAAAGGTCCGCAGCGGTGTTAGCTATCAACCGGAGCCTGGGAAAGTATTGAATTTTGGTTATCGTTTTACACGTGATGTACGTGAACAAGTCGATACGTCGATTGAACAGGTTGATACGTCGGTACAGTGGCCGATTTATGGAGGTTGGCGTGGTGTTTCACGGGTCAATTACTCGTTAAACGACGATAAAATTTTGGCGGGTTTGGCGGGACTTGAATACAGTTCTTGCTGCTGGGCTTTAAGGGTTGTATTGCAACGACTGACGACGGCAACACAAACAACAACTACAGCATTCTTTCTGCAGCTGGAGCTTAAAGGATTGATGGGACTTGGTAACAATCCGCTGCAAGTGTTACAACAGACAATTCCTGGATACACCAGCGTTCACTAATTATTGGTTTTGCATATCGCATTCATCACGTATCATCATTCTATGCTTCAAAGAAAAGATTTTTGGATACTTCTGATACTGTTTGTTTTCTTGCCAGCCCAAATTACCGCACAAGAATTGGCGTTTGCTCCGGTAGCTAAACCGATTAATCATATCGTTGCTGTTGTAAATGAAGACGCCATTACTCGACATGAGCTTGATGAAGCAATAAAAACAGCTATCGGCCGGATGCAGCAACAAGGAATGCAAATGCCGGATCAACATACTTTAGAAGAGCAGGTGCTGGAGTCCATTATTACAAAACGCATACAGATTCAACATGCCCAGGAAGTCGGTTTATCGGTCGCTGAAACTGAATTGGATGAAACTATTAACCGCATTGCCGTAGATAACCAACTGACTTTACCTGAATTTCATACTGTGCTGGAGAATGATGGTATCAGCTATAACAAGTTTCGCGAAGAAATCCGGGAAGAAATGATTATAGCGCGACTTAAAGAGCGAGAAGTTAACCATCAGGTCAATGTTACAGAAGGAGAGGTGGATAATTTTCTGCAGACGCAGAAAGCATCAGCGGAGGGTGATGATGAATATCGACTCGGGCATATTTTAGTCCTGGTGCCGGAAAATATGAACTCAGATCAGATCCAGCAAAGAGCAGAACGTGCTGAGATGGCATTGACAAAACTGAGAGAAGGTGTCGAATTTCCTCAGGTAGTTGCAGAATTTTCTGATGCAGCGGATGCAAAGAATGGTGGAATCATAGAATGGCGCCCAATTTCTCAAATGGGGCCGGATTTTGCTCAAATGCTAGAAACGCTGCAACCAGGTGATATGACATCTATCGTGCAAAGCCCAAATGGTTTTCATATCTTCAAATTACTGGGCAGGCGTACTCAAGAAACGCCGACAGTCATTATAGACCAAACGCATGCACGCCATATATTAATAAAAATTAATGAATTGATTTCTGAAAGTGATGGGAAGCTGAAGATTCTCGCGCTTAAAGAGCGATTAGGTAGAGGAGAGAGTTTTGAAGAAGTTGCCAGGCTCTATTCCGAGGATGCCAGCGCATCATCCGGTGGCGATCTTGGTTGGCTCTCGCCTGGTGATACCGTACCGGATTTCGAGCGCGTGATGAATGCGCTTTTACCGGGTGAAATCAGCGATCCGGTAAGATCTCAATTTGGCTGGCATTTAATTCAAGTTATGGAACGTCGTACGCAGGATATCAGTCTTGACCGACACAGACAATCGGCACGCCAAGCAATACGGACTCGCAAGGCTGACGTGGTTATTCAGGATTGGCTACAGCAATTGCGTGATCAAGCCTATGTAGAATATCGTCTGGATCATGAATTATGAATCATAAATTGATTCCGACATTAGCGTTGACTGCAGGAGAGCCGGCAGGAATCGGTCCTGATTTATGTGTGCAGCTTGCACAACACCCATTGTCATGCAAGCTGGTAGTGATTGCGGATGGCGATGTATTACTGGAACGTGCAAAACAACTTAGACTTCCCTTAAATTTGGTTGATGTTTCTACGATTTCTCCGATTCAACACACCGCAGGAAGTTTGCAGATTTTTCATATTCCAGTTGCGGAACCGGTAATAGCAGGGAGGCTCAACCCAGCGAACGCACAATATGTTTTGACTACGTTGGATCGGGCTGTTGAGGCCTGTAAATCAGGACAAATTAACGGCATGGTGACTGCGCCGGTGCATAAGGGAGTGATTAATGATGCCGGTTTTCCTTTTACTGGTCATACGGAATACTTGTCGGAATTGATGCATAGCCCGGTTGTTATGATGCTGGTGGGCGGGGATATGCGGGTCACGCTGGCGACAACTCATTTGCCGCTCAAAGACGTGGCAAAGGCGATTACAACAAATAGCATTGAAAGTAAATTGCGCATTATTCAGCATGATTTAATTTCCCGCTTCATGCTCGAGAAGCCACACATCGCAGTCGCGGGACTCAATCCGCACGCGGGTGAATCTGGTCATCTGGGACGCGAAGAAATTGATATCATTATTCCCGTTTTGAATAAACTACGGGTTGAAGGTATGCAATTAACCGGCCCTATTCCCGCGGATACGTTATTCAGCCCCGCACAACTTAGGCAATATGATTGTATTTTTACGATGTACCACGATCAGGGCTTGCCTGTTTTAAAGCATGCCAGTTTTGGCGGTGGTGTAAACATTACATTAGGATTGCCGATTATTCGAACCTCCGTTGATCATGGCACCGCTCTGGAACTGGCTGCAACGGGAAAGGCAAATGCTGGAAGTCTATTGACAGCCATTGACATGGCAGCACAACTGGCCAATAACCAGGTAGTTTTTTGTGATCATGCGACATAATCCTCGCAAGCGTTTTGGTCAGAACTTTCTTTCTGATCAGTATATTATATCAAAAATTATCACTGAATTTTATCCGCAAAAAGATGATCGTATCATTGAAATAGGACCAGGTTTGGGGGCGTTGACACGGCCTCTATTGCAAGTGATTGATCATTTGGATGTGGTAGAAATCGACCGTGACATTGTGGACAGGCTGAACAATGAATTCTCGCATGAAAAACTGACTGTTCATGCAGCTGATGCATTGAAGTTTGATTTTTCTATTTTTGGCAGCCAACTACGCATCATCGGCAATTTGCCTTACAACATTTCCACGCCGTTATTGTTTCACCTGAGTCAATTTTCTGGTCAAATTTTGGATATGCACTTCATGTTGCAGAAGGAAGTGGTGGAACGCATGGTGGGCGTGCCGGGGACATCCGATTATGGACGACTTTCCGTGATGTTGCAGTACCGATTCGACATGGAATATGTATTCGACGTGCCAGCGGAATCTTTTCGTCCGCAGCCGAAGGTTGAATCGGCTATTGTGCGTATGACTCCTCGGCCAGCGTCGTCGTTGGCGGCTGTTGATGAAACATTATTCTCACAAGTTGTGTTGGCTGCATTTTCGAAACGCCGTAAAACCCTGCGTAATGCACTGCAGCAATATCTAATTGCGGAGGATTTTTGCACGCTGGATATTGATTCTGGGTTACGCGCTGAAAATTTACCTGTGGAGAAGTTTGTTGCGATCGCCAATTTTTTAACCTGATTTATTCCAGCCGCTAGAATTATTTTGCTATTCTAGCGACAACAGACTTTTACAAAGTGAATTGAGCAAGTATCTGTTTGTGGCATGACGCCACTAATTTCTGGAGGGAATGCATGATTCGCTATGGGTATTTTTTGCTTGCGCTATTTATACTGTTCTCGCTTTCTGCCTGTGCCAGTAAATCCAAAGAACAAAAGGTGGTCAATGCAACGGATAAAGTACAGATTCCGACATCTTTTGAACAATTGACCTTCAAATCAGAGGGAAAAACGGTTTTTGAGGATGAAGGGAAATTCATCCTGATTGAGGGAAGCAAATGCGCTCAGCGCAGCAGTGGTGAAGAGACAGCCACTGTGCTTCAATGGCTCGAACTACCTAGTTACGTGGATAGCGGCACAGTGATATTGAATGGCTGGGATCTGCGATTTCTGCATGGCGACCGAGAAATCAATTCGATGCGTGCAGACATCACACACAGCAAGGTGGTAAAGAATGAAGGTTCTACTTTTTTAGTATTTGAAGCGCAAGGTAAGCTGGATGATCAGAATCGTAAAGATGCTTATGAATTTTGTGTGTTTTATACTGGTTTTGGCTATCGCTCAGTTCATTTTGATGCCGTGATTGAAGGTGATTACAACGGGATTGAAGTTTCAACATTGCAGCATAAAAATCAGGGTGCACTTGCTACGCTGGAGAATGCTGGAAGCAGAGGCATGCTAAAAGGTAATGCCGAGATTACGATCATTCCAAGGGGATTTGATTTTCAGTTCGATGATACGTTTGAATGTGAATGGCGGTTTCCACCCTGCAAGTGGGGAGATCGTGCGGATTATCGCTTGCTGCAAGTGGCCTACAATCTCTCTCAATCCAGCGCATCGCCCAGTTTAGATGGTAGCCTGCACTGGGCCGCACAAACTGTATTTAAGGACAATGGCACGCGCACGTACCGAGTGAAAACACGCGCTGCAATGATTCGCGGCAGTAGCGTCAAGTTGCGCGCAGATTTTCTGGCGTTGAATCCTCGCGCAGGAAAAACCACTGATACTTGCCGCAAAAATGTCGACGGTGTTGTTCGCACCCACACATTCCGTATCAACGATTTACCTTTTGACTATGCCGTGCCATTGCTGACTGGCTGGGATCTTTCGCATGAGTGTGAACATCAGCGAGTGCAGCGTGCCGGAATCTGGTTACACAATATCCGTTTTGACCCAGATTCAAACAGCCTGGAATATAAAGTATCATCTATTTTTCGGGATAAAGACGGCGCTCCCAGTTTCAACGCCGCACAGCGCATTACAGTATTGGGGCTAAATCGAATTCGCTCACCAATTCAGAACCGTGCACCTGTAAATATTAGGATCAGGAAGTACTGATGGGAAGCTGATCGATAAAATTGTCGAGTCTATCTTATAGATAATTTCTCGTTATACCAGTAATTTGCAGTTTCCTGGTTGAGCAACACAGCAGGATTAGTTAATTCTATTTTTGCTTTGCTTTTCAGATTTTAGCGTGAGCTTAATGGCATTATTTAATTGGCGATTCGTGAATATTTTATGGAAACTTGGTTCGTTTGCTTTTACTAACAGATTGAAAAGTTGATGATTGGTTAGATCACGCTTTAATTGTAATAGTAAGGCAGTAAGGCCTGAAACATGCGCTGTGGCCAAAGAATTACCAGAAACAAAGTCATAGGTTCCTCTGGGTAAGGTCGTTAATATTTCCTCACCCGGTGCGTATACGGTAAGAAGATGATTTTCGTATAACGATTGCATGATATTGTGGGTGTTAATACTGCTAACACCGATAACGCCCGGCTGCTGAGCCGGGAAACCAGATTCATCATCATCTTTATCAGCTTTCGATGCAACGATGATGATGCCACGTTGAACGGCTTTCTCGATCAATCTAGCCAAGAGAGGATCATAAGGACCAGTTAGGCTCAAATTAAGAATATCCGCCCGCATCTCGATAGCTGTATTGATTGCTAGTGCTAAGGTAAAACTATTGCAGATTGCTTCTAAGCTGCCTGCCTTAACTTCCCAGCAAGCTTTTAGGGCGATAACATTGCTATCCGGTGCAATGCCGACTATGCCTTCTCCATTATTCGCTTTAGCTGCTATAACGCCAGCAACCGCTGTACCATGAAGTTCGCTGGATGGTTGTTGTTCGATAGATTTCTGTGTAACAAAATTCTTACTGTGCTGAATTTGGCCCTCTAAGTCAGGATGTCTTGTGTCAACACCGGTATCAATGATTGCGATAGTTACATTCTTGCCTGTAGTCCGTTTGTGTATTTCATTTATATTCATTGACTGGATGTTGGTTTGCAAGCGGTAATAAGGATCAGTGTATGCACTTGCCATAACTTGGAATGTGCTCATTGTTTGAACGCTACTGACGCGATTATCATTTGTTAATGCATTAATGACGTCCTCGATAGAGCGATCCTCATCAACCACGTATACAACACAGTGTTCACCAATTTCACTGATTGACCACTGGGTAAGAATTTTTAACTTATAGTCATCTCCAATATTGGATGCTATTCTTTTGCTCCAGGTCGAATTGCTATAGTCTCCCCTTTGGCGATATGTCAGATTGGACATCCCAATGGGAATACTATTGATATGCATATCGGTGTAGGTCACTAATATGGTGCGATTTGTTTGTTTACTATCATAAACCTCGGGATCGATATATAAATCCCGCACGGCTTTTGCCGGGAAAGCAATAACCATTAACAACAAAACAAAAACTAGATAAATTTTTATATGATTACTTGACATCAAAGTATGAGCCTATTCAGAAACGGATAGCCCTTGAGCCAGCTCCGCAAAAATAACAGATGCGTGGTCTCGCAAGCGGAAAATTGCATCATTTACTTGTTGAGTATCCGTTTGATGATTGCCAATTTGAACTTCATAAACGCCATTCGGAGATGGTCCTTTAATAATATGTCCTGAAACGCTATTCACTATAACTTCAATCTGCTCTGAATCAGGTTGATCTGCAAAAACAATTCGAACGATGTTGTTTGTGTTGTCTGTACTTTCACTTGAGTTGGCTAGCGTTCTGTACGCGCCTTCCATTTCAGGCTGGATAACCCACGAATTTAGCATAAACGGCGCTGCTAACAAAAGTAAGCTAGCTGCTAAGGCAGTGTATTTTACAAAGCCAAGAAACTGAAGCTGAAATGGAAAAAATATAAGATCTTTATTTGAAACCGTACATTTATTCGAAATACTAACCTCAGGGTGTGTTTCAATTCGTTTTTTTAATTGAGCAAACGAAGCATGCGATACCTGTTGTAATAGATCGGTTTGTTGTATCTTTTTAAACAATCGCTCTTGCAGATTTAATTCAATTCTACACGTGATACAGGTTCTAATATGATTTTTTACAATAGCATGCTCAACGGGACCCAACGATCGATTTATATACCAAGGTAAAAGATCCCATGCCTTTTGATGTTCACTTTGATTGGTCAATTTGATCTGTGTAGATAACATCCGTTAACTCCTGCTATTAAGCTCTAGAAAAAATTTAGCTAAAATTTTGCGTGCATGAAACATTCTGGTTTTTACTGTATTTTCGGGACATTGCATAATTTCTGAAATTTCGCTGTAGTGTAATCCTTGAAAATATGTCATTTCCACAACGGCACGTTGCTCCGCCGATAGCTTTTCAAGCGCAGCTTCGAGCCAATTACTATCCTCTACTTGCGAAACCCAACGGGCCCCTCGATCAGGAAAGTAATCCAACTCATCATTAAACTCGACTGACTCATCCTCTCTTTTAGTGTTTTTTTTGGCACTTTTTAATGATTTTAAGTAAGCGATGCCTAAAATCCATGTTGAAGGTCGACACGTTTGATCATACGTGGCGGCTTTTTCCCAAACTACATACATCACGTCATTAATGATTTCTTCAATACAATCATGATGTCTATTAATGCGAAAGATAAATTGATATAGCCGATTAAAATAGAGTTGATATAGTTGTTCGAAAGCCTTTCCATTGCCAGCTGCGGCTTCTGAGATCAAATGCCGTTCCTTAGCCTGTTGTTCCTGCGAGCTAAAGGGTTTTTGCATCATTTTTAAGTCAGGTACTTCCACATATTGCTGCCTGTTAAATTTACTCGTATATTACTTAAATTGAACTAAAGGTTCATTAGAGTACGCGGTTTTGAAAAATTAATATCCCACTGTGAAAGAGAATAATACACGATCATCAACGGCATGTGGATGAAAACCCCAGTGTGGCGATGACGGTACATAATTTCTTGTCGCAGTATGTGTGGCCCCATAATAACGAACATCGACGCCTATATTGCGAGCGAGATGCCAAGTTAATCCGGCAGTCCAATAAAGATAATTATACTCTAGTATTTTTTTCTGATTATTATAGCCTAGGGTGCTGGATATTTGGATTGAATTAGTAATTGGATAACGTCCGATAATCTCATACCCGAAACCCATATGATTTTGTTGATAACTATCTTCAGAAAAAAATAAGTTGGATGTCAGTATGTCACGAAAATGGCCTGAAATATAAAATTCGTTATAGTCAACTTTTTGATTAAATATTTTTCCATTAAAAATATAACGTGTCCATTCAACATTAAATCGCCAATCATTAGATAACTTATAAGCCCAGCCTAGATAAGGACGGAATTCCAAATTAGAGCGGTTCTCGAATCCATAATCAGCAAAATTGACCGTTGAAATATTAGTGCCCAGATATATGCCAGATCGGGACTCAAAATCAATACTGGCTTGTGCGGCGGGTTTGCTATCACTCTTTGAGTAACCTCGCCAAAAATAATCTGTTGTTCCAGTAATACTTCCACTTAGTTGAGCATAGCAATCTGGCAGATTAGTGAGACATAACGCTAATCCAAAAAAAACACTGTTTAAATGTATAGAACGCATTGTTATTTTATTTGATTAGAGTCGCTAACACTTGAAACTGATTCGGAGGCCATGATTGATTCTCTTTGCAAATAAATAATCGGGATATGTCGGTGTGTTTTACTAAAAAACTGGCTGCGCAAAATTTCAATTAAGCGATTCAATTCTTGCTGATTTTATTTTGTCATTTAATTCTGCAGCAGAGTATATGGTTTTCAATACGGAGCATGTGGAAAGAAGCATTGCAAAATTAACTTATTTCTTTCTTCAATAATATAAGCGAAGGTAATGATAAGCGAAGGTAATGATAAGCGAAGGTAATGAGAAATTTTCATTACGATTTGAACTTTTTTGATTCTGACAGAATAAACATTATCGATGAGAGGGACTTGGATTGTTAAAAGGAGATTGTTATATTCCCTTGGTTATATCTTCTTAATCCATATTAAGTGCGTATTTTTATTGGGAGATTGTAAGATTGAATACACTTTGCATAATAACAGCCTCAGTAACATTATTTTTTTTGACACCGATTGCATTTGAACGAGGAATGGGAGGGACAGGCTGAAATATACGAATACAAATAACAAGGCTATTTGAGTGCGGTCTGTAAAATTAATGTTATACACGACTATTATGACTAACCGCTAATTTGTTTCAGAGTATTAATGAGCTTTGATTGTTTTGAATTAATCAGTTTTTTATTTATCGCTGCGGCGAAAATGGAGATATTTTTCTAACGGTATGCTATATAGATCTGTCGATTGAATGCAGGTTCACGCATTAGGTACAGTTTGATGTTGATGCTTTCAAGGAAGCGCTAAATTGTGATGTGAATATTGTGGCAATTGCTCAAAGTCCGTAAGGATTTAAAAAATTAATTTGATATGATTTTTTTGTATTTGAGTGTATATCATGGTTGACCCTGAAGCTTCAAAACGTTAACATGCGCATCTCACCAATTCCCTGATAGCTCAGTTGGTAGAGCGACGGACTGTTAATCCGCAGGTCCCAGGTTCGAGCCCTGGTCGGGGAGCCAATTAGATATAAATCCGGGTCTTTAAATCTAATGTGCCCGTTTTTGATTCTTATCCGCATGAGTAAACGCTAAATTTTTGCTCGAATATCCTGTTTAATCGCCATTCTGCGAGCTTTACTCGCTGCAGTTTTAAATTATTCCTTGTGGAAACATTTGAGTCTTTGTCATTTCGGGCTTAATACCTTTGTGTCGCTGCTATTGCACTAAGAATAGGCTCAAAATTCTTATTTATTGAACTTGCAATTCTCCCTGGTTTGCCATGGGGAGCATTATAGATAGTGTTTTTGAAGTTAGCGCAGCGCGCCATTTTTGGTTTTCTGTACCGTGATATCGCGTGGTCTTGCCATGGGGATAGGAGCAAGGCGCGCGACGCAAATTTATTCAGTTCCGATCTTTTAACTTTAGTAGAAGGAAATGGTATATGAGAATTATTATGCAAACTTTATTGGGAAGGAATGTCAGAAAATCGATCACTAACAAGAAAAATGATCAGGCATATATTCTGCTGGCCGTACTATTGCTTTGCATTGGTGTGATTTTGGTCCCGTTGGGAGCCGTAGCAGCACCATCAGATTCCACGGCAGTAAAATGGCATCCTGGCCACTATTACATAATAAAAGGTTCGAGAAAAAACAATACTACATACTTATCGCAAGTATATAGTGAACTTGATGCAACACCGGCATTGAATGGAATGATGATCCGGTATTTTTGGGCAGATTTGGAAGATTCAAAAGGTGTGTATGATTTTTCATCAATTGATGAGCGTCTTGCCGAACTAGCTGCGAGAGGGAAGCGTCTTGTTATTCAGGTGCAAACGAAATCATTTAATGGCAGGCAAGTTGTACCCAATTACTTGAAGACAGCTGAATATGAAGGTGGTGAATTTACTATTAGTGATTTTGGTAGCACAGTAGTAGGCGGACGTAATATTAAATTATGGAATTTCCAAGTACGCGATCGCCTGATTGCCTTATTCAAGGCAATGGGTGAACGCTACAACTCGCACCCATACTTTGAGGGTATCAGCATGATAGAAAGCGCGATGGGGAATCCTATAGAACCGCTGACAAGTTACCAAGTATCTGGATTTTATGATAATAAAATTATTGTACATCAGAAAATGCGTTTGTTTTTTCCTAATACAATGACGATTCAGGAAGTGAATTATCCGCGTTCAATTCTCGCATCATTCGTAAGTAGTCTCAAAGATGTTGGGGCGGCACTGAGTAGTCCAGATACTTTTATTGAGGAAGAAGGTTTGCTCTATCCAGCAACGAAATATGATCCCAATAAGGGAATCTATAATTACTATTCAGATTTTGCTGGCGTGATACCTATGGTTCCCACGATTATGCCAAAAAATTATGAAAATACGAAAGGTGACGGAACGGGTTATGTACCAACTATTTCTCAGATCTTGGCTTTTGCGCGAAATACCTTAAATGCCAACTATATCTTCTGGACACGGGAAGAGCATTACGAGCAAGTATTGGAAGTATTAAACATGAATGCACAAAAGAATGCTCCTGCGGGAGGATTGAATCCCACCTGTCCAGCTGCTTATCCATCTTGTGCTGATTAGAAGTTTTCTTGACATTTCGTAGTAATCAGAAGATTTCTGAAAGATGGTATATACAGGGGAATAATTTCCAAATGAAACTTGTTACATGTTTTTTAGGAGATTCTTTTCCTTGTTCAGCATCAGACAAACTATGTTACTGCCCAGCAGGATTGTTTTGAACATCAGCAGCGCACCTGCGATTCCTGTTTTATAACCATTTGTGGCGTACCCGAGGATTTCTCGATCCAACTTGATGAGGCATAGTTCTTTTATTAACAGATGACTAAATCAGATTTTTATAAATATTGGATATTAATCATGAAACTTATAATCTAAGAAGAATTTATAGCCTAGCTTAATGTTGTAATGTAAAAGAGTGATGTCTGCAACAGCTGAAAGATGAATAAAGACACTGATCTGGCGGGCAGATGAAAGGCTTTTGTGTTGCCGCTGTTGCTTTAAGTACAGGCTTAAAATGCTCATTTATCAGTAACTGCACCTTCGATTTGTTTTTACCTTGTATAGACATCTTAGAACATTTTTTCAATAACCTATTGAGAGTCTGTCTGGCTCCTAGAGAATGGGTAAATTCAAATCACAGAACTGTTAGATCGCTCTACTCGTTTTACTTTCAAATAAGAATGTAAGAATCTCGAGCAAAAAAATTCGAAGCGTATTCTCTCAGTTCCTGTCTTTTAACTTTAGAGAGGAATTTTTTCTATGAGAATCAATACTCATATTAGTCTTTTAACACCGACTACAAACAAGATAAATAACAAAATATATAAACTACTGGTCGCAATATTATTTTGCATTAGTATGATTTTTGCCCCGCTAGGAGCCGTGGCCGCGATGATAGACCCCACTGCTGTCAAATGGCATCCAGGTCACTATTACATAATAAAAGGTTCGCAAAAGAACAATGCCACCTACTTATCACAGGTATATAGTGAACTCAAAGCGACACCTGCATTGAAAGGAATGATGATAAGGTATTTCTGGAATGATCTGGAGAAAGCAAAAGGTGTGTATGATTTTTCATCCATTGATAAACGCCTTGCTGAACTATCCGCCAGAGGAAAACGTCTTGTCATTCAGGTGCAAACAAAATCATTTAATGGCAGGCAAGTTGTGCCAAGTTACATGAAGACAGCTGAATATGAAGGCGGTGAATTTGATATTAGTGATTATGGAAATAAAGTAGTTACTGGACGTAATATTAAATTATGGAATTTACAAGTACAGAATCGTCTGATTGCCTTATTTAAGGCAATGGGAAAGCGTTATAACTCGCACCCTCACTTCGAGGGTATCGGCATGATAGAAACCGCTATGGGGGAGCCTATCAAACCACTAACCAATACTCAGGTAACTAAATTTTATGACAATAAGATCAATGTGCAAAAACAAATGCGCTTGTCTTTTCCTAATACGATGACGATTCAGGAAGCAAATTATCCGCGTCCCATTCTTGCATCATTCGTGGGCAGACTCAAAAATATTGGTACGGCTTTGAGTAGTCCGGATACTTTTCTCGAGGAAAAAGGCTTGCTATTTGAAGCAACAAAATATGATCCTAACCAAGGCATTTATAACTACTATTCTGATTTTTCTGGCGCCATTCCGATGGTTCCCACGGTTATGCCAAATAATTATAAAAATACGAAGGGCGACGGAACGGGTTATGTACCAACTATTTCTCAGATTCTTGTTTTCGCGCGAGATACCTTAAAGGCTAATTATATTTTCTGGACTCGAGAAAAACATTATAAGCAAGTATTGGAAGTTTTAAACTGGAACGGGCAAAAAAATGCTCGTGCGGGTGGATTAAATGCAGTCTGTCCCAGAGTTTACTCTTCTTGTGTTAATTAGGGTTTATTTTTCGTAATAACCAAAAGAACTTCGCGCAGCCGTGAAAATTTTGTTGTGGTAACGGGGAATAATTTCTAGATGACACTCATTACGCATTTTTAGGAGATTTCCCCCTTATGCTACATCCGAAAACTATGTCATTGTCCAAGAAAGATCGTTTTGAACATCAGTAGCGTATCAAATGATTCCTGTCCATCATCATTCTGGCGAGCCATAGTCTTTACAAATTCATACATTGGGTACCTATTTCCAGGTTCTCAGCCGAGATGATGACGAAATAGACTCCGTCGATATAAGTCTTGGCGAGTATCTCGGGTGGTTTTGTTCACATATTTTTGTCTATTTTATTGCTCAATAATCGTAATTCATTTTTTTATCAATGCCACGATTTAGCTGGTAAATTGCCTTGCCTAATAGTTTCCTTTAAGAAAAAACAATGGTTTCCTTAATAGGCACGGAGTGTCGACTATATTAAGATTGTATCATTCCTTATTTTTTGAGAGGGACAACTGAAAGCACAATCGGGTATTGAGCGTATCAATGTGTAGCGCTATGCTTTATGACAAGCCTGATTGCCATTGTTTTACTGACACAAATCGGGTATTTCATAAAAAATCTCTTATAAGTACTTCTCATTTACTTCACGCATTAGCATATCATTTTGCTCCATGATAGATAAAATATATTAATAACATATAGTTGCGGAAATGAGATGGCTATTAAGTCTCTGGGTGAGTTAGTGATATTTATTGCGTTGAAACTTTATCGCAAACGGAATCAGTAAGCCAGAACTCGTTTTAAGCTTGTCGAGATACCTAATCAGAGTTTCTAAAATAACTCGATGATTAACTTTTTGGGAGATAGTAATGGATAGTTCAATAGTAATGAAAAAATTTGAGATTGTTGTCGAGATAGAACACCATGAGCAGTTGATTGAATTGCTAGAAAGCTCCGGTGTGCGTGGATATACTGTTATCAAGAATGCGGGAGGTCGGGGAGTCAAGGGCATAAGAAATCCGCACGATGTACTTTTACCATACGAGAATAGTGTCACAATTTTTGCTTGCAAAGAAGAGCTAGCACAGATAGTACTTGAGGAGTTGCGACCCGCGATGAAAGGTTTCGGTGGTATGTGCTTGATCTCAGATTGCCTCGCACAAATGAATTCCGATAACCGAGAATACGCTTTAAAATAATGCGAATTAAAAATGCTGTGGCTATATCTAAAGACTTGCAGTTGTTTATAAAGAGGCGAGATCAGAATTCAATGGTTGCATTCCACGCCACAGCTCGTACTTTCAAGATAAGGAAATATTTTTTTGATACTTTTTATTTACATCAGCTATCCAATTATTTGTTTAGGTATCAAGTATTTGAGATCTTTCCAGATTCCTGAAGATCGAGCAAAGTTACATCAGAATGGACCGGTTATTTCAAACGTTACACCATCCGCGCTACTTCCGGTTTTGCCTCGCTGAGAACTGAAATATAACCGTGATCCATCAGGACTTAGAGCAGGGCCGGCTATTTCCGATCGGTCATGGCCAACTAATTGTAATAACGGCAGAACGTTGTCTCCAGATAGCACCACAATTTGCATGCTACCGCCATCCTCAGCCACTAGCAATTCACCTGCGGCATTGCCGGTGATGTTGTCAACCCCGGTTAACACCGGCGATAGATATGATGCTGCACTATAGAGAATGTTGAGGCGCTGCTGTAGCACGTCAAAAACCCACACGCGATCATCCCCTTTAGTCGTGAAATAGACGAAACCCTGATGATACCAAATGCCTTCACCGCCATTGAACGCGGTGCTGCCGGGAACTTGTTTGCGTGTCGGCACAGTGGTCGCTGAAGGATCGGTCAACGCGTGCCAGCGAACTGCGCCAGTGTTGTCGTCAATCACCTCGGCAACTTCCAGAATGCCATCGTCTAGATTGGGATTGCCGGCAGTATCGAATGTATGGGCGCTGTAGCGATAAAACCGGCCTTCCGGTTTGTCTTCGGTCAAATACAATTGTTTGTTACGGGTATCCACTGCCACCGCTTCATGCCGGAATAGACCCAGGGAGTTTCTGGCTTGAGCGGGTTTGTTGCCAAACGGATCGCATTCCCACACTTTACCTTTATCGATTTCTTCGCACGATAGCCACGTTTGCCACGGTGTATGCCCGCCCGCGCAATTGCGGTTAGTTTGACTCAGAATCGAATACGCATCAACCAACTCTCCCTGTGCATTGAATTTTAATGCCCCGACGCCGCCGGCTTGGCCCTCCAGTTCGCAATTGGAAACATAAATCCAGCCGCCATCCGGAGAAGCAAATGTGGCACCGCCATCCGGTGCCGCGTGCCAAGTATAGCTAAACAGTTTCTGACCTGAGTGAGCCACGATGCGGGAAGTAAATCCTGCTGGTAATCGCACGCCATTATGATCCGGCGGCAGAAGCCCGCTGCGTGTAGTTAGCGATAATGACAAAGCGGCAGCTTTAGCTGGAGCTGGTAGCAATGTGTTACCGACAAATGCTCCTAAGCTTATAAATCCATACTGTAATAATTTACGCCGTTTTAGATCTGATGCCTTCATTTTACATGTCGCCTTATGCATCAAACCTCACGATGAACTCAAGGCTTTATGATGCGAGATAGTTTACAATGCTGCGTCGTTTTATATCTATTGGATGAAAGTAATCAAACTATGATTCAAATATTAAAACCAATTGTATCTCTTTTAATGTTTTTAACTGTGCTGTTTTTTGTCAACACGATGCTCACAATCACGACCAGCTTTTCAGTCTGGTTTAGCACGATTTTTTCATTGATTTGCGCGAGTCTAGGCGCTTGGTTTACCTGGGAACTGATTTCTGGCGAAAAAATAAATACTCTTATCGCTGTCATTGGTGGTGCATTAATCCTTGGTGGATTATTTTTTACGGTAAGCTTTTTAGGACCTATGGTTATCGCCAAAGACACCAGTCAGGGACCCATGATTGGAGTCTTTATAGCAGCGCCGTTAGGGATGATTTTGGGTGGAATGGGGGGGTATGTTCATGCTTCGAGACAGAGAATGGAGACGGAGGATTGACGGGAATTCTGGTAGATATGGCTATCAAATAGCTTGTATGTTAGCAGTTTGAGTATTGTATTATAACGAGTGTAAAGATTGAATGTATGCCATTAATTAAAAAAGATTATGTGAATATGAGTAAATTTTTCTTGGCAATAAGCTTAGTATTATCAATGCTCTTTGTTGGAATGTCAGTTTCAGCGGCTGCTAAGCCAAATTTTATTTTTATTCTTACAGATGATATGACGCCTGATGACTTTCGTTTTATGCCGAGAACACAGGAGTATTTTTCTGTTAATGGAGTCCGCTTTACAAATGCGTTTGTATCGTATGCTGCTTGCTGTCCATCACGCGCATCTATTCTGACTGGAAGATATTCGAAGAATCACGGCGTAAGATCCAATAATCGACCATCTGGTGGCTTTGATGCGTTCTATAACAGCGGGTTGGAGTCACAGACAATCGCGACAAAATTGCAAGCAGACGGTTATAGTACGGCATACTTTGGCAAGTATTTCAATGAATATGGAACAACTACGCTGGTAGAGCCGGAAAGCTATATTCCCCCTGGCTGGAATTACTGGTACACATTTGTGAGTACGAAGTATTTTAACTACAAACTTAACGAAAATGGGCAAGCTAAAAATTATGGCGATACTTTGGAAGATTATGGTACAGATGTTATAGCCAAGCACGCTAGTAATCATCTTGATGCTGCGCTATCAAGTAGTTCACCTTTTTTTATGATGATCGCACCTTATGCTGCGCATGCATCAACTGAATCAACAGAATTACCCCGTCAGCCGATACCCGCTTCGCGGCACGAGAATCTATTTAATGGTATGAAGGCGCCTAGGTTTGCATCATTCAATCAAGAGGATGTGTCGAATAAAAGCTTTGGTGTCCGCGACAACCCCTTACTGCTACCCGACGACATTGAGTGGATTGACAATAATTTTCGTGCGCGAATACGGACTTTGCAGTCTGTAGATGAAATGATGGGTAAATTAATAGATCAGCTAGAAAATTCTCTCAAGGGTAAAGAAACCTATATCATCTTTACGTCTGATAACGGATACTGGTTTGGTGAGCACCGATTCAAGGTCGGCAAGGCCGATTTGTATGATCAATCCCATCGCATTCCATTAGCAATTACTGGACCAAACGTTCAGCGTGGTTTTGTTCGCAACGACCTGGTTGTCAACACAGATTTTTTCCCGACGATATTAAGTCTTGCTTCTGTTCCGATCTCTGGGAGTATCCATGATGGTCGATCATTCCGATCATTGATAGAGGCGTCAACAAGAACAACGGAATTTAACAGAAATTCTTTTTTGCTCGAGACGGGCCGAGATCAGAAAGCTGGAATTCGATTCAGAAATTATACCTATTTTGAAACGCCGACAGCCCAAGGATTGCCTTTTAAAGAGCTATACGATACTCAACTCGATCCAGATCTTGTTTATAATATTGCACAGAAATTGACAAATGAATCTTCTGCTTTCTTACAAAGCGCGCTAGCTGAATTACTTAGTTGTAGCGATGATACATGTAGGGTACTCGAGAATGAACTTTCAGATTTACTTGTAAAATTAATTGACTGAGCTAAATTTTCTCCAGAAAGTTCGGAGGTAATTTATTCATTACGAGCGAGTTTTTTTACGTTATTGCTTTTATGAGCAGATATTCACTGACACTGGTTTAACGTGATAGATGATGGATCAAGCGGCGTTGGCAAGCTGCGTGACTTGCTTGGCAATAGCCTCAACCTCTTCTGCAATTGTACCCACTTCTCTGGGGTCAATGCCTAGCTTGATCCATTCCTGCTCGGTAATTTCTTGTGCCGAGTGTTCAGTCACCGCTAGGTCAGGCAGCATTTTTTCCGCAACATTGACGAGTCTGGCTAGGGATTGATTTATTTCCGGATCCATTTTGTCTGGCATGTGATGGTGGCGTATCACGGCGATAATTTCTGCAGGTAATTCCCAATGGATACCAAGCTGGGCACCGATCTCACCATGATCTGTGCCCAGTAGTTCGTGTTCTATTTCTAATAGTGATGCTTCGGGGGTGGTTCTCAATCTTTCGTGAAGTGCATCGCTGATATCCTTGGCGATGAAGTTTAGAACGTTATAACCAATATCATGCAAAAGGCCAGCGAGAAAGATCTGATCCTCCATCGGACGAATTCTTGCAGGCATATGTTTAGCCATAGTGCGCATTGCAGAAGCAATGGTAATACTGTGAGTCCATAGATCCTTTGCTTTCAGCTTTCCTTCGGGCGGTTTAGTGAATGCTGAAACGGTTGCCATGCCGATGGCGACAGATTTAATTTGTGTCAATCCTAATCGCATGGCAGCATCGCTGATGGAAGAGATCATACCTGGAGAACCAAATAAAGAAGCATTTGACAGTCCGATAATGCGTGCAGAAATGTGCGGGTCTTGAGCGATGAGCTTGAGTAATTGAGCTTCACCTTCGTCAGTATTCAATGCCAACGTAAGCATTTTTTTGGCAATAGCTGGCATGGCGGGCAGTGTGTGAATGCGCTCAAGGGATTGTTTTAAATTTATATGGTTAGCCATACTATGCTCCTTTAGCGAATTGCCTACTTCTTTTAATACAGTTTTATTCATCCTTATTGCTCATAATCGATGTAAAAGTAATACACGAATGCATAACATTGTTTTGAGCATTTTATAAAACGCTCAAAACAATCAATTACCCAGATACCTAGTTGAGATACATTGAATCTCAGATGACTGAGTAGAATCTATAGGTGTCATTATAGAAAGCAAAAGTGATGAGGAAGGGATGAATAGAAATGTAAAAGGTTATCTTTTCCAAGAATTCTTTGTTTAAAATAAGATCGATAAAAGAACGAATTTATAGTCTGGCATGACGGTAATTTCAGGTTTGACGATGAGTAAAGTTACAATGCAATGTCATAATATCTTCGGTATGCCGCAAATGTTTGACGGGGAGAACAGTGCATGCTTGTTCCAAAAAAGACGAAATTCAATCTCCGGTTATCCGTTAATGCACTCTTTCTTTTGCTAGTAAGTAAAAATAGCAATTATTTAGGCTTTAGTTCATGAAAAATACTTTGGCTCGAGTTCGGGTCTTCTTTCAGAAAAGGCAGCTGGTTTTTTTACCTGCCATTCTTGTGGGTACTTGCCTGATCGCGACTGGATTTTATGCTGATTATCTACATTCACAAAATATGTATCGTGAACTACGGGATTCGGTATTTACTCGATCGAGCTTGTTGCGTGCAGATTTGGAAGGAAAAATCACCAGCAATGCTCGATTGGTACAAGGTTTGGTGGCGTCCATTTCTGCAGAGCCGGATTTGTCAATGGAAAAATTTGCCAAGCTAGCGCAGTATTTGTTTAATGATAAGTCAGAGCTACGCAATATTGGTGCTGCGCCAGATTTGATAATACGTTACCTATACCCGTTAGAAGGCAATGAGTCAGCGATAGGGCTTAATTTCAGGGAGCATCCTCAGCAGCTTGAATCGGTGCTACGTGCACGTGATAGCGGGAATCTTATTATTGCCGGACCCGTTGATTTGGTTCAGGGCGGACAAGGCTTTATCGCTCGGATTCCGGTATTTTTTGATGATATTGAAGGGAATGAGAGAGTTTTTTGGGGCATGATTTCAGCCGTTATCGATGTGAATCAGTTATATCAAACAAGTGGTTTGTTGGATCTTGCAGAAAAAATTAATATTTCGATCCGAGGCAAAGATGCGTTGGGTAAGGCGGGTGAGGTGTTTTTCGGTAATGAGCAAATATTTGAACAGAATCCTGTGTTACTAGATGTTTCCTTGCCTAATGGTTCCTGGCAGATGGCTGCTGTGCCTAAAGAGGGATGGATTGCTGCAGGCAATGACAGTGCTGTTTTCCGTTTTGGCTTGATACTCATTGGCATTTTAATCTTGCTGCCAATTATTTTGATGGGTAAGTTTCAACAAAATAAACGAGACAGTGAAGCCCGGCTTAGGGCTCTGTTCATGATGTCGCCGGTCGGTATCGCATTGAACGAATACGAGACTGGGAGATTTATCGAGATCAATGAGTCGTTGTTAGCTCCAACTGGTTATTCTCGGGAAGAGTTGTTAAATCTCACCTATTGGGACATTACCCCCAAAGGCTACATGATGCAGGAAACTCAACAGGTTGAGAGTATGCAAGCAACAGGCACCTTTGGCCCATACAAAAAAGAGTATATTCGTAAAAATGGTAGTTGCTATCCGGTTCAACTGAATGGCGTAATAATTCACGATGCATCTGGCCGAAAATTAATCTGGTCGATGGTTGAGGATATTACTGAACATAAAGCCGCGGAACAGGCGCTTATTACGGCTCGGTATGAGGCTGAACGGGCAAACAAGGCTAAATCCGAATTTCTTTCTAGCATGAGTCATGAGTTACGTACACCTATGAACGCGATTCTTGGCTTTAGTCGGTTACTTGAGCTGGGGGGGCTTGATGATCGGCGACTAAAATACACCAAAGAAATCAAGACTGCGGGTATACATTTATTAGCATTGATTGATGAAGTGCTTGATTTGGCGAAAATTGAGTCAGGACGTATTGATTCTCGACTGGAGTGGGTTGAGGTTTGTCTTGTTATTGAGGAGTGTATCAGCTTAGTAAGAATACAAGCAGATAGGCAGGATATCAAACTGACGCATAGCGGCATGGTGGATAAGGTTTTATATACTGATCGTATTCGACTCAAACAAGTCGTCCTTAATTTGATTAACAATGCGATCAAGTACAACCGCAAAGGCGGTTGGGTACATATCGAACTCAGGGAATCCGTCCGTCCAGGTTACATAAAAATTATTATTGCTGATTCTGGGATCGGTATTGCTGCAAATAAACTGACGGAATTATTTCAACCTTTTAATCGTCTTGATGCTGCAGCTAGCGCTATTGAAGGTACCGGGATAGGATTATCGCTTACGCGTCGAATCGTTGAAAAGATGGGGGGATATGTTGGTGTAGACAGCGAACTGGGGATTGGAAGTACTTTTTGGTTTGAATTACCGGCAAAAGGGATTGCAGATGACGATACCGTAACGAGTAGCACCGCCCAGGATCTGGTTCCTTGAGTCGAAGCAAACTACATATCGTCTAATCATTATGTCGATAAAAATCAGATGTGGTAGTTCCGATCTAGTCTGGCATCACTTCGTTAAATCAGGTGATTGTCAGATCAGGTTACTGCTACAACGAATTAAAGCATTCAATCAAATCAGCCGGTACTTTTCTTTCATCTCTTCGGGTTATATTCCCCGCCGCTTGCGGCGAGGTTCTATATTAATGGAAAATAAATACCTTCGATGTTGCTGGCGGTAATTTACCTGTTGGATACTTTCTCTAAGGTCACCACATTACCATTCAACTTTGCCTGCAAGTGCCCAAGTCAAACCACCATCGGTTGAAATATAAGCGCTCGCTCGTGCAATACCTAGAATGGTGGCATCAATCGCAAAATTAGGAGATAAGCGGAATTCTGTAAATTGAATATTTTGTTGCAGTAGGCTAGCACCGATATTCTCCGAGGATATTATATGTCCTTTATTATTCAGAGTAATTCGATACATACCTTTTCCATGAGCGATGACAAAGATAAGATTATCATTTGAGAAATTTGGAGAAAACTCAACTTGTTGGATGGCGGTCCCTGGAGCCACATCGTTTTGAGTCATTGTAGCCCAATAATTGCCTCCATTTTTTGAACGATATAAACCATTGCTTGTACCAATGAAGACTAATTTATCCGTGTCGAATTGGGGAGACACAGCAATTGACAAATGCTGTTGACCCGGTAGACCGCGCAGTGTGATTGAATCGAATCTTTTCGATTGTAACCAACTGTTACCGCCGTTAGTTGTGCGCCAAATTTGCCCAGAGCGAGTTGCAGCAAAAGCAGTCCGGTCATTTGCATAGTTAGGGGAAATAGCCAAGCCTACAATATGTGATGTGGTGGGGACGCCTCGCAGCCAACGCCAGCTGGTTCCGCCATCAAGTGTTTGCAGAACTCCGTGTGACCTTGTACCAACATAAATTTCTCGGTCGCTTTCATACGTGGGTGACAAAACAAAGGAATTAATATATACAGAAAATGGTGAGATTTCAGGGATTTTTGGAATAGGCTTTGTAGTCCAATTTTGTCCGAAGTCGCTGGAAAATCCAATATGCGTAGTATTTCGTGAGGCGACAGCCGTTGGTGGGCCTGACTGATTCTGAGCGAAATTGATATCGAAAGCACTCATTGGAAGATCTATACTACTCGGGACTGGCCACCCGGCTCTTTCTATAGTCCATGTTGTACCATGATTGGTTGAAGCGTATATGCCTCCACCGAAGTATGATGTTGCAATCATGCTTTGATCATTAATAAAATTTGGCGACAAAGCTACGCCAGTGAGCAGGTTTTTCCGGGTTTGTTTCTGAGTCCATGTAATGCCACCGTCTTTCGAGATAAAGAACCCATCATACGCAGAGAGAAAAACTGTTCGGTCTATCAAAAATGTGTTAGATACCTGCAATTCATTGAATTCTTTTAATGGACTTGTTTGTCCGGTGACTGCCGCCCCAGACGCATGAAGCACCCAACTGTCGCCGCCATTCGTTGATTTATATGCGGATTTTGTTAAGCTGGTACAGAAAACTGTGCGATCAATTAAATAATTCGGTGAGAGTGATACATTATTGATGGGTTCCAAAGGTAAATTGGCTGGTTTGTTGTTAAATGTTATACCCGTGTCATTGCTATAAAAAATCCCATTGCTAGTGGCTAGAAATATCTCTTTAGGACTTCCTCCCGAAATTGCTATATCGTAAACGATTGAACCGCTAAC
>NZ_JAIEMO010000027.1 GCF_019752095.1 Nitrosomonas sp.
CCGGTGGGCCTCAACGCCGGGTCTGGCAACAGACAGCAGAGTTACTAACGAGGATCGCGTTCTATAGGGTCACTTTATAAAACGTTAAACGCAAGGTGACTCGCCTGTCATCAGCCTGCCAGTTGGCGGTTGCCAGGTTAAATCAAATAGCATGGCTAAGTATGTAGAACTGTCTGTAGAGGGCTTGCGGACGCGGGTTCGATTCCCGCCGTCTCCACCAATAAGCGGTCTAATCCAGACCACTCAAGACCAACTAAGACCCATATAAAACAGGGTCTTAGTTCCAGTCTTACAAATCTCCCCTTAGTCCCGGTTGGTCTCCATAGGCCTCGGTTGTGGCACAAAAATGACACAAATTTGCCACAAGTCATTTATGCCGACAATCTTACCGCAGCCTATGGAACAGAAAATTGCCGCCGCATCCGGCAACATATTTTCACTGAGCTTTCCCCGATTGCCGGAGATTTGGCGGCTCATTACATCAAAGCTGCTGAACGTTCCAGTTTCGAGCAAGCAAACCATGAACTGCAAGATATTTATAATCAGCTGCGCATTGAGGATCTGAATCTATGCGCTGATCATGAAGAATTGCTCAATGCCTCCAAGCGTTATGCTGAAAAATGCTACCTGGCACGCAACCGCACTAAATCCCCTTCTGACGCGTATCAGGCATGCTTGCGCATTGTCGATCACTATCAAGTCAAGCGGCCATCCATCAAAGGCGATAATCTGGAACCGGCTCTGAATCGCATGTGCTGCCATCACTGGTGGTTTCGTAGAATCCAGATTCTTCGATTGCGCAAGATTGAAACCATTGCCAGAAATATCGAGCTGGTCAACCGCCTACGTGGCACATATGCCAGCGACTACACGATTCATGTTAAGCGCAAACAAAAAGAGAGAAACCGGCTCTATCTGGCTTCTACCTTTGTAAGTAATGAAAATGGTGATCTTTTTTCCCTGCAGAACCTAGCCGATCGTTCGGTATCCAATCCAGCAATTCGCCGTGCTGAATTGATGACACGTATCCGAGGTTTTGAAATGGTTGCCGATCATCTGGGTCATGTGGGTGAGTTCTATACCGTTACCACTCCTTCGCGCATGCATGCCTGTTTGCATCATGGCGCAACCAATCCACGCTATGACGGCACCAGCGTATTACAAGCGCACGAATACCTCACCCATATTTGGTCTTTAATTCGCGCTGAATTGCATCGCCAGGGCATTCAACCTTATGGCTTCCGGGTAGTTGAACCGCACCACGACGGCACACCGCATTGGCATTTACTATTATTCATGCCGGAAAAACACCGTGAAGCGGTGAGGAAAGTCATGCGTCATTATGCACTTTTGGATAATGGCAACGAACCAGGTGCACAAGAGCGCCGTTTCAAAGTGGAAGCAATTGATCCCGCTAAAGGTTCGTCAGTGGGATACATCGCCAAGTACATCTCCAAGAATATCGACGGATTTGCGCTCGATCAAGATTTGTATGGTAATGATGCTGTAAAAGCAGCCGAGCGCATTACCGCTTGGGCAAATACCTGGGGCATTCGTCAATTTCAACAAATCGGCGGCCCGAGCGTCACTGTCTGGCGACAATTGAGAAAACTTGACAAAGCTGACGAACCGGAACTTGAAACCATCCGGAAATCTGCAACCGCCGGTGATTGGGCAGCCTTCATGCTGGCAATGGGCAATCCTGAAACTCCTCACCGTTCACATGCAATCAAACCTTTGTACGATCAAAGCAAGCACCTCAACCCAATGACCAGGGAAGCCTATTCACCGGCTACAGGACGTTATGGCGATTCTGCACCATTGCGCGTATCCGGAATACTTTGGAAAGGCTCAAGCTATAGCACACGCAAACATGTTTGGATGCTTTTCAAAGTCGACAGCGAGGACGTGACATTAAGGAGCGAGGCGCAAGCCGAGCGCACGCAATGTCATGCCGGAGCTGTTTCCCTTGGACTTGTATCAATAACTGTACCAACCCCATTTCATCCTCAAAAGGTTCACCATGAAAACCCAACTCAACACTAAAAAAATTAAAAATTTAAATATTATGAATACATTTAATCTTGAAGAAGCGGTTTCCTTAATCTACCGGCTTGCAGTTCTAAAACAGGATGCGCCTGAACCTGGCGAAAAATACAGCATCACGCAGATCGGCCACATTTGCGGGGTATTGACGCTTAACGATCAAATTGAGATTGTCATCAAATTTCATGACGAGATGCGGCAATTCACCAAAGAAGAATTTCAAAACCAGGTGACTGTTTTAGATTAATAGGACACATATACTATTTACTGTGAAAATAAATAGCGTACTATAGGAATCACTATCTACTCTCATAGTCAATATTTATTATGGAAACCAATCAAAGAAAACTATTTGATCTAAACCTCAGTGAGGAACAAGAGCAAATTATTTTAAAGAATATCAAAGAATTCAGAGGTGTTGGCACGACACTTGAAAGCGCTTTAGGCGCATTGATCATGGGGCAATACTTTGGCTGGCGTGTTCTTAAAATACTTCATAATCCCTTGACCTATCGCCGCTATGAAAAAATTCTAGGCCTTAATTTTCAGGATGTCTGCCCGGAAACAACCGGCTACAGCGAAACCAAAAGCGTAGGTTATGCCATTACGCAAAAAATCGGCAGTTTCTGGGCGGTAGTGATGGGCAAGCGCAAAGTCGAAGATAAAGGCTTAATCGAGAATCAAGGGGAAGTCGAAAAGCACGTGACCAAGCATATTACCGATAATGCTGAGGGGGAGAAAAAATGAGCTGCCTCGATCAAATTCCGGTAACTGTCAAAAAGTTTGCCCAGCATACTGGATTAACTGAGAATGCCATCCGCCAATATATTAAGAAAGGACAATGGAGATACAAAATTCATTGGTTTAAAGCGCCAAACGGCAAAATTACCATAAACGTCAAAGAAGCAATCTCATGGATGCAAGGCAAAGAGGCATAACGATCCGCGGCAATAGTGCACAGATATCGTTCACCTATCAAGGTGTACGTTGCCGCGAATCAATACCCATACCTCCAACTAAAACTGCGCAAAAAGAACTGGCGCTTAAGCTGCAATCCATCAAGTATGAAATCAAGACCGGCACTTTCGATTACAACCGGCATTTTCCGTACAGTAAGAAAGCCAAAGAATTCAGGAAAAACCGTCCTGATCTCTACACGATCAAAGAAGCCCTGATAAGCTGGCTGCAACGCAACCAGGCAAAACTGCAATTAAGCACGTTGCAAGACTATAACAGTGCCATCTATCACCATTTGATTCCCACATTCGGCAATCTCACTATTTCTGAACTGACTGCCAGCAAAGTTAAAGAATGGTTATCTGAACTCCCCTGCTCCAACAAACGCAAAAGCAACATTCTGACCCCGCTTCGTCAAATGTTTGAAGAGCTATACCATGATGAAATCATAGACAAAAACCCACTAACCAGAGTCAAGAACTTACCCAATAGAACCCGCGAGCCCGAACCATTCACGCAAGAAGAAATCACCAAAATTTTAAAAGAGCTGACAGGCCAGGAAAAAAACCTGATCCAATTTGCATTCTACTCAGGATTGAGAACTTCCGAACTCATCGCTTTACGCTGGCAAGATGTTGAGTTTGACCAAAACCGCATATTTATCAAACAAGCTCATGTACGCGGTCAACTGAAAGACACCAAAACAAAATCCGGAAAACGGGAAGTTACGCTACAACCACAAGCCAAAGAAGCCTTGCTCAATCAACAAATATTTACAAAGAAGCAGAACGAAACTGTTTTCCACAATCCACACACCAACCAACCGTGGAGAAACGATCAACCGATCCATAAAAATGTTTGGATTCCGGCACTGAAAAAAGCCAACATCAAATACCGCAATCCTTATCAAACCCGCCACACTTTCGCATCAACATTACTCTCAAGAGGCGAGAAACCGCTGTGGGTTGCCCAGCAAATGGGACACAAAGATTGGAGTATGATCATTAAAGTTTATGGCCGGTGGATTCCTCAATCAAAATAGTTACAAAAGTCCCATAATGGGACTAATATTTCTCACAAGAGAATTATAGCTCTGTCGACGTTGAAAGCATTCTGGGAAAATGATCCATCTCACACCGAGGCTATTCAACCGGCGCTTGCTTGGTACAGACATGTATTAAAGGCTAACTTGGCAACACCCGCTGAAGTGAAAGCAGACTTCAAAAATGCCAGCATCTTGAAAGATGGCAGGGTCGTTTTCAATATTGCCGGCAACAAATATCGGCTGGTGGTATGGATTAGCTATGTATACAATGTTGTATACATCCGTTTCATAGGCACTCATGCGCAATATGAACGGATCGACGTGCAAACGATTTAATATTGGAAACAATCTGACATGAATATCAAACCCATCAAAACCGATGCCGATTATCGCGGAGCGCTCAAGGAAGTTGAATCACTCATGACGGCGGTACAAAACACTCCGGAAGGTGAAAAACTGGATATTTTGGTAACCCTGATAGAAGCTTATGAGCGCAAACATTTTCCGCTTGATTTGCCTGATGCTGTAGAAGCCATCAAATTTGAAATGGAACAGAAAGGTTTAACCGTTAAAGACCTGGAGCCAATGATTGGAAAGAGTAATCGCGTATATGAAATACTCAATCATAAACGTTCTCTGACACTCAAAATGATCTGGAAACTACATCAACAACTTGGTATTCCTGCTGAATCTTTGATTAAACAATCCACGCAGACAAATAATGTTTAAAAAAACGTTTGCTAATAACAATCGACTCTGCCCCTATGATTACTCCTTTCCACTTGATAAAAAATGATAATTCTTCATTCTGGACCTGACACCGATTCGGTTAGGGATGATTGCAGTTAGCAAATTGAACTAACATCAAAATTTCTTCATTTCTTTTCCGAATGTATGGCAAATAAACAGAGCTATATAATTACTTGTTGGTAATATGAAAGGTGATACAGAAGTAGTTGTAATGATCATTCTCTTTTTTGCAGGAGCATTTTTTGCTGCTTTTGCAGAAGATGTATCTTTATTACCTTTTATAAACACTCTCATTGCACCTTTAGCCACTCTTGTAGCAGCATTCTTTGGTGCAAAATATGCATTCAAATTACAGGCACAGCAAAAACAAGAAGAAACTTACAGAACTGAAGTTGAGGCTGGAAATAAAGTAATATTTCAACTTATTCGCTTGCATAATAAATTTGGTGCTATTAGAGAGCAATTCATCGAAAAATATAGAGACAACTCGGGCAGACATTACCTTATACAGCCTATTGCTGGTTTAGATATTAAAGACCCACATATTAACTATGACTCATTAAGCTTTATATTCAACTCTGGTGAGTTAAATATACTCACCGAGCTATCTAGCTTTGAGCAAGAGATTGCCTCAGCTATAGAGGTAATAAGTAGAAGATCTGATCATCACTACAGAATTATTCAGCCAGCGGTAGAACAACTCGAAAAAGAACATGGCAAAGAAATAACTCTAGAGAAAATTGACTCAATATTAGGTAAGCGCGAAGCTCAAATTGCAAAAATGTCTACTGACAATATGATTATGTGCGTCGACAGTATCATGCATTATGATAAGTTAATAATTAAGCTTAGCAACTTAATGAAAGGACTCTATAAAGGACATACAATTATTAGCATGTCTATACATGACAGTCCAAATTAACATGGGCTGTCAGAATCTACGACGCTTCACTCCACGGATTTCACCACCCAGTTTTTGCGGTGTTATGCGGCACAATCGGGATTCTGTGAATCAGTTTTCTGTCGAATAAATACAGATATTTATTTGTTAAGGTGAGAAATTACGGAGTGCGCGCATAATGTGCGTGCTATATTTTTGGTTGCAATCAATGTTGACAATACTTTATCCAAGCCTAATGCCTACTATTCAAAAGATGCCAGGCGGCATTTTGCCCATTTGTTTAGATGATGAAGAGTGCCCAATTTTCATAGTTAAAGCGCCAAAAGAATACATCCTTGCCGCTAAAATTAATGCAAGTTTCAAAATTTACCTAGTGCCCGTAATTATTGATAATCAGCAAACGTTTGGGTTGGTTACAGCATTCTTTGATGATGAAGATGAACCTCTGATTATTAAGACTCCCTTATTTGCAGATGATTTTTCTTTAGCATTATTCGAATCGTTGAAAAATGGACGGATCAATGTTCATTTTTTTGATGAGCTGTCACGTGAGCGTTTGGTCTATCGTGCACAAGCCACGATTCCTGTTGATACACAAAAGAAAATCGACGAAGTAACTCTACTGGGCTTTTCTTTCCCAAACGCCCGTACAATAATAAATGAGATCGAAAGGTGGTTTGGGTTGCGAACCTCTTTTGATGATGCTCGGGCTATTAGTGTTTCTTTGAGCGAGTCTGTCTATGATGAAGACTTTATCATACTCGATGTGCGTCCAGAACCGCATACTTATCATGGTTCGCGTGGATTTAGCCACACCATATTGGAAAGAGAAGAACCAGGAAGCTATCAAGAAGAAGACATAGCTCAGTGTCTATTATTGGTTTTCCCTCCTGAACAAATCTACATCAACCCCAAGCGGGTATACGATAAGGAAGAGATGTGCGATATTCTGGTTATTACTGATACAAAATTACTAATCATTCAAGCGAAGGATAGCCCAAATATTGAACAGATTAGCCGGCAGAAGCTTTCAAGAAAACGCAGCAATGTGTTAAATGCGCTTGAGAAAGCTATTAATCAGATAAAAGGGGCTGTCGGATACTATCGCCGTATCGAAAGTAGATTGGAGTTTCTTATTAATGGTAAGCAATACTCCATTAACACCAAAGAGCTAGAAGTTAAGGCATTGGTAGTGGTCAAAGAGTTGTTCAATGATCAATATGGAGAATACAGTTCACTTCTGCTTGATTTTTTCAGAGACAAGGCAGTTTCATGTATAGCATTGGACTACCCAGAGCTTTACCAATTCTGCTCGCGCCTTCAGAATGAAGATGCCTTTTTCGAAGCCTACAATACCGTGATGACTCATGCTGTTAAGTATGGTGAGTATCCAAGACTCCGACTTGGCTTAGTCGAAGAATAATTAAAGGATTAAAGTCGTGCCGTATAACAATCACACACACGGACAGAAAAAAGTGACGCTCCTTCGTCGCTCTGCTTTTTGCTCCCGGTGATATGAGGCGTTACAGATATATTTATCATCTAGAAATAATCGGCCAACATGCAAACTTGCACGCTCCTCGTTTAAATAACATGGGATGCTACAAATACATAAATTTACAATCTAACAGAAAATTAATACTTTTGCTAAGAATAACCATATGATTAAATATGACATTACTCTTGATAACCTTAGCAATTGAGTTTAGACTTAATCCCATATAATATTTCTCTTTCTTAATCTCAGAAAATGTCTCTAAATGACACAAAATCAGCAGAGGTAATCAACAAATGATTGATATATCAGAAATAGACCAAGGTTCGATTCCCGCCACAGCGGTCTAAGTTACTCTGCTATATAGCCACTTACGATTGAGTTATTTTGTATTCATGATCATGACAACTTGACCATGAGATATTGTTCTTGCGTAATAACCTGAGTTATTTGCAAGTTGTTAGTGATGAACTAATGAATGTGAAATTAGGCGGTCGTATTAATATTTTGCCCAAGATTTGCGGGTAAATTTGAAGCGGTTTGAGTATTATCAGGAATGGCCTCAATTAAAGCGAGAGCACCTGCAGCGTTAATGTCCATGGCCTTTTTAAGGACTGCCATGCCAACCGCTTGTTGGGTATTGAAATTCGCCATTTCTGTTGCAACACTTGCGATACCGGTTACGTCCATAAAATCTCTCCCAATTATTATAATGCTCATTACGGCAGGTATTACCCTATCTTTTAGAGGCAACAAGGTTTTTTCTTATCTGGATTAAAATTGTTTTTGCTCAGTAGTGATACGAGTCATTTCTTGTGGCCATTAATCTTTTCTCAGGAATGTTGAAAAAAGTTTTTTAAATTGATCTTTCCAATCGAGTCCAACTTTTAATGGGACTTTCACTTGAACATTTGCATTTTCAGCATTCTTTCCTTCCAAATACAAAATATATTGTCCGGGTTCATTCAATTTTAAGGCTTGGGTGATGACACCTGATGGATGAGATTGCGCGGCGATGGATAGTATTTCGTATTCTTTATCTTTATTATCAATAGCTTCTACTTTAACTAGGCGTTGCGCTAACAGAAAATTCCGCGCTGATTCTGGATACAGCAAGTCAATCGAGATATTTACCGCTGCCGGTTCGGGTACTTTGCCGCATTGAACAGGAACATGAGGTGACCGCATGGAATTCTCAGGCAATTCATAGCCTGCCGGGAGGTAATATCCTGAATAACCAATAATTAGGTTTTCAGTTTCTATGGTACAGGCACCACCACGAAAACCTTTTGGATAAGTTTCTGCCGCGTCACCTTGCGAACTCACACCATACAGCATGCCGAATGCAAGGAAGGAAAATATGACCCCAGTCAAAATTACGAGCATAAATTTATAGGATGAAAATTTTGAATTGGTGAGCATAGTATCTTTACTGATTAAATGTAATAACGAAAAATTATATTAACCAGTGATTAAGGATAGTAATACAACTGGCTTGTCGCAATAGATTATATTACAGCCTTCCTGATCAACGCAGCGAAAAAATCCGGCAATTTGATGTGTCCATCAAGGGTGAATTGATGGGCTTGAACGGACATCTTTCTCCATATTTTATCCATGATATTAATCCACTTCTCATCATCGTATTCAGGATGTTTGCTTGCAAATTCGAGCAAGTAGTGTTCGAGAAAAACCAATCCGGCGACATCTTCCAATAACTGGGTATTCGGATTGGTCTTCAGCGTTTTTTTGCCGACGGCCTGGGTTACCCGTGCAATGAGTATGTTTTCATACCCAGCCTTTGCGAGCAAATCAGCCACGGTGTCCGCATGAAATTTGGTCAATCCAGTACGCCATTGATGATAGCCCCTGCGATTCATCGGATAATCGCTACGTGGCGATTTCCAGCGCTGGATGTGCTGCGCCCTCACTGCCAGCTTCATCGCATCATCAGCGTCGGGTGCATAGCGCTCGAGCATGTCAGACATGCGATGCGAATAAAGCAGCTCTTTCGGCCAATTTTTACCCTCACTGATTTCCTGGTTCGGGTCTTCGCCATTAGCCGCATCAATCAGTGCTTTTGCTTTGTCAAAACATTGTTGGGTCATATCGAAAGTTGGTTGGTCTAATGATTGACGCTAAAGCGCCTTTGATACCATTATAATTAAAACTTAGGATTCGTTACCATAACGAGCAATTTATATTTGCAGGGTATATGATGGATTTCATTTGTTTAACAAGGTTCAAGCTGATAAGGAACACATAAGTCAGCACACGATCACCTTGGCTGAATTGGAGAGGGTTTTATGAAACGACGCACTTTTATATTACAAACGCTTGCAGCAGCAATCGTGCTTCCGCTAATTCCGGCATGCTCGCGTACTCCTGTGGTTGGTGAAGCAGCTAGCCCTGTTTCGCCCATCAACAAGCCCCATAAGGAATGGCGCGAATTGGTCTCACCCAGGGCCTATGAAATCCTGTTTGAAGAAGCAACTGAGCGCCCGGAATCCAGCAATCTGGTTTATGAAGATCGGGAAGGTATCTTTATTTGCGCCGCCTGTTATCTACCATTGTTTGAAAGCGCACATAAATATGAGAGCTGGACGGGCTGGCCCAGTTTTACCCAGCCAATTGCCGGGCATATTGCCACTAAAATCGACTTCAAAATGATCTGGCCACGCACAGAATACCATTGCGTTCGCTGTGGAGGCCATCAAGGTCATGTGTTTAAAGATGGTCCACCTCCTCGCGGAGAACGCTGGTGTAATAACGGCATTGCGCTTAACTTCGTGCCCAAAGAAGAACCATTGCCGGTACTCAGAGGCTGATTAGCTGTTTGTGTTATGCAAGGACCACTTCACTTTATGAGAAATAATCATGGCTAAAACATATCAAGATTATTTTGATGCATTGGGTTTCAAAGAATCATCCAGTGTTTCCGGTGGTGCCCAGAACTACGGCACTGAAAATCCGTTTGGTTATATCGGCAAGTACCAATTTGGAGAGGCGGCTCTTTTTGACCTCGGATACTATGGCATTGATAACAGTGATGGCAATTTATTCAGGAATGATTGGATTGGCAACTGGTCAGGAAAAAATGGAATCAACAGTAAACAGGATTACTTTAATAACGGTGCCATACAAGAAATAATCATTCGCGACTGGAATGACATTTTATGGGGAAGAATTAAATTTCTGGAACTTGATAAATACGAAGGACAAATCCTTAATGACAATCCAATAACAATCTCCGGAATGCTGGCAGCGGCACATCTCATTGGCGCTGGAAGTACGTCATCCGATACGGCTGGATTGAAAGGTTATTTGTTGTCGGGAGCGGTCTTTAGCAAAGCTGATGGAAATGGAACCACTGCTAATACTTTCATGAATTTTTTTGAAGGCTTTCAGACCCCATTCGCAGCCAATCATGACAAAGCCGAATTGATTGCGGGTGGAACAGGAAAAGATGTACTGACCGGGTTTGCAGGTAATGATACGTTAATCGGAAATGAAAATACTGACACAGTCATTTACCGTGGCCACCTTGCTGATTACGACATTAATCATAATGTTGATGGAAGCTGGACGATTACCCACAGAAACAATGGACCGGACGGCACAGACACACTCAATCAAATTGAGCGTATTCAATACGCTGATATTTCATTAGCGCTTGATCTTGATGATAAAGCAGGCATCACGGCCAAAACATTGGGCGCTGTTTTCGGCCAAGAATCGCTGTCCAACGAGGTTTATTCCGGCATCGGCTTGAGTTTGCTCGATAACGGCATGAGTTACGAAGCGCTGATGCAATTTGCAATCAATGCCGCGCTTGGCGACAACGCAACAAATCATACGGCTGTTGTAAATCTACTATATAAGAATGTGGTAGGCTTTGCACCCTCTGCAGCAGATGAAGCCTACTACGTAGGTTTGCTGAATTCAGGCGCTCATAGCGTTACTTCAATTGGAGTAATGGCTGCGGATACTGTTCTCAATGGGGAAAACATCAATCTTGTGGGATTATCCCAAGTTGGACTGGAATACTTATTGACTTCTGTTTAACAAACCATTGAAAAGCTCTACTGCATTGCCGCTGCGGTATTAAAAACAAGCTCAAAATGCATATTTATTATGCATAACTGCACTTTCCCACCTGTTCTTTCATAGCATCAGCGGATCTATCCGAAATGCCAATCTCAACGGTGGTACTCACCCATTGCTTCTGGCTGTCGAATGACCTCCAACACTCGCAGGCTCAACTCTCGCCCTCCAGGTACTTGCCACATGATTGATTGGCCTACAGACAATCCGAGCAAGGCGCTTCCGACGGGCGCTGCGATAGAAATCGTTTCAGGTGCGCCAGCTTCATCAGGATAAACAAGTGTAAGCTTATATTCCGAGCTATTCGTATCATCAATAAAACGAATAGTCGAGTTCATGGTAATAACATCAGGCGGAACTTCGGTAGGTTCGACGACTGTAGCGCGATCAATCTCATCCATGAGAGTATCGATTCCCGCAAGTTGATTATAATTCTTTGAACTAAACAAGCGTTCAAGGCGTACTTGATCCAGGCTGGTTATGGTAATCGATGGCAAGTTTTTCACGATCTTATCCTTTTAAATTGCAAATGATAGAATTATACAAGGAAGGGCAGCTGCCCAGCTTGAGGGTGTCGTTCATCTGGCAGAACATTGAAGAATTATCTGTAGCTTGCCGCTGCTAGGTTAAAAACGGAATAATCTTTTTACCAGACACGAAAAAAACTTAACGCTAGGAATCCCTTTACTTATTCGGGTTCAAAATAAATCAAAATCTCACGAAACCCTCTGTCAAAACCTAACTCCCGACGGATGCTAACTAGTATAGTCGATAATATCGTCCACGCTGCAAAACCCTTTAACTTCTTCATCTTCAAAATTAACACCAAAAAACATTTTCTGTATCAAATAAAAGCTGGGGAGTATCACGTCGTCAGCAGGGTTAAAGAAAAACAGCATACTCTGCCGAAATTTCGATTCATTTAGTATCTGATCGAACCGAGAACTCCGCAGAAAACTACTACATTAATATCACATCATATTGTTCTTGTGTATAGGATTCCTCAATTTGCAAGCTTATGGGCTTGGCTATGAAGTCGCCCAACTGAGCCAAACTCTGAGATTCTTCGTCAAGAAACAAATCAATGACTTGCTGTGATGCCAGGATTCGAAATTCATTCGCATCAAACTGCCTCGATTCCCTAAGTAATTCACGCAGAATCTCGTAGCAGATGGTTTGTGCCGTCCTAACTTCGCCTCGTCCTTGGCAAGTTGGGCAAGTTTCACAAAGTACTTGCGTCAAACTTTCACGGGTACGCTTACGCGTCATTTCAACCAAACCCAGCGAACTGAATCCGCTAACAGTTATGCGCGTACGATCTTTTATCAATGCTTTGTTGAATTCAGACAGGACCGCATTTCTATGATCCTCAGATTCCATATCGATGAAGTCAATGATGATAATTCCGCCCAGATTACGCATACGCAATTGCCTAGCAATGACCTGCGCCGCCTCAAGATTAGTTTTAAACACAGTGTCATCGAAATTACGCACACCAATAAAGCCACCGGTATTGACATCCATGGTAGTGAGCGCTTCAGTTTGGTCAATGATTAAATATCCACCAGATTTTAAATTAACTCGGTTCGCCAGAGATCTTTCAATTTCGTCTTCAACCGCGCACAAATCAAATAATGGACGATCACCGGTATATAAAGTTATCCGCTCCGCAATACATGTCATGTAGCTTTGCGCAAACTTAACCAATCTTTGATAATTTTCACGTGAATCCACCAGAATACGGACTGTATCTTCATCAATAAAATCACGTAATACACGATGACTGAGATCCAAATCCTGATAAAGCAATACAGGTGCCAAGATAGTCACAGATTTTTGTTGAATGTCGCGCCATAACCGATGCAAATATTCCAAGTCTGCACGGAGATCGTTCTCATCCGCAGTTTCTGCCATAGTTCGGATGATGTAGCCCCCTTTTTCATCCTCTGGTAGAATTTGCTGCAACTTCTCACGCAATAATTCACGTTCACTATCATCTTCAATACGCTGTGAAATACCAATATGGGATTCTTGCGGTAGATAAACCAATAAACGCCCAGCCAGACTTATTTGAGTAGAAAGACGTGCGCCTTTCGTGCTTATCGCATCCTTGATCACCTGAACCAAGATGCTATTACCTTCGTGAAGAAGCTTCTCGATCGGTCTTAAAGCATCATCTTCCGACCTAGAATCGCGAATATCCGCGACATGCAAAAAAGCCGCTCGGTCAAGACCAATATCTACAAATGCCGATTGCATGCCGGGTAATACACGGCTCACACGACCGTTATAAATATTTCCTACGATGCCACGTCCACTAGTCCGCTCAATATGAAGCTCTTGCGTTACGCCTTGTTCGAGTATGGCTACCCTGGTTTCTTGTGGCGTAATATTGACTAGAATTTCGTTACTCATATCCGATACGTATTATTATTTTTGAAACTAGGCAATTGAGTTTTAAAACCAAAAATTAATACGGCATCCTTCACATAACATCCTAAGATAAATCTTTATCGAGACATTTAACAAGCCATTAGAAAATGTTTTCGAAGCAGTTGAAGCAAGACAAAAAACAGGTGTGAAAGCGCAGTTTCTGCATAATAAAAGCATTTGAGCTGTTTTTAACACCGCAGCAGCAATGCAAATAGGTTCGTTCTCAACGGCTTGTTAAACTAAACAACTTGTACACCCACTTCTCCAAGCAATTGTATAGTTTCGTACAGTGGAAGACCCATAATACCACTATAGCTGCCTGATATCTCAGCAATAAATGCAGCTGCCACGCCCTGAATTGCATAAGCGCCTGCTTTGTCTAAAATATTATTATTTTCCAGATATCGACGTATTTCCTGCTCGCCAATTTCACGAAAACGCACAGTTGAAGTCGATAGTTTAACTTGAGTATTATCCTTGACTCCAACACCAATGGCTGTTAATACCTGATGTGATCGCCCGGATAAAGTTTTTAACATATCCTCCGCGTGCAATTTATCTCTGGGTTTCCCTAATATACAGCCGTCAATCGTGACAATGGTATCCGCGACCAATACAGGCAATACAGGCAATCGTCGTTGCAACAGCCTTTTCCAGCCTTCGGTAGCTTTAAATTGTGTAATCCGATAAATATAGTCAGTAGCCGCTTCATTTTCTAGCGACTGTTCATCGACATCAATAGTACGACCTAAGGTTTCACGCATCATCAGAAGGTTAAATCGCACGCCAACCTGTCTTAATAATTCACGTCTTCTAGGGCTTCTTGAGGCAAGATATATTTGGTTTTCAGGAAACATTTCAATCAATATGGTAATAATTAATAAACGCGGGATTCCGATATTATTAGCGGTCTATCTATGGTATCTGAAACGCGACAGAAAAGTGAATTTAGTGCATCCCTGCTTTTCAATCTCTGTGGTAAGGATGGTTCTTGAGAATGGATATCGCCCGATAGAGCTGCTCTGCCAATACTACCCGAACAAGTCCATGAGGTAAGGTAAACTCCGATACAGCGATCAATTCGTTAGTGGTATGTTTGATATCATTATGTAATCCATCGGCTCCCCCAATAACGAAGGCAATCGCATCGCCATTATTCATCCATCCTTGCATTTCATTAGCAAATCGTTTTGTTGACCATTGTTGCCCGCCTTCATCCAAAACTTTGACTCGGCATTGGTGCGGCAAAACAGAACGGATCCTCTGATACTCTGCCCAAAGAAGTTGTTCAGTTGGTTTTCCAACAGCACGCTTTTCCGGCTTTATTTCAATCAAATTTACCGAAATTTCCCGCGGTATGCGCTTGATATACTCAAGATAACCCGTATTGACCCAATCGGGCATCTTGTGTCCGACCGCGAGTATAAAACATTTCATAATTTAAAGAAATTGTGCATGATCGGGTAGAAACTAGCTCCTTTCGGACCATAATGCTTTCAAATTGTAATATTCACGCACGGCCGGCAACATAATGTGCACGATCACATCACCCAAATCAACCAGCAGCCATTCGCCTGTCTGCTCCCCTTCCACACTGAAGACATTTCCTCCAGCAGCTTTAACCTTTTCTTGCACATTATTCGCCAATGATTTTGTCTGGCGCGTCGAGTCTGCACTGGCAATAATGATGTGTTCAAACATCGAAGTTATTTCTGCAACGTTGATTACATCAATATCATGCGCTTTAATTTCCTCCAGTGCATCGGTAATGACCGCAATAAGCTTTTCAGAATTCATAAATCTCCGGTGTATAACCGATTGGATTGAATATAATCAGCAACATTCTCTGGTAACAAATAGCGTATGCTTTTATTATTCTTTATCAATAATCGTATCTGCGATGCTGAAATTTCCAGCAAAGATGTCTGAGCGGTATAAATAAAACCATTGGGTTGTAATTCAAGATTACCGGCATACATTACAGAACGAGATAAAAATTCTTTCCTTATCTCCGCCGATAATGCTTTATCATCGCTAATAGAAGCATAGCCTGGGCGGGCAACTAAAATGATGTGGCACAGCGCAAATAATTCCTGCCATTCCGCCCATTGATCTATCTTAACAAATGCGTCAATCCCCAAAATAAAACAAAGTGCCGCATTATCACCGAGCTCACACCTGAATTCACGCAGCGACTGAATTGTTGTACTCACACCGGGGCGGTTAACTTCGCGTTCGTCAAGAGAAAACTTAGTGTTATCTTGAATTGCCAAACGCGCCATGGCTGAACGGTGACCTCTCGATGCGGCAGGGGCAACTCGCAACCTAGGAACACCGGAGGGAACAAAAAGAATGCGCTTCAAACCAGTATTATTGAGTAATTCTTCGGCGATACGCAGGTGACCATAATGTATGGGATCAAATGTACCGCCATAGATCCCGATTAAAGGAAATTTATCTATAATTTCCACCCGTCTCAGTCTTTTAAAATTCAGTATATATCATAGTAAAGCAAGCCGCATATCTGTCAACACTTCTGACAAATGCGTGGTGAAACGCGCTGCAGTAGCACCATCAATGACGCGATGATCGTAGGAAAGTGACAAAGGAAGTATTAGACGTGGAACAAACTGGTGGTCTCGATAAACCGGTTTAGTGTCAGCTCTTGAAATTCCTAAAATAGCGACTTCAGGAGCATTGATAATCGGTGTGAATGCTGTCCCACCAATCCCACCTAAACTCGATATAGTAAAACTGGCGCCCTGCATATCAGCGGGTTTTAATTTGCCCTCACGCGCCAATGAAGATAGCTTGGTTAACTCTTCGGCAATTGCGATAATACCTTTTTGATCGACATCTTTAATCACAGGCACAACTAAACCATTACTGGTATCCACTGCAAAGCCGACATGATAGTAATGTTTGATAACTAAGCTGACCTCACCACCTGAATTATTATCGAGTGATGCGTTAAATTCCGGGAATTTCTTTAGCGGTGCGATCAATGCTTTCATCAAAAATGCCAATAGAGTTAATTTTACTTTACTGCCATTCTGATTTGCGTTGGATTTTTTCCGCAACGCTTCCAAATCAGTAATATCCGCCTCATCAAACTGGGTTACATGCGGGATCATTACCCAATTCCGGTGCAAATTGGCACCAGAAATTTGTTTGATTCGTGTCAGGCTCTTTAACTCGATGGACCCATATTTAGAAAAATTTACTTCGGGCCATGGTAGCAAATCAAGCACCGCACCAGAACTCCCATTTCCAGGCTTTGATAATTCTTCCTTTACATAAGCTTGCACATCTTCTTTCAGGATGCGATGCTTAGGGCCACTTCCTGTGATTAACTCCAGATTAACACCAAGTTCCCGGGCAAAGCGGCGAATTGATGGGCTGGCATGCGCCTTAGAAGAAACATTGTCTGTAGTCGATGTCTGTTGTGGCGCGTTTTCTTGCTTTCGCTGAACCTCCTCCGGTTTGACCTCAACTTCAGACACAACTTTCTCGATATCCTGATGGGTGTTTTCTTTCGCTGCAGCTTGGAGCGGAGTTTCTGTTTCTTTTTCTGTTTCTTTTTCTGTTTCTGTTTCTGTTTCGCCAGAATCTTCGATGGTTAAAATTGCTGTACCTTCCGATACCTTGTCTCCGGGTTTGACAAAAATTTCCTTGATCAAACCGGCAAAGGGTGATGGAATCTCGATGGTGGCCTTGTCGGATTCAAGTGTAATCAGCGAATCCTCTGCTTTAACAGCATCACCCGCTTTAGTTAGGATTTCAATAACAGGAACGTCTTTGAAATCTCCGATATCAGGAATAAAAACTTTTTTTAGTTCAGCCACATGCTTTCCTCAAATTGCACCGCTAAAAAGAGATAATAATGCAAGAATTTGACTTGGACGATTAATGTTATTTCACGCTTTCGCTTTAAACTCAGCTTATCGCGGGATTCGGTTTCTCAGGGTCAATGCCATATTTCTTTATGGCGTCCGCAACCTGCTTATTTGAAATTTTCTCTTCTTCCGACAAGGCTTTGAGTGCTGCAACGGTAATATAAAAACGATCCACTTCAAAAAAATGCCGTAATTTTTCACGTGTATCAGAGCGCCCAAAACCATCTGTTCCTAGAACACAATATCGTCCAGGAACAAATTCGCGAATTTGATCAGCATAAATTTTCATATAATCGGTTGCCGCAACTACAGGCCCTTTATGCCCTTTAAGGCAATTTCCCACATGGGACAGTTTAGCCGGTTGCGTAGGGTGCAGCATATTCCAACGCATAACACCCAGCGCCTCACGCCTTAGTTCATTGAAACTGGTGACGCCCCAGATATCGGCATCAACATTATATTCCTGCTTGAGTATTTCGGCGGCTGCGATCACTTCGCGCAGTATAGCTCCCGCCCCTAATAACTGAACACGTAGCCTTTTGCTGCTTTTATTTCCTAGTTTAAACAGATACATACCCCGAAGAATATTTTTCTCAGCACCAACAGGCATTTCAGGATGCGAATAGTTTTCATTCATTACTGTAATATAGTAATAAACATCCTCTTGCTCTTGATACATCCGGCGCAATCCATCCTGGATAATGACAGCCAGCTCATAGGCAAATGCCGGATCATACGATACACAATTAGGAATCGTTGACGCAACGATATGACTATGTCCATCTTCATGCTGCAACCCTTCACCATTCAATGTCGTACGACCTGCTGTCCCGCCCAGTAAAAAGCCGCGACAACGCATATCTCCGGCTGCCCAAGCTAAGTCACCAACACGCTGAAAGCCAAACATGGAATAAAAAATAAAAAATGGAATCATCTGAATTCCATGTGTACTATAAGACGTCGCAGCGGCGATCCAGGATGACATTGCGCCCGCTTCACAAATGCCTTCTTGCAGGATCTGTCCATGCTTGTCTTCTTTATAATACATCAGTTGATCGGCATCTTGCGGCGTATACAATTGTCCCACCGATGACCAGATCCCCAGTTGTCGGAACATACCTTCCATACCAAAGGTGCGCGACTCATCGGCAACAATCGGGACGACATGCTTACCGATTTTTTTATCTTTGACCAGAATATTCAGAATACGCACATAAGCCATGGTCGTTGACGACTCATGTCCTTTTGCACTGGCTTTCAGCAATGATTCAAAAGCGGATAATGGCGGCACTTGTAATGATTCCGACTTAGTTTTACGGCGATGAAAAGCACCTCCCAACGCTTTACGTCGCTCTTCCATGTAAGTGAATTCTGGAGAATCTTTAGCAAACGTGAGATAAGGTACTTCGTCTATCTTGTCATCCGGAATATCCAAACCAAAACGATTACGGAAAGCTTTGAGTGACGTGGTTCCCATCTTTTTCTGCTGATGCGTAATGTTTTGCGCTTCCCCGGCTTCACCCATACCATACCCTTTAATAGTTTTAGCGAGTATTACGGTAGGTTGACCGGTATGTTTGACCGCCGCTGCATAAGCTGCATATACCTTATAGGGATCATGCCCACCCCGGTTTAACCGCCAAATATCATCATCCGACATATTGGCAACCATTTCCAATAATTCAGGGTATTTTCCAAAAAAGTACTTACGCACGTATGCGCCATCGCGCGACTTAAAGTTCTGATATTCTCCGTCCACGCATTCCATCATGCGTTTCTGCAATAAACCTTTAGTATCCTTAGCTAACAAAGGATCCCAATAGGATCCCCAAATCACTTTGATCACATTCCAACCAGCACCCCGAAACGCACCCTCCAACTCCTGGATAATTTTGCCATTTCCTCGCACTGGTCCATCTAGACGCTGAAGATTACAGTTAACTACAAAAATGAGATTATCCAAATTCTCACGGGATGCCAATGAAATTGCACCGAGCGATTCGGGCTCGTCCATTTCACCATCACCCATGAATGCCCAGATTTTCCGTCCTTCGGTGTTAACCATTTCCCGGCTACCAAGGTATTTCATGAATCGTGCTTGATAAATCGCCATTATCGGGCCCAATCCCATTGAAACAGTTGGGAATTGCCAGAAAGTGGGCATTAACCAAGGATGCGGATAAGAAGACAAACCATTTCCGCCGGCTTCTTGACGAAAATTATCCAGCTGATCCTGACTTAATTCTCCAGATAGAAATGCATACGCATAAACGCCTGGGGAGGAGTGCCCCTGCACATAAACTAAATCTCCACCGTGAGTCTCACACGGCGCACGCCAGAAGTGATTGTAACCGACATCGTAGAGCGTTGCTGCTGATGCAAAACTCGCTATATGCCCACCAACATTGGTTTCTTTATTGGCACGCAGCACCATCGCCATGGCATTCCAGCGAACATACGAGCGAACTCTGTGTTCGATCGCGTTATTTCCCGGTGAATGCGCTTCTTTGCCAGTCGGAATCGTGTTGATATAAGCAGTTCTAGCGCTATAAGGCAAATAAGCACCCGAGCGGCGTGCTTTTTCAATCAGCATTTCCAGCAGAAAGTGAGCGCGCTCCCCGCCAGCACTAACAATAACTGAATCCAGCGCATCCAGCCACTCCTGTGTTTCTTGCGGATCAATATCGGGTTGTAATTCCATTTCCAAAGACACTCATTAAAGGTTAATTGGCTTAAAATTACTTAATACTGGCCTGAGCACGTTCCGCAGCCAAGATGGTGTTACACAGCAGCATGGTAATTGTCATCGGCCCTACCCCACCTGGAACTGGTGTAATGTAACTGGCAATCTCTTTGACAGATTCAAAATCGACATCGCCGCAGAGCTTACCATCCGGCAATCGATTAATGCCTACATCCACAACTACAGCCCCTAGTTTTACCATTTTAGCAGTAATCATGCTCGGTTTTCCTGTTGCGACTACCAAAATATCAGCATTTTTAGTAAATTGCGACAAATCACGTGTTTTCGAAGTGCAGATAGTAACTGTAGCGCCTTGCTCTAATAGCATCAGTGCCATCGGTTTTCCAACAATATTGCTGCGTCCAACCACTACTGCGTGCTGACCTTCTATTGGAATATGGTTCTTTTCCAGCATTACCATCACCCCATAGGGAGTACAAGGTGAGAATGCGGTGTTTCCAGTAACTAATGCGCCAACGTTATAGAGATGGAAACCATCCACATCTTTCTCAGTGGCAATAGAGGTTATGACGCGATTATTCTCAAAATGCGCTGGGAGCGGCAATTGGACTAGAATACCGTGGATATGTGGATTCTCATTGAGCGATTGAATACACGCCAATACCTCATCCTGTGTTGCATTCTCTGGAAAGCTATGCACTTCAGAATAAATGCCAATATCGCCACATGCTTTGATTTTATTCCTAACATAAATTGCGGATGCCGCATTATTGCCAACGATAATCACGGCCAACCCAGGCTTTACGCCTGACTGAACGAGTTTGTCAGCACGAACTTTCCACTCAGCGCGCACCAATTCTGCTACTTTCTTGCCATCAAGAATATGAGTACCCATTTATTTGTCAGCAGCCAGTTGATCCATTACGATGAGTTTAATGCTATACATAGGAAAACATGAAGCATATTTATTGACAGCCATGCTCCAAAGTTAATTGACTTGTTTTGCTTTTTTAATTTTTGCGCGATACATAAAGATGCCGATCAAGAATACCGGTATAACAAAAAGCGCTGCCGCAATAAGTCCTGCCGCAAGAATTGCAATCGTGCTATTTCCTGGCATAAACAAAGTTACAAACCAAATTACCAGAAAGGCTATCAACAAACCACCATAAAGCATTATTTTCCGACCGCGGTCATACAATCGCCAGAAGGTACCAGAGACTTGCGTATCGTCAACATAATGATCAAATACTTCAGCCAAGCTATTGTCGCCCATCTCAGACTCATAACCAATGGCTACCGCCAAGGCATTGTGATCATCTTCCAGCTTGGACATTTTTCTCAGAAAATCGATACGCTTGACCGCTTTTTGTTGAGGCAATCTGTCTTGGATTAGCATCGCTTGTAATGCTGCAAAAGCTAACTCACGTGCATCCTCGGCGTTCCCTAAGTTTTCTGCAAATTTCCACATTGCACCGAACAAGTACAGTTGAATTGTCATTTCGTAAAATTCTGGCGCAAAATCATAATTCTTGCTTGCTAACAGCTCAAGCTGTGTAGCCTTAACTTCTTTAGCATGTGCGATACATGCATCCACTGTCGAAACATCTGAAGTGATAATCTCTGATACTGGTGTTTCCACAACCGGCTTATCGGCAGTGGTATTCTTCTCATTCATTTCATGACCTCGTACTTTTTTATTTTAATCAGAACATTGATGCATATTATATACTGGCTTACCCAAACAGGAAAAAGATCATTCCGAATGCATCACCGATGCACAATTTGAACCTAATTCTCTGAAGATCACATTAATTCTTGATTAGATTAAAGAAATGGATACAAATTACTAAGCATATTCTTGAAGATTCAATCGCTGCCAAATAATCGAGGTTAGATTGGCTGAATTTAATGTATAAAAATGTAACCCGGGCGCGCCTGCTTTTAATAAGCGCTCGCAGAGATTCGTCACAACATCCAAACCGAATGCTTGGATTGACGCGCTATCATCGCTATACCCTTCTAGCTTCTTGCGAATCCACCGGGGAATCTCAGCGCCACAAGTATCTGAAAATCTGACAAGCTGAGAAAATTTATTAATCGGCATAATTCCAGGCACTATCGGAATATCTAACCCCGCTACCTCACAAGAATCAACGAAATTAAAATAGGCATCAGCGCTATAAAAATACTGAGTAATCGCCGAATTTGCACCTGTTTCAATTTTGCGCTTAAAATTCTCGAAATCCGTTTGCGCAGATCGAGCTTGCGGGTGGTATTCCGGGTACGCGGCTACCTCAATATGAAATGACGAGCCAAATTCTTTCCGAATAAAGGCGACCAGCTCGCTGGCATAACGAAATTCTCCAGCTTGCGCCATTCCCGACGGCAGATCACCACGTAGGGCAACAATGTGGCGGATGCCAATCTCAGAATATTTTTCTAGAATAGTTCGAATATTTTGCTGCGTTGAACCGATGCAAGATAGATGTGGCGCAACCACATGTCCTTCCGATTGAATTTCGAGTACTGTTTCAAACGTCCGCTCGCGCGTTGATCCACCTGCACCAAAGGTTACCGAAAAGAATTTGGGATTAAATTGTGCCAACTGCTGACGTGTAAGCCGTAATTTCTCGATACCTTGTGGAGTTTGTGGTGGAAAAAGCTCAAAACTGAAAGTTGGAGAAAATTTTTTTTGTGAGTCCATCAATGCAAGCCTATGAATTGTACGATTAACACTATTGACACTGATACTTATCACCCTGGTTTTGGGAGACCTTTATCAGCGAGAGGAACAATCAAACCAGAAAAAATCAATTGCCCCTCTGTTCAAATGATTAATATCGGTACATTTCAGGCTTATAAGGGCCATTCTTATCTAGGCCCAAATATTTTGCTTGTTCATCCGTCAGTTCTGTAAGTTTCACTCCAAGCTTACCTATATGCAATCGCGCAACTTTTTCATCCAGTCGTTTCGGCAATATATAGACACTCTTTTGGTAATTCGCCCCATTCTGCCACAACTCCATTTGCGCCAATACCTGATTAGTAAATGAACTGGACATAACAAAAGAGGGATGTCCCGTGCCGCATCCCAGATTGACCAATCTACCCTGCGCCAACACAATAATACGCCGCCCCGTTGGGAAAATAACATGATCAACTTGCGGTTTGATATTCTCCCATTCATATTTCTGAATAGAAGCAATATCGATTTCCGAATCAAAATGGCCAATATTGCAGATTATCGCCTGATCCTTCATTTTCAACATATGATCATGCGTGATTACGCGCAAATTACCCGTTGCAGTCACAAAAATATCCGCCTGATCACAAGCATCGTTCATCGTAACAACGCGATAGCCTTCCATTGCTGCTTGTAACGCGCAAATAGGATCAATCTCGGTAATCCATACCGTTGCCCCCAAACCTCGTAACGACTGTGCGCAACCTTTACCGACATCTCCATAACCGCAAACCACAGCAATTTTTCCAGCAATCATTACATCTGTTGCCCGCTTGATGCCATCAACCAACGATTCTCTACAACCATAAAGATTATCAAACTTTGACTTGGTGACAGAATCGTTTACATTAAATGCTGGAAACGGCAGCGTTCCGTTTTTATGCATTTCGTATAATCGGTGCACCCCAGTCGTGGTTTCTTCTGTTACACCTCGTATCCTAGCAAGATTCGTTGAATACCAGTTTGGCCGTGAAGCCAACTTGTTTTTAATCGAAGCAAACAAAGCAGTTTCTTCTTCGTTGCCCGGATTTGCAATCACCGTAGGATCTCTCTCAGCTTTAGCGCCCAGAATGAGCAATAGTGTGGCATCGCCACCATCATCCAAGATCATATTGGCGCCATGTGATAGCCCATCAACCGACCACTCAAAGATCTGATGAGCATATTCCCAATAATCACTTAAAGATTCACCCTTATAGGCAAAAACTGGAATATTTTGGGCGGCAATAGCTGCAGCTGCATGATCCTGAGTGGAAAAAATATTACAGGACGCCCAACGTACTTCTGCACCTAACGCCACTAATGTTTCAATTAATACAGCAGTTTGGATTGTCATATGCAAAGAACCTGCAATACATGCACCTGCCAGTGGTTTCTGATTTGCATACTCATTGCGCAATGCCATTAAACCTGGCATTTCCGTCTCGGCGATCGCAATTTCTTTACGTCCCCACTCTGCCAATGAGATCTCAGCAATCTTATAGTCAGTAAAGAAGCTACCGTCGGGATTAAGCACAGCGTTCATAATTATCTCCTCAAAGTATGAACGAGCGCCGTTGTAACTGTACCCGCCATGATGAGCCTCACGGAACAAGCCGTTGCAGCGCTCCTCACCACAGGGGAAGAATTGATTAAGCCTTATTAATAAAAACGAAAAATGAGAATATAACTAAAATTTATAACCCAGCATCGATACGCAATTGCGCAGCCTTATCCGTGGCCTCCCAAGTAAACTCGGGGAGTTCACGCCCAAAATGCCCATACGCCGCAGTCTTCGCGTAGATTGGGCGCAGTAGATGAAGCGCATGAATTATAGCCCGAGGACGCAAATCAAAATGCTTTTCTATCAATTGTCCAATCTTTTCATCAGCTATCCTGCCAGTACCAAATGTATTGACCATTAGCGAAACGGGCCGTGCAACACCGATAGCATAGGCAACTTGCACTTCACATTTACTGGCAATTCCAGCAGCCACAATATTCTTTGCGACATAACGCCCAGCATAAGTTGCTGATCGATCAACTTTGGATGGATCTTTTCCAGAAAAAGCACCGCCACCGTGATGTGCCGAACCACCATAACTATCAACAATGATTTTTCGCCCGGTTAATCCACAATCACCCATCGGGCCACCAACAACAAAACGCCCGGTTGGATTGACCAAATACTTAGTGTGATTACTGATCAATTCAGACGGCAATGCAGGTTTAATAATTTCTTCAATCACCGCTTCAGTCAATGTTTGGTGCGAAATATCCGGATCATGCTGAGTTGAAATTACGACAGTTTCAATACTCTTTGGTTTATCGTTTTGGTATCGTACTGACACTTGCGATTTGGCATCCGGACGCAACCAAGCCAATTGTCCCTTCTTTCTTAGCTCAGCTTGACGTTCAACTAAGCGATGCGCATAAAAAATAGGCATCGGCATTAACTGCGGCGTTTCGTTGCAAGCAAATCCAAACATCAAACCCTGATCACCTGCACCTTGCTCCATTTCTTCTTCTTCTGATCGATTGACGCCTTGAGCAATATCCGGAGATTGTTTGTTAAAAGCAGTCAGAACCGCGCAAGTACTTGAATCAAATCCTATATTAGAACTGGTGTAACCAATATTTTTGACCGTCTCACGTGCAATAATATTATAATCCACAGAAGCGTGCGTTGTTATCTCACCCGATAATACAATTAAGCCAGTACTACATAGCGTTTCACATGCGACTCGCGCATTAGCGTCTTGACTCAGAATCGCATCCAATACAGCATCTGAAATTTGATCAGCAACCTTATCAGGGTGTCCTTCAGAAACAGATTCAGACGTAAAAAGATATTCACTCATAGTTTATGATAATTAAAATTTTGAAAAGTGGTGCAACGTTGAAGGAAGGTAGTTGAGAAACTTTCTACATCGCCGTACAGCATAAAAAATATGCGGGCACAAAACGCAGCATATTTATCAAATATGAGCAGCGCTTCTTATACCCACTCTTACTTTGTATCGATTTCTTTGAGAACGTTTTCCAACAGCTTGTTAAGTATACCTGATTGCATTTTGGGATTCAGCCAATCACAGCGATAATATTATGATCTATGTTCGGTTTTACGGATGCATTCAAACTTGGCTTTGATCTGCATCCTGATAACCATCATTCATGACGCGCTGTAACCAATTACTGATATCGACAACTTCCTCCCCACACACGGAGTGTGCCATTGGATACTCATGCCACTCGATTCGATAATTAGCGGCGCATAACTTTTCTTTCGAAGCAATCGCATTTGCGATAGGGATTACCCTATCAGAATTACCATGCGCCATGAATATGGGTATCGCAGCATTCATTACACTGGCCTCTGCCGCAAAAGTTTCAGCAAGCGGCAAGTAGCATGATAATGCGACAACCCCACCCAATGGTAAAGGATGACGTAACCCGACATGCAATGCCAGGGCTCCTCCTTGAGAAAATCCTGCCAGAAAAATATTTTTTGCTAATATACCGCGCTGCATTTCCCTTTCAATCAAGGCAGTTATTGCAACTTGTGAACCACGGATACCCAGCTCATCTTGATGATAACTAAAATCAGAAGAAAAAATATCATACCAAGCGCGCAAAATATATCCATTATTGATACTAACTGGACGTTCCGGTGCATGTGGAAAAACAAATCGAATCGGCTTCTCGGTTAATAACTCCAGCTCATTGACAATGGGCACGAAGTCATTCCCATCGGCACCCAGTCCATGTAACCAAATAATGGCATAAATGGGGCTCGGATTTGTTTCAATCTCAACGGCAGGTAAAAAATTAGTTGTATTTGCTATCATGTAAAACAATAACTCTTATCAGATTGACATAATAAATTGATAGGATAGAATCTGCTCAACTTAATTTTAAGTGTTAGGCACAAAGGAAGCTATGAGACGCAGAGACTTTATAAAACTATTCGGAACCAGTGCACTGTCGCTTTCTGTTTCACCTTCCATCGCGACGCAATTACTCTCTTCCGATTACAGCAAATGGACCAGTTATCGTATATCCTACCAAATTGTGCTTCCAGCTAGCGGCAAATCTGCTCACTTATGGCTTCCATTACCCGACAGCAACGACTCAGACACTGTTTTTCAATTTACTCAAGGTAACAACTGGTATGGCAATGCGACTAAAGCTTCATTTTCTACGTTAGGCGCAGATCCATTTCCGATATTTAATGCGGTGTGGCATGGTAAGCAACAAAGCGATCAGCGGCATGTCACTGTCAACTGCATCGTCAAAACGGTTCACCATGCTATTGATCCAACACTTTACCCAGAAAATAAAAGCCCGACACTACCGAATAGTATCAGGAATTATATTAATCCAACCCAATTGAAGCAAACTAATGGCATTGTGCGTGAAACTGCACACTCAATTATCAAGGAGAAAAACGCCGCGACTCCATTAGAGCAAGTCAGAGCTATTTATGACTGGATAATCGATAATACACAATATAATGAAAACACTCGTGGACGCGGGCAAGGCAATGTTACATACATGCTCGAAAAGAGTGAACTCAATGGAAAATGCGTTGATCTCAATTCGTTGTTTGTCGCACTTGTAAAAGCAGCTAATATTCCAGCACGAAACCAGTATGGAATCCGCATCAACGATTCGGATTTACATGACAGTATCGGGCAATATGGTGATATCAGTCAATCTCAGCATTGCCGTGCGGAATTTTTTCTGGCAGGACGTGGTTGGATACCAGTCAATCCGTCCGATGTCCTGCAAGTATCAAAACTAGGTGGTCTGGCACTGGATGATCCCAAAATCGTTCAACTCAGAGAACAATTCTTCGGTGCCTGGGAAATGAATTGGCTGGCATTTAATCATGCCGAAGATCTAGCGCTTAGTCCTAATAGTTCTGGAAAACTTCCTTTCTTCATGTACCCACATGCAGAAATTGATGGAAACTCGTTAGATAATCTGGATCATGAGAATTTTTCGTACAAAATCACTTCTGCGGAGCTTGTTGGAACGGGCGTTAAGTTTTAAACACTCTGACATTATTGCCAACGCTTCGTCCTGAGCAACTAGACCCTGCTACAAAAATCATATCAGGTTTCAATGGGAAGCGTTCCCAAGCGTTCCATCAAATAGCATAAGCAATCTTGGCGAATAATCCTGGTATCTCGCGTAAGCATAGCCGGCATGACAGGACGTCGAGTTATTAACTCTCCCGCTTTGATTTCAAAATAATAGTCACTGATATCATGATCCGTTGCGTTGCGGGTACAAAGTGGTATTAGACTTTCATTTGTCACGCGCCCCAACCGTGTGCCCGTCTTTAATTCGCGAAAGTTGTATTGATCAATACGTTCTTCCAAACACAAATCGGATGCGCCAGCGCCAATGCTTAAGCTGACAGTTTCCGGTACAGTAACCACAGCGACACTATGAAACAAGTCAAGATCGTGTTTGGCAACTGGATGCTTTGGGAAATCAGAAAGATGTAATGCGCCCTCGACAAAAACTGCGGCATGATCCACGCCACTTTTTCCTCCAGGTTTCCCGCATTCCAAGGTCACTGCCGGACAAAGGCAAGCAAAGGCTTCAGATTGAACTCCCTTAGGAGAAGTAAAATATACAACGATGCGTGAAAACATGGTTGCCAAGTGCAAAAAGGCATTATCCAAACGATTAATACACGCGTAGTGGGGATTTAATCCACTGTTATTATGGATATCAATGCTTGCAAATACGCCACGCTGCGCCATTATTTCGGTCACCTTTTGCGTCATGCGATGTTCTGGAGCTGTATCGTCTCTTCCTGCTGGCCAGATTCGGTTATAGTCCAATTGTTTTTCCAAACGCCGCACACCTTGTCGCGCAGCATCGACATTGCCAACAAAAAGTGAAAGTGCACGCGGCAAAAAAGCATTTTGATATTTCCTTAATACTTCCTGTATCGCTTTCAACCCGCTATCTTCATTGCCATGGAGCAAAATGGATACAAATAATGGTGCATCCCGACGTCCAGGAAGGTGAATCAAGGTTGGGCCGGGTAAAATGGCATGCAGCTCTGTAGCTTCAACTTGCAGAAAACCCTCCGGCAAACTATTCAACTCAGTCAACATGCTTATATTCCCCACTCATGCACAGGCGCACCACTGCGCTGTCTCTCAAGATAAGCAGCAACAAGTTGCAGATTGTCTGCCTGATATTTCTGACGATAAGCTCGCTGCCAAACAGCACCGGTTTGGCCAGACTGTGTCCGCTTTTCGATAATGCCCAGATAATAATCAATATCGGTTGTGTCAACTTTCAAACTCCTTAGACCTTGTCGCGCCATGGGTAAAATTTCCTCCAGCAACAGTGTTTTTGCATCAGTGGCGCTCTCATTCCACCATCCCATCTGTGCACGCAATCCTTCACGTGCCGCGGCATAAAAATTAGTGCGCGCTTGCTTAAAACTGAGCCGAAACTCTGGTGCATCGCTCATGCTTGCGAGGAAACGAGCTAATCCAAAATATAAGGCCGCATTTGCCATCATGTCGACAATGGTCGGACCGGCCGGTAATACGCGCTGCTCAATGCGTAAATGCGGAGTACCATCGGGATCAAAACCAATCAAAGGCCTAATCCAACGCCAGATGGTCCCATTGTGCAGTCTCAGGTGTTCAAACTGTCGAGGCGGGGTATCCATTAACATAGGAAGCAAAACCGGGTGCGTTGCAATATTATGTGCAAAACACTCAAACAAAGATTCTCGCGCGTAATCTTGCCCAAAACTGACGCGATGATTTTCAAAATTTGCTTCGTCAACGATTTCGACCGATTGTTCAAATAATGGTACACGCGTTTCATCCCATAAGTCGGTGCCAAACAAGAAGGGGGAGTTTCCCGCCGCAGCCAGCAAAGGCCCGGCCGCTATGATGGATGCATTGAAATAACGAACTGCATCGCGTTGAGCGCATTGCAAGTGAAGCTGAAACGATGTGGCAGCAGCTTCCATCATCACATCGGGATGATGGATATCCAGATTTTCACGCCCCTTAATCCGAATACGAAGTGGCCGGCCAACCCGCTGCATCACCACCTGTTCATTTAACGCGCGATAACGTTTAAGATCAGACATATTCGCAAGTCTCAGATCTTTTTGCCGCACAGTGGGCAAGATCCCAACCATCATTAACATGCTATCCATTCCATGTGCAACTTCCTGACATTGCTGCCAATTTTGATTGAGCTCCTTGAACATTGTCGATAGCACATCCCCACTTAACGGCAGAGGAATCCCATTGAGTTCCGCATTGAAACAAGAAAGCTCTGGCACCACCAAAGGATTGTTAAGGCGGGTCAGAAAAGCTTGATTAATTGGGGACGGAAAATAATTGTGGTCAATCAACCAAAATTCCAGCTCATACCCGCAAATCTCGCCAACATTCGAGAAATATCCTTGAGCTAATTGAGTTTGCAGTAATTCCGCTTCATTCTGTAAACGATGATTATATTCTTTAAAGGTTTGTTCATTAAAATGCGTCTGGGAAATCTCTTGGCCCATCTGTAAAATCCATAGTAAAGGTGTGAATCCATCGAATACAAGTAAGATGACAATTTCATCACCTTAAAGCAATGTAGCAAAGATTGGTAATCAGGTCAAAAACGATCACTCACCCATGATTTCGCTTGATGACAACTGCCTGCATAGTTCAAATCAATGATGTTGATAATAACATCAGGATAAAATTTTCTTTTATAGTAAAACCACTGTATTCACCCTAACTTATGGTTATTCGAGAAATGGTTAGCTTAAAAAACTATAAACTGAATTCCATCTACGGGGGGCTTAAAAATGAAATTTCAACATCTAATATTCACTTTATTATTATTGTTGGGCATCGCAACCAGCGGACCGGCAATCAATTAACTCTAAACACTGCTAAAGCTTCAGTAAATTCTGTCGGAGAACGTTTAGATAATCCAATCCCAGAACCAATTCCGAAAGGTTCTATTCGCTTACGGCTGAAGCAAAATTGGGACCGGCCTGACTGCACCCAATTGAGCGGTTTCTGACCCATGTGATTCTGAGCGCTTGTACATAAATGATCAAACAAGAAAATTGTGGCGTATCGATTTGACAAGTGGCGATAAGTTTTTTATGGATTTCTCCGGCTTGCTAGATCCATTGGGAATTTCTGGTAATGATTCATTTGACGAACGCGGTTTTCTCGGCTTTGCTTTTCATCCTTAGTATGCCGTGAATGAAATTTTGTATACTTATACTTCAGAATCCGCCGGGGAAACCAGTGATTTCTCCACCATACCAACTGGTGCCAGCCCCAATCATCGCTCGGTCATCCGAGAATGGAAATTCAATTTCTCCAATATTGACCCGGATCTCGCAGTACAAGAGACTCGTGCATTATTGACCATTGATCAACCTCAATTCAATCACAATGGCGGCGCGCTGTATTTGTAACCGACGGCACCGTAGCAGGGAACTTCATCGACCCGGTGATTCAATATGATCATGACGAAGGCATCGCCATCATTGGCGGATTTGTCTATCGCGGCAATGCCATCCCTGCCCTGCAAGGAAAATATGTATTTGGCGATACCGCCAGAACCGGCAATAGCGATGGTCGGATTTTTTATTCTGATGGTAGTAAAATTCTGGAATTAGACTTGACCGATCGCGATCAACCCGGTTTTTGGGTGCTTGGTTTCGGACAAGATGGCGATGGCGAACTCTATGTGCTAGGCAATACCACAGGCACGCCTTTTGGAACCACGGGCGCGGTGTACAAACTGATTCCCAACGCCAGCTTTAAAGGTAATTTACTCGAAATACCTGCAATCAACGTCTTTCTGGCGGATGGCGGAAGCACTATTTATCGCGCTCGCTTGCAGCATGTTCCAGGGAGCGATCCGATGCGCTTTGAGCTAATGGATGCTGAGATATTAGCCGATCGCTTTCGTGACGATAGCGCCACCTTCGATCAGTCCTCTGGTAAGCTCAATCTTACCTTTGTCAATATTACCGATGCCAACGGTCAAATATTCACCTATTTTGTTAAGCTACAGCAAGTACCTGAGCAGTCAAACCTGACATTCGAACTCAAACAATTTGAACTGCTTAATTGAAAACAGGTTGCTGCGATGTATGAATAATCCACCAATTTCCTTGACACATCTGCTACAGGTCAGGTAAGTTCCGTCCTCACATTTTAGGTGCCTGCAAGTGCTTTTCTTAAAGGTTAAACGGGAAGCTGGTGCGCTCTGAATAACTTCGAGCAATGCCAGCACTGCCCCCGCAACGGTAAATGAGTAAACCATCTGCTTTATGCCACTGTGCCACAACACGGGAAGGCGCAGATGTGGAATTTATTCCGCTCATGAGTCCGGAGACCGGCCTAAAGTAAACATACTACGGTGTTGCGGAGGGCAATCAGTGGCATTACGATTAGCTTCCCTACAAGCTGTTCTGTTTGTCCATTTTCCGATTCTTCTCTGCATTCCTTTATTTTTAAATTTGACAACGCGCGGGTGTGCGCGAAGGAATCAGATCATGCAAAAATATCGCTTTCCGGCACTGATCGCGCTATGGTTGGGTATCACCACATCAATATTCGCAGCCAATGCGGATCACCAGGAGAAGCCAGTTATTGTCACGGCAACACGCACAGCGCAGACTGCCGATGCTGCGCTAGCTTCGGTAACGGTAATTACCCGCAAGGACATTGAGCGTCAACAAGCACGCTCAATTCAGGACTTATTTCGTGGTGTGCCAGGTGTTAACGTAGTCAATCAGGGCGGGGCCGGTAAAGCAACCTTTGTTCAAATGCGGGGTACCGAGTCGGATCATGTTCTAGTGATGATCGACAACATCAAGGTTGGATCCGCCACGTCTGGCACGACTGCGTTTGAAAACATTCCGATTGAACAGATTGATCGCATTGAAATTGTACGCGGCCCGCGCTCCAGTCTTTATGGTTCAGAGGCAATCGGTGGTGTCATTCATATTTTTACACGCAAAGGTGATGGTACCGGATTGAAGCAAAATTTTGGTTTTGGCGGCGGCAGCTTCGGCACACTGGAAGGCTCCACAGGTTTGTCGTATGGCGGCAAACAAGGCTGGTTTAATATGACTGCCAGCGGTATTGGAACCCAAGGATTTAATGCCTGTAACGGTTCTAGCAGTGCTGGCTGCTTTATTAATGAACCTCAACCCGATCGGGATGGCTATCGCAATGTCGCCGGTTCTGCGCGCGCTGGGTATCGTTTTCAGAATGGACTAGAAATCGATGGCAGTTTTATGCAATCTGCCGGAAATTCGCAATTTGATGGCAGTTTCGCCAACAAAGCCGTATTAATGCAGCAGGTTCTGGGTGGTACAGCACGATACTCCCCGTTAGATTTCTGGCGCATTAATCTGATTGGTGGCCGTAGCAGGGAGGATTCGGACAATTTTCTTAATACTGCTGCGCTTGGCACGACATTTCAAAACCGATTTAATACCATACGCGATACCATTTCAGTGCTAAATGACTTCACCGTGAATCCCAATCACTTGCTGACTATCGGCATGGATTATCAGAAAGACCATGTCAAAAGCACCGAAGCGTTTACCGTACATTCGCGTAACAACTGGGGTGTTTTTGCACAACATCAAGCCACTATTGCTAAACATGATTTCCAGCTGTCATTGCGGCATGATGATAATCAGCAATTTGGCAGTCGAGTGACAGGCGGAGCTGGCTGGGGCTACCCGCTTACGGAAAACACCCGTTTACTCTTCAATTTCGGCAGCGCCTTTAAAGCTCCAACGTTTAACGAGTTGTATTATCCCTTCTCTAGCAACCCTAATCTGCGCCCGGAGGATTCGCGCAGCTATGAATTTGGCATTCGTGGCAAAACTGATTGGGGCAATTGGTCGTTAAATCTGTTTGAAACCCATATTAAACATCTGATCGCATTTGATGCCGAAACTTTTGCACCGGTTAATATTGACAAAGCGCGTATCCGCGGATTTGAAGGTATATTCAGCACACAGATCAAAGGCTGGCAATTCAATACTAACCTGACACTCCTGAATCCAGAAGATCGTTCGTCCGGGCTAAATCGCGGTAATATATTACCACGGCGCGCCGAACAATCATTCCGAGTCGATGCAGATCGCCAGTTCGGTCAGTACGCAATGGGTGCGATGCTATTGGTCGAAGGTCAGCGCTATGATAATCTCGCCAATACCCGCAAATTGGACAGCTATGTTAAATTTGATCTTCGCGCTGAATATATCTTTAATAGACATTGGCGTTTGCAGGGGCGTATTGAAAACTTATTTAATGAACGCTATGAAACAGCAGCATTCTATAATCAGCCCGGGCGGAATTTCTTTGCCATGGTACGTTATCAACCTTAATTAAGGAGTCAATTATGTTGACTATATCTACTCGCAGTCAAATAGCAATTGGATTATTGCTGGTATCTTTGATGATACTTACCCGTAGCCATCATTTTGCCTCCACACATAATCTGGCGGATGCTTCCTGGGCCATTTTCTTTCTTGCGGGCGTGTATCTGCCTTCCACATGGCCATTATTAGGCTTCTTTGCGCTAAGTTGGTGGCTTGACTTTGCTGCGACTAACTGGGGAGGTGTGAGTGATTATTGTTTGACTCCGGCCTATGTATTTCTGTTACCCGCGTACGCTTCCTTATGGTTGGCTGGTCGCTGGTACACCCAACGATATCAGTTCGCATCAAGCACTCTAATGCCACTTTCTATCAGTGTCATCGTCGGTTTAATCTTATGCGGACTATTCTCTAGTGGTGGTTTTTATTTCTTTTCCGGCCACATTACAGAAACAAATCTCAATGAATTCGGCAACCAACTGATCAAATACTTACCTCTCTATATCGAGACATTCGTGTTTTACCTGGGTATCGCTGTCTTAATTCACACGCTATTTACGTTGATCTCTCAGCAATTCAATCCAAACAAAACCACAGGGTAACAACATGGTCGAATCTGACCACACAAAGCGTTATCGTACACGTATGCAACGTAAAAAAGAAGTTATTGATGAGGCAATAGCACGCGCGAATCGTGAACAAGGCTTACTACTGATTCTAACAGGAAACGGCAAAGGCAAATCCAGTTCGGCCTTTGGCATGCTCGCACGAGCACTCGGACATGGTATGCGGGTAGGCGTTGCGCAATTTATCAAAGGCCGTTCGGATACAGGCGAAGAAGCATTCTTCAGCAAACAAGATAATGTCATCTGGCATGTATTGGGTGAGGGCTTCACTTGGGACACGCAGAACCTTGAGAGAGACACCGAAACTGCGCAACGCGGCTGGGTAATCGTGCAGAAAATGCTGTGCGATTCGTCAATAAAATTGATCGTACTTGACGAATTGACCTATCCGCTTAAATTTGGCTGGCTGGATATAGCCGCCGTGCTAAACGATCTGAGAAATCGCCCGAGCATGCAGCATGTTGTCATTACCGGACGGGCTGCGCCTGACGCGTTATGTGAAATGGCAGATACGGTCACTGAAATGGCCGATGTTAAACATGCTTTTCGTGCCGGTATCCAGGCACAGAAAGGTATCGATCTATAAAAACGTGCTCTCTTGCACCACTAACCCTATAGGAAGTCTCTAGTGAATGAGTTATTGCTGACTAAGTGTATTAACAAAGTCTAAAACTTCTTGTACATGCCCAGGTACTTTAACTCCACGCCATTCTTTTCTCAAAATACCTTGTGTGTCAATTACAAAAGTACTTCGCTCTATGCCGCGAACTTGTTTGCCATACATATTCTTCATTTTCATTACACCAAACAAATCACACACTTTCTCGTCTGCATCACTTAGTAATTCAAATGGAAACTGCATTTTAGCTTTAAAGCCTTCATGCGACCTGATACTATCGCGAGATACACCAACGATAATGCAATTCATTTCTGTAAATAGGTTCCAATTATCGCGAAAATTTTGACCCTCGAGTGTACATCCCGGCGTATCATCTTTTGGATAAAAATAGATAATTATATTTTTACCCATACAATTGGCCAGCGAAAATTCTTTATCGCCAGTCGAAGGTAATATGAAATCCTCTACTGTAAGATCAATTTCCGGCATTTTTATGGTACTTGTTTATCAATTACTATTTCAACATCATTGCTGCCAAGCTTAATTGGTTTGCTAAACCCTTGTAGATCGCCATTCGAAGGAACAGCTTGTCCAGATTTAGAAATTCTTGCTTCAATAACAATTTCTGGAAAACTGGACATTTTCATTGTAGGCATCATTGCCATATCGTCTGTCAATGTAAAGGCTGCTGGAAGATCACTTGCTTTCAAGCGCAGTATCGCCAAAGGCATCTTAGGTCCCGTACTCGCTCGCGCATAAATAAATAGAGTATCGTTAGGTGCCGCTTTTGTAGCCAATTCAGGTTTAATGTTTACCTGTCCAGAAACTGAAAGCGAAATTGTTTCTGTTGTATCAACCGCAGCATTATTAACTGGCTTAATATCTGTTTGCGTCGCTGATTCATTCACTACAATTGACTGTTCTGAAGCACCCTCTTTCCCGCCTGAAGACAATAGTTTGGCTTCAGCAATACTATCCTTGACAGATTTTGCCAGCGGAGAATCAGGAGGTATAGTCTCCAGCAGTTTTTCCCAATGTGCCGAGGCTTCATTGTATTTTTCTTGTTCAAATTCCGCATGACCTGCAAGTGCTAAAGCTGGCGGAAATTCTGGATCAATCCTAAGCGCCTCATAAAGCAATTCGGTCGGTTTTCCAGCCAGAGTTCCTTGATTCTTAAGTCCCAACACACGGGCATAGTCACTCAAAATTTGTGGATTACTAGGCACCAATTCCGCCAGTTTTGCGTACGTATTACTAGCTTCAGTATAGCGTTCCATTGCTGTGTAGGTACGACCCAGCATTACCCAACCTTCGATATCCTCTGGATTATTACTCAGCCGAGCAATTAGAGTTTCCAGCGCAGCCGAGAAATCATGACCTGCAAGATCTTCGCCACCGCCGCCGCCACGATTCATTTGTGTTGCACTGGCAAGCTGTTCCTGCGGCAACAATCCGCGCGTATCACCGATGTTTAAATACAGAAAAACTGCGCCTAGTGGTAACATCAGCGCAATCACCGTTGAAAGCGCAATATTATAAATTTTTTTATTTTTCTGAATAACTACTTCTTCATGTTTAGTAACATCCTGCAACATACGTTGCTGCAGCTCCTGCTTGCTCTTGTCATATTGTTCTTGACTTAAGATATCGTTTTCCAAGTCTTTATCGAGCTCAACGAGCTGATCACGATAAACCGTAATGTTAACCGCATCGTTCTCTAAGTTTTTAAGCTGAGTGTCTTTATTCCGTAATAGCGTTGGAATAATAAATAATAGTGCTGTAACAATGAAAATTCCAGAAATAATCCAAAAAGCCGTCATACGTTCTTACCTTTTTTATCCTCATTCAGTAATGCTTCCGCTTCTTTAAGCTGCTCTTGCGAAAGCGATACATCTTCTATTTGTAAACGTCGACGCTTCAAATAAACAATCAACGAACCTAATCCGATCGAAAACAAAATAGCCGGGCCAAACCATAATAGGACTGTTGTCGGCTTCATAGGGGGATTATAAAGAACAAAATCCCCATATCGATCGACTAAAAACTGCACAATCTCTTTATCCGTTTTGTTGTCCTTTATTTGCTCGCGAATTTCACGACGAATGTCATTTGAAAATTCCGCTCTGGAGTCTGCAATGGACTCATTCTGACAAACCAAGCAGCGTAAGTCTACGGTCAATGCCAGCATTCTTTTTTCAATCTCTGGATCTTCAGCGACAGGTATAGCTTCTTTTGCCCATGTGCTAAGTGGGAAAATTGAGAACAGTACAAAAACAAAAATAGTAACTTTCACTACATCACTGAATTGACGCATCATGAAGAATAAACCCTTACATTTAACTTACAAGCTTTTATGCCTGATTTTGTAATTCTTTAATTAGAGGAAGAATTGTTTTTTCTAGTGAGTCTACCGTAACCGGCCCAATTTGCTTATGCCTGATAATTCCTTCCTTATCGATTACATAAGTTTCCGGAACACCATAAACACCATAATTAATTCCAACTTTTCCATCAGTATCTACAATACTTATAGCATAAGGGTCGCCATAACGTTTTAACCATTGCAATGCTGTATTACGTTCATCCTTGTAATTGAGACCGTAAATTGGAATAATTCCCGAATTTGCTAATTGCACCAACAAAGGATGCTCGTCTCGACATGCAACACACCAAGACGCCCACACATTAAGCATCCAAACCTTGCCGAGATTATCCTCTGAAGACATTATTTTATCTGGCTCATGCAGTTGGTTGAGCTGAAATTTTGGTGCCGGTTTATCTATCAGCGGTGAAGGTACCTGCCGAGGATTTAATGTCAAACCAATTAGCAAAAAAACTGCTAACACCATGAAAATAGCTAAGGGCATCAAATACCGCATCATACTTTAGTTGTCTCCGTAGCCAACTCAACTTTAGTTGTTGCAGATGCAACTGCTGCAGGAGTACCTTCCGCTTGCTTTTCTGGTTCAGCAACGCGCGCAGCTGTAGATTCCTTTTTGATAATCTTCAGACGATAACGACGATCGGTGATTGAAGTAATACCACCCATTGCCATCAATATACACCCAAACCATATCCAATCGACAAACGGCTTATGATAAGCACGAACCACCCAGGCACCATTAGATAGAGGCTCACCTAGAGCAACATAAAGATCACGAAAAAAACCTGTGTCGATCGCCGCCTCAGTCATTGCCATACCCGAAGCATTATAGGTGCGCTTTTCTGGATATAAATTGCGAACAAATTGGTCATCTTTGAGAACAGAGATTTCACCTCTGACTGCTTTATAGTTTGGGCCGACAACATCACTGGTACCATTAAACTGAAAAACATAACCGCCAACGGTCACTTTACTACCAATTTCCATACGCACATCTTTCTCAGTTTCATAACTGTTTACTAACGTTACGCCAATAATAAATATCGCCACTCCAATATGTGCGCAATGCATTCCGTAATAACTTCTTGACTGTTTAGATAGCTTAGTCAATAAATTACCCTCACCAGAGTTATTCAGACGATGTTTTACATTAACAAATGCGCAAACAATAATCCAGAATGCTAACAATAAGCCAAAACTCACCATTGGCTTCCATTCGCCCATAAAAAATGGTGTAATCAGAGCAGAAACCACACTAATCCCAAACGCCCAGCGTAACCGAATAGCTAACGCAGGCAAACTCATCTGCTTCCAACGTGAAATAGGCCCAATACCAATCAAGAAAATTGCTGGTGTCATGATAGGCACAAAAACCGCTTCAAAGAATGGAGGGCCTACCGATAGCTTACCCAAGCCAAGAGCATCGATAATCAATGGGTAAAGCGTTCCTAGCAACACGCTTGCCGCTGCAACTAGCAACAATATATTGTTGGCCAACAGCATTGATTCGCGCGAGAGTAAATCAAATTTACCTCCTAAGCCTACCTTTGGCGCACGCCATGCAAACAATAACAAAGCACAACTAATCACAATCACAAGAAAAGCGAGAATAAATACACCACGCGCAGGATCGGTTGCAAATGCGTGAACAGAAGTTAAAACTCCTGAGCGCACTAAAAATGTTCCTAGCAAGCTCAGCGCAAATGTACTAATTGCCAATAAGACTGTCCAACTTTTGAAACTACCCCGTTTTTCAGTAGCCGCCAGCGAATGGACTAAAGCCGTACCGACCAGCCACGGTAGAAACGATGCGTTCTCCACTGGATCCCAAAACCACCAACCACCCCAACCTAATTCATAATACGCCCACCAGCTACCGAGCATAATCCCAATCGTTAGAAATACCCAAGCAATAATCGTCCACGGTCGTGACCAACGCGCCCACGTCGCATCCAGCTTTCCACTCAATAATGCAGCAATAGCAAAAGCAAAAGCAACAGAAAACCCAACATATCCCATATAGAGCATAGGTGGATGCACTACCATACCAAAATCTTGCAACAGAGGATTCAAATCACTTCCTTCCGCTGCAGCGGGTAATAGACGATCAAAAGGATTTGAGGTAAATAACATGAATACCAAAAAACCAATACTAACAAGACCTAAAACTCCAATGACTCTTGCAACGACATCATCCGGTAACTGCTTGCTAAAAACACTGACCGCAACAGACCAACTAGCAAGCATCAAAACCCATAATAATAAGGAGCCTTCATGAGATCCCCACGTTGCTGCTAATCGAAAATGAAATGGCAATTCGGTATTCGAATTATTGGCTACGTTCAGAACAGAAAAATCACTACTGATAAAGGAATATGCCAAACAAAAGAATGCAATCAGTACAAATACAAATTGCCCTTGAACGACTGGTTTTGCCAATGCTATCCAAGAAGGAATACCACGTGCCGCACCTATAATAGGTAACGTTCCTTGTAAAGTGGCTAAGAGGAGAGCAAGTATTAAAGAAAAATTACCAATTTCTGGAATCATGATTTTATTTATTTAAAAAATTAAAAATTATTCAGGATTAAAAATTGAACCTCCCAGAGAAGATTAACTTCTCTGAGAAAACTTTATTGCGCTAGAGATGCTCTTTGTGCTTTAGCAGCCCTCTCTAGGGCTTCGGCAGCTTCAGGCGGCATATAATTTTCATCGTGCTTGGCAAGAACTTCATCAGCCAAAAAAATACCTGCATCGGATATTTTTCCTTGTGCGACAACACCCTTACCTTCTCGAAATAAGTCAGGCAAAATGCCTGTATATACGACAGGTATTGTTTCTGCTGTATCTGTCACAGCAAAATGCACTGTAGTCGACCCATCATCACGTTTAACACTACCTTCTGCGACCAATCCACCAATGCGAAAACTTTTACCAATTGGCGCTTCATTCGCAATAACTTGAGACGGACTGAAGAAAAACACCAAATTACTTTGAAAAGCATTCAATACCAAAATTGCTGCAACTCCTAATGCAGTAACTCCAGAGGCTATCATTACAAGCTTCTTATGACGTGGTTTCATTTTTTGTCTCATTATTATCTAAGTCTTCGATGTGACTATATTGTTTTTCTAAAGTTCGTCGACGATTTGAAATTAACAGGATTTCACCTGCTATACACATGAAAGTCACAACATATGATCCCCAAACATAGAGTCCATATCCTCCCATTGAGAAAAACTCTGACCAACTTGACCAAATCACTATATAGCTCCTTTCTTATGCAGTTCCGCTACCCAGGCTGTATGGCTTTCTCGCTCAAGAATGATAACGCGTGCACGCTTTAATATTACTGCGATGGAGTACATCCAGCTAGCTAACACCATAATTAGCATACCGGTCAACATAGTCGTCGCCATCGCAGGTGCTTGATTAAGGCTTACCGATGCACCTTGATGTAAGGTATTCCACCACTGCACTGAAAAATAAATAATCGGTATATTAATAACACCGACCAAAGCAATGATTGCGCCCGCTTTATCAGCACGTCGCGGATCGTCAATTGCTGCTTGTAAGGACATAAAACCAATATAAAGAAAAAACAAGATTAACTCAGAAGTCAATCGCGCATCCCATACCCACCACGTTCCCCACATAGGCTTGCCCCATAACGCACCAGTCCATAGCGCAATAAAAGTAAACATGGCTCCTGTTGGCGCAATTGCAGTTGCAAACATAGAGGACAATCTTGTATTAAAAGCCAATCCGATACCCGCCCAAAATGCCATCACGACATATAGAAACATTGACATCCATGCCGCAGGTACGTGTATGAAAATAATCCGATAAGCTTCACCTTGCTGAAAATCGGTTGGCGCAACAAAAAAACCGACATAAAGCCCTACTATCAACAACATTACCGAAATAAAAACAAATACCGGAACCATTTTTCCCGCCAACAAATAAAAGCTAGCAGGAGAAGAGTACTTGAACCAATTAATCGCCATATTTAATATTAAAATTCTTCATGTTAATTTTCATCCCTCAACTATCCCCAATTTGGGGGGTCAGTAATTTTATACCAAAAAATCAGAAATTATATAAAAGGTGTAATAAATTACCCTCAATTAATCTCGAGATATTGAAACAAACTCAAAAAAATATCTCAGTTATTCTAAAGAAACTCGCAAGGACGAAGCAGCAGCCCAAGGCGCAAATACAATCGATACTAATAGAAATGCGCCAATCAATGATAAATGCGCATCAAACGCGACCCCTGCCATATTGGCCTCAACCGCGCCAGCACCAAAAATCAGCACAGGAATATAAAGCGGTAACACCAACAGCGAAACGAGCACCCCCCCTCCTCGTAATCCTAAAGTCAATGCCGCACCGATTGCTCCAATCAAGCTTAAAACCGGCGTCCCTAATAATAAAGCCGCTGTTAAAACAAGTAATGCATCAGTTGGCAAATCGTACTGAATACCCAATACTGGTGCCATTAAAACCAATGGCACTCCAGTTACCAACCAATGTGCAAACGCCTTACCAAGTACTAACAGCGATAGTGACTGAGGTGATAACAGCATCTGTTCCAATGTGCCATCAACATAATCATTTGAAAACATTCTTCCCAGCGATAACATCGAAGCCAATAAAGCTGCGACCCAAACTACACCGGGTGCCATCGTACGCAACATATTCATTTCGGGTCCAACACTTAGAGGAAACAGGCTCACTACGATGATGAAAAAAAACAATGTAGTCAACACATCTGATTGACGCCTCATTGCCAATAATAAATCGCGTTTAATTATCCACATAAACATATTAAGCCAAATGCAACTGCGTTATTGATGTTGCCGTCACCTCAATTTCCTGATGTGTTGTCATCACGATCACGCCACCTCTTTGCAAATGCTGCTCCAGTAATTTTTGAATCAATTTAACAGCCATAACATCTAGCGCAACTAATGGCTCATCGAGGATCCACAATGTGGTACTACAGACCAGTAATCGCGCTAAAGCAACGCGACGACGCTGTCCTTGCGATAAAACCTTAACGGGCAAAGCTTCCCTCCCTCTCAGCCCCATATGCTTCAGCGCATCACTGGCCTGACTAATACTAATTTCTGAACCTGCCAACGCACTTGAAATGCGCAAATTCTCAATAACCGTTAAATCATCTTTGGTGCCGCTCAAATGACCAATATAGGTGACTGCAGCAAAATAATCTCCATTTAGCGATTGGATAGAAGTACCACGCCAGAGAATTTCACCAGCAGCAGGATTTGACAACCCACATAGCATACGCAATAAGCTGGTCTTGCCACTGCCATTAGGACCACGAACTTGCAGCAAACTACCGGCTTCGAGAGAAAAATTGATATCTTTGAATAGTTCGCGATCACCGCGAACACAGGCAAGATTAATCCCCTGCAACATTGCTTGAACCTTTCGGTAACATAAACATAAAATTATAGCGCATCGAAGTTGAGTCCGCTTACTCAAAAGAATCTATGTAACTTCGAATATTCTTGGTTTTAGCAGAACTGTAGCTTAATTCGATGCTTTCAATTCAAAATTTATTTATTAAAAGATAGCTTGCAAAGTCTAATTGCATATCAGTAAACTTTAAATCACGTGTATAAAATGTGAATGATTCGAAAAAAGTACAGCAATTCACTAAATATTTATAATCTCCGCAGTCAAAAACTTATAATTTTACGTCCATATATCTAATAAGGAATCAGCCATGATAGAAAAACATGATTTACATCATGAGTTCCCTGAGTATTACGATCGCATTCATGAATTAAAAACCAATGATAGTCACTTCGCCCGACTGTTTGACGAATATCATGATATCAATCGCGAAATTCTCAGAATCGAAGAAGGTGTCAAAAACACCACTGACGAGTATCTGGAAGAATTGAAAAAGAAGCGCCTATTACATAAAGATAAACTCTACGGCATGATTACCAATAATTAATGTTAATACTCGGCATTAATTTTTAAGAACCATAGTTTTTTATAGGCCTCTAGCAATCAACCATACTGTCGGAGCAAAAGATGAAAGCAGTTTATTTTGACACAGGTGGTTCAGCGGATATTCTGTGTTTTGGAGATATTGCACTGTCCAGTCATTGCGATGAAAATCAAGTTCTAGTTCGCATCAAAGCAATCGGCATCAATCCAATCGACTGCAAAATTCGGGCAGCCCCTGAACAATTTTCGGTCACTTTTCCAGTAATACCAGGATGCGACGGAGCTGGTATTGTAGAAGCAGTAGGAATGCGAGTGAATGAATTCAGACCTGGCGATGAAGTTTATTTTTCACAACCCGGCTTTAACAATCGCCAAGGCACTTATGCCGAATACGTGCATGTCGACGCCAATTTACTTGCATTAAAACCGTGTTCGCTTACCTTCGAGCAGGCTGCTGCTGCACCATTGGTTTTTATTACCGCGTGGGAAGCATTGCATGATCGTGCACGCATCACTCAGAATCAAACTGTATTAATTCATGCCGGTGCTGGTGGCGTTGGTCATGCCGCTATTCAATTGGCCAAACTAGCCGGAGCCCGCGTCATCACCACAGTAAGCACTGAAGAAAAAGTAAATTTCGCAAAACGCCTAGGTGCAGATCTGATCATCAATTACCGCACACAGGACGTAGTTGCAGAGGTATTGCACTGGACAAACAATAATGGCGTGGATATTGTGCTCGATACCGTAGGACCGAAAATTCTACAAAGCTGTTTTCGTTGCGTCAAGCCCTACGGTGACGTTGTAACCATTCTACAATCCGCACCGGATACTGACTGGGGAGAGGCTCGTGCGCGCAATGTCCGCTTCAGTCTTGAACTAATGTTGACACCAGTTTTGCTCGAACTGGAAGACGCGAAGCGCCATCAAGGCGAAATACTGCGACAATGCGCGACATTGTTTGATGCCCATAAATTACAGGTGGAAATTGCGCGTACTTTTGCGCTGGCAGATGCTGCTGCAGCACAGCGCTTTCTTGAACAAAACCAATTCATTGGGAAACTCATACTTACAGTTAATTCATAGAATAAATGAAGTTTCTCTAGAAATGTGGACAAGCACTTAAACGTAAAATCATGAAAAAGTGGGGCAATGGGATACGCAAAGAATGACAGTAACTCTCACAGGTAATACCCAGTCCACCATTAACCGCTCTGGTTTTCGAATTCCGCCCACCACTGGAGATCTTTGCCCTTCTCAATGAGCTTTTGTCCGCGCAAAGATCTCAGTATAATTTGCAGTTCTCTTTTCTCGAGTTATTGCTTTATTTGCCATAAAGTTTCATCAATTACCCACAATTTCTGTGGATAACTTTGTGAACAACTCTCTGTTTGGCTGGCTAACTCGAATATTTCTAAGGGTTTTTCTTGGATTGATTAATAATTTAACACTATTATTATGTAACATTTATCATATGGTTACGAGATATTCTTCAGCTTGACATCAAGTTACTTCTAGTACTTATTATATCTTGCTAGAATTGTGGACGATTTTTAATGTCAAGAAATATTTGCATATGCTAAAGCACATATCCCGAGTAAAAACTGACAAAACAACCACCGCCTAAAACCGGTGGCTTTAACTTTATGATGAACAATAAGCTAATCTTTCTCCTCGGCTACAATTACAATCCAGACTGTGCATGATGCGCGTCTTTATCCAAAAATTCCTGCAAGTAAGGTAATACCAGTGATGGCTCTTCTTCTTGAACAGCATGGCCAACACCGCTAAGGACAACCAGTTTTGAGTTGGACAGATTCTCATGTAGACGCTCGCCAATTGCCAATGGAACAATTTCGTCATCCCTGCTCCATATGATTAATGTAGGGAGAGTCAAACTGGCATAGTTTTCTGAAAATTGTTGTAAATCTGCTGGCAGCATCTGCCGCACACTGGTGAGCGTTGCGTACTTTGCATTGGGCTTACTGAGATTTTTGGCATAGTGGTCGATGGCACTTTGCGGAATCAAAGCATCGTTAAAATACACTTTCTTCAGCAGGCTTTTCACCTGGATGGAATTTGGAATAGCATAAATCACTAGCGGCCCCAATACCGGAGTAGCCAATATTTTCACGAACCCTGGTAATTCTTGTGGGTAGGCAATGCTGTCTATCAACACCAGGCTACGCTGTAGATTCGGATGCGATGAAACCAAATATAACGATGTGGCCAGCGCTACTCCGCCACCATAAGAATGACCGATAATATGAAAATTCTTCAGATCGTTTTCGAGGATAAAATTCCTTACCAATCTTGCCTGCTCATAAACAGAGTATGCGCCATCACGCGGTTTGGGTGATTCGCCAAAACCTTTCAGATCAATAGTGATTACACGGTATTTCTGCGCCAAAGGTTCAATAACGTGTCGCCAGCTATAACTACTGGCGCCGAAACCGTGAATTAGAAGCACCGGATCGCCTTTGCCGTAGCTTTTAGACGCCAGTTGCAGTTCACTAATTGCCCCTGAATTACGATATTGTGGCCAACCCGGAATATCTTTGTCCATGACTGCACAGCCGCTAAGACTAAAATTCACAGACAGAAAGGCAAAAACGAAAACTCTAATTAGAGGATTCCTCATCAATTAAAAGACCGAATAAGAATGACCAGATCAAATATACCGCCAGCAGCAAAAGAAATTGCTCCGAAAATAGGAAGCACCGCAATAACCCGACAGGCTATTTTTAAATGCTCAGCTTCTGCAGTATTTTCAATCTTCATGTGGCGCGGAATTGATAAGATTACATAACTAATCAAACCAAGAAAGATGATATTTCCAATGGTAAGGGGCAGAAGATTGGTAAAATAGATTTCTATCGGCCCCAATGTTTTCTCGGCACAGTATCCGCACTCATCAATCAACTCAAATATCAAATCACGCCGCGCATTAATGGTTTGAAAAAAACTCAGTGTCGTGTTTACAGCTCCCCATAAAGCTGCCAGCAAAACAATTGGAAGTCCCAGTCTATCCATCATTGCTCCTTTTCAACCAAGAGGCTCAGGAAGTTTCAGTGGATCTAAAAGCAACTATACATAAAGATTATCACGGCGATGTTTAAAAAGAAATTCAATTTCTTTCAAATACAGGTCAGAGATTAAGCAAAAAACTGCGCGACGACCAAACATTCGAGTATCCTACGCGGTTACTCCATAATCAGTTACAAATTATGACGCAATACCAACTCTTCGCCACCACGCCAAAAGCGATGGAAGGCATTCTCGCTAACGAAATCAGCGCCCTCGGTGGGCAAGATATACACCAGAAATTGGCTGGTGTGTCTTTTCAGGGTGATTTGACTCTGGCCTACCAAGCCTGCTTATGGTTGCGTACTGCCAACCGCGTTTTATTATTGCTCAGTAGTTTCGAGGTTAAATCCCAGCAAGATCTTTATGATGGCGTCCAACGCATCGACTGGTCCGAGCATTTGGGCACTAATGACAGCTTAGCGGTATCATTCAGCAGCAAAAATAATCCGACAATCGATAACACACACTTTGGTGCGCTTAGAGTAAAAGATGCTATCGTCGATCAAATTCGTGCCAAGTTTGGTAGTCGACCTAATGTCGATACCGAATATCCCAGCATTCGTGTCAATGTCTATCTGCATAACGAAATTGCACAATTGAGTTTGGATTTATCCGGCGAAAGCTCTCATAAACGTGGATATCGTGACATTAATATTGCAGCGCCACTCAAGGAAAATCTTGCAGCTGCGATTTTGCTACGAGCAGGTTGGCCGGAAATCGCCCGGCAAGGCCATTCACTACTCGATCCAATGTGCGGTTCTGGTACGCTGTTGATAGAAGGTGCGCTGATAGCAGGTGATATCGCACCGGGTTTGCAACGCGATTATTACGGTTTCCTAGGTTGGAAGCAGCACGATGCTGCGCTGTGGCAAAACATTTTGAAAGAAGCGCAGCAGCGCCGTGCGGTGGGCCTAGTCAGATTGCCGGTGATCGTTGGTTTTGATCAGGATCGCGATAGCGTCAATGCCGCATTGCAGCATATTGAAAACGCAGGATTGTCAGGCAAGATTCACATCGAGAAGCGTGATATCGCGGATGCATCTGCGGCGATAAGTTGGCCAAAAGGATTGATTGCCTGCAATCCGCCGTATGGCGAACGTCTCGGCGATGAAGAACAAACCGGAATGTTATACCGCGAATTTGGAGAGGTATTGAAGCAACATTTTACCAGCTGGCAAGCAGCAATCATTATCGGCAATCCAGAGCTTGGTTTCAGATTGGGAATACGCTCGCACAAACCGATAACGCTATTCAATGGTGCGCTGGAGTGCAAATTGTTGCGATTCACCATTGAGGAAAAATCTTTTTTTGAACCTAAAACCAAATCTCAGCAGGAACGCATTGAATTTATCAACCGCCGTGCCCAGGCCGAGCAACTCGACAGCCAGGCGGAAATGTTCGCAAACCGCCTGCGCAAGAATATAAAAAAACTGACCAAATGGATCAAGCAGAATCAAGTACATTGCTACCGACTGTACGATGCCGATCTACCAGAATACGCGGTGGCCGTGGATGTTTATCAAGGCGAACTAACCTGGGTCAACGTCCAGGAATATGAGTCTCCCAAATCGATTGACCCCATCAAGGCTAATCAGCGACTGGCCGGAATAATGGCAGAAATACCCAAGGCACTGAAAATTCCTCCCGAGCAAGTGTTTTTAAAAATACGCCGAAAACAGAAAAACACAGATCAATATGAAAAGCAGGGCGATTCCCGTCGCTTTCATGTCGTGCAAGAAGGCGGTTGCAAATTCTGGGTGAATTTTGAGGACTATCTAGATACCGGACTGTTTCTCGATCATCGTCCAATGCGTTTGCTGATTCAACAACAAGCCAAGGGTAAACGTTTCTTAAACTTATTCGCATATACCGGTAGCGCCACAGTGCATGCAGCGATCGGCGGTGCGGAATCGAGCATCACGGTGGATATGTCTAACACTTATTTGGATTGGGCCAAGCGAAATTTTCAACTCAATGGCATCAGCAACGACAAACACCAGCTGATTCGGGCTAATTGCACGGACTGGTTGACACAACAGGCTCAAGCAAAGCACAAACTGCTATTTGATTTTATCTTTCTCGATCCTCCCACTTTTTCCAATTCCAAGAAAATGGATGAAATCTTCGACCTCCAGAAAAACCACGTCGTGCTGATCCGCAACTCCATCGCCTTACTGGCACCAGGCGGAACATTGTATTTCTCGACCAACTTCCGTCGTTTTAAATTAGACAAAGAGAGATTAAGCGATTTGATCATTGAAGATATCAGCGCAGCGATGATCCCCGAGGATTTTTCGCGCGATGCCAAGATACATTATTGCTGGAGAATCTCTCGCTAAACATTCAACATGCATGTGAAATCAGTTGAATTTCCTCAGAACGAAGTACTACCGCATGAAAGCCAAGAGCTGATTAGGGAATCTCTAGGTAACTGCTTATTTCAAGCATGACGAAGAATCTATGCTATTGACTCCATGAGATTCCTCATTTCACTTGGAATGACAAATACGAATATTGGAAAGTATTTTCAGCATTACCTTGTAGCTTTGCAATATCCTGTATCTCTTTATCTTTTCTTAGCTCACAGCATACGCCGGTGCGAAATTTATAAATATTCCATTAGCTTCCGGTATTTCTGCTGCCAATAAAGCACTCCGCCGCAAGCAGCGGAGTATTAACTTCGCTCTTCAATCTGCTGGTTTTCAACCAGCATTCGCCCCAAAGGGCGGGGAATTAAATCCGGAAGAGATTAATTTTATAAATGGATGCATCTACAATTAATCGAGCAAACATAATTTCCTTACGTGCAAACTTGCTCGCAAGATATGATGTGAGTAAAAATAGATTAAAAAAAACTATTATGGGGTATTGGCCGTCCAAAGAGTTCTTATACATTAACTCTCGAATCCAGAGACACTACTAACTAAATTTAAAACTACAAGACTATGATTTTTTCATGTTAATCAGTGTTAAGCAGCATACAATTTATATAATCGCAGTTATGAATGTCGAATGTTTACAATGAATACTACTAGCAGTGATTAGGATTCCAACATTTTATAATATACAATTTAATAATATTCCAACAGGAAGCTAAGAAATTTTTAGAGTTGTCAAACAATCAATCAATAAGACAGCATTCACACTAACCCTTAGTAAATAAGATCTGGCATCTTAGATAATCGCTCAAATTTGACGACAAGAAGCGTATTAATAATCTAAAGTTAGCTAAAAATCTTAAGCGTTATCACTCATCATCAAGCAAATGCAATTATCCAGAAATAACGCATATTACTATTTACTATTTTTAACTAGAGGTACTAGAGAATGAAAATTAGTTTTTTTCAGCGTAAAGTAACATTTTTTACATTTTTCATCTTGCTTTGCGTCATTAACAATAACATTCATGCCCATAATCCACACGACATGGTATATGGATTAGGCATTTCGCCTAATTTTGCCAATGATAATACGGTCTTCTTGGCCACCGATGGAGAATTGACCTCAGATCAATATACCAACATTCTGCGATCCACCGATGGCGGTACGACTTGGACCAGACTCCCAAATGGGTTGGACAATGTTTACTCAGAGATTGGTGTTCGTGTTTCACCAAACTATAG
>NZ_JAIEMO010000007.1 GCF_019752095.1 Nitrosomonas sp.
ATCCAATGATTATTGAAAGAATAATAGCAAAGCATCGAGGAAAAATTGTGCGAAATAAGCGATTATCAAAATACGGTGTTAGAAGAGTGACAGCGTTTGCTGTAGCGGTAATTTTATTTTCTTTATTATTTCAAGTGAATTCTGTAATGGCTCATGCGACTTTAGTTAAATCTGATCCGCCTCGCAGAGCTACGCTTTCTACATCACCGAAACAAATACAGCTTTGGTTTAATGAAAAAATCGAAGGGTCTTATGCATCAGTAACAGTAGAAGACTCGAATAAAAAATTGGTTACTGAAAATATTCCAGAGGCAATTACAGATGATCCGAAGTCTATTGTATTAAATTTGCCCCAGATCCAACCCGGACGCTATACAGTTCATTATCGTGTGATGTCGGTGGATGGTCATGTCATTGAGTCAGAATATGATTTTAGTATCAGAAAATAATAACTCGTCGCAATAAATGTTAGAAATAATTGCAGCATTAGCACGCTGGGTTCAGCTTGTAGCAAATCTAATCTTATTAGGCAGTTGTGTATTTTTGATAATTACAAGTACTGCAAAACGAGCTCAGCCCAAAGTATGGATAGGACAACTAGAGCGTTTATTTCCTTGGCTAGCTGTGAGTGTCCCGATAGGCTTGCTTGTAATCCTAAGTACAACCATAGTGCAGGTGACTGGAAGTCCTAGTAGTCTAGGAGAGCATGAGGTTTGGCTGGGGCTGTTGGGAGATACGCGTGTAGGACAGATTTGGATTTTACGTTTTACAGCGGCAATACTCCTATTGCTGGCAGTTTTATACCTTTGCAAAGCATCTAGAGCGCGGTGGCGGTATGCTATGTGCGCTGCAATTGCGGTTTTGCCGCTCGCTGCAAGCTCATTAGCTAGTCATACCGCAGCGGATGAATTCTCGGTAACAGCTGTAATGCCATATGTGCTTCATCTCATCCTGGCCGGTGTATGGTTTGGAGCTTTACCAGCTTTTATATTGCTAATTCTTGATAGACACAATGAGACAAACGAAAGGGTTATAAACTTCGAATTTGAGACACTGAAAAAGTTTTCATCAATTGCATTACCGACGATGCTACTGATTATATTTACTGGAATAGTGGTTGCTGATCAAATATTTGATGGCTATTATGCTGCATTAGTTGCGACTCCCTATGGTTGGTTTTTAAGCGCAAAAATATTTCTATTAGCTATTATTCTTTTGATTGCTGCACGAGTACGTTCTTATTGGCTTCCTTTATTGAATTGTAAACAAGATTCTGATGTAAATAGCGGTAAAAGTGGAATCAAGAAATGGGTTCGCATTGAATTTATTTTAGCATTACTACTACTACTGTTAGCGACGATAATTACCAATACAACGCCTGTAAAGAATGCGCTTATTGAGAACTGGCCATTTCCATTCCGATTCTCAGTTATTGCTACTTGGAATCAACCCAATGTTGCTAATCAAGTCTGGATTGGTTTGGCGGTTCTGGTGCTTGCTGCAGTGGTTTTGCAACTAGGTCGACTACGAAACTGGGGAATAAAGCGTCTAATTTTTATTCCAGCTATATTGTTTATATCTGGGGGGGCGATTGCGTTGCAACCTCTGACAATTCAAGCATATCCTGAAACTTATCGGAGACCACCGGTTCCTTTTGATGCAACTTCTGTGGCGCATGGTGCTGCTGTATTTGCACAACATTGTGTTGAATGTCATGGTCTTCAGGGAATGGGTAATGGTATCAAGTCCCGGACTTTATCCACGAAACTGCCGGATTTACTCATTGAGCCGCATACCGTGGAGCATACGCCAGGAGATTTTTATAACTGGATTACGAATGGTATGGTGAATACGGATATGCCGGGTTACGCTGAGAAATTGTCCGATGAAGATCGATGGGACCTGGTTAATTATATCCATGCATTGTCGCGCGGATATCAGGCACGGATTTTAACGTCAGAGATTGTGCCCAATAAAGCATATGTAAAGCCGCCGGTTTTTTCATACGGAACTCATGATGGAAGCTTTGGCACACTGCAAGAGTTTCGAGAAAATAAGACTGTTTTTCTGGTTGTCTTTTCATGGCCGCAATCTAGAGATCGTTTGGAGCAGTTAAAACAAACTTATGAGCGATTAAAGGAACAAAATGTTGCGTTGCTTGCAGTGCCCAATAAAGATCTTGCTGCCGAAGATATGGAGCAATTAGTGGCTGAAGAGCTACCTTTTCCCATTGTTACGCAAAGCGCTGCTGAAATTGCGGAAAGCTATGCATTGTCACGCAGAACATTGAGTCATCCTGATATTATCGGACGCGGAACAACTCCTGATCATATGGAGTTTATAATTGATAAAAGTGGCTATTTGCGTGCACGTTGGATTCCATCTGTAGATCACTCGGGATGGACAGATATTGATCATCTGAGCCTGCAAATAAGTTTGCTAAATCGCGAGAAAATGAACACATCCTTTCCGGAAGATTTTGTCCGCTAACTCGTTAGCCATTTAGAGAATGGAGTTTGCACGGCATTAACAACTACAGGCACGTTAGCTACTGGTCAGTTTAAGATTGGTGCGCAAGCGTCGGATGCAAATGGCCTCATCATTTATAACAAGTCGACAGGTGCTTGCCTATATGATGCGGATGCTAATGGCGCTGGCGCTGCGGAGCAGATAGCTATGGTTGGTGTTGGATTGGACATGACCCATGCGGATATTGTGGTAATTTAATCTGTGCTAGTTTTAATCTAATTTCTCAGATCATTTAGTAGGTCAGACTTGATCTGACAGTTATCCGGTTTGACGCAGTGCGTGTCAGATCGGGTCGCAACTACTGCATTTTGCAATTGACCTACCTTCTCGGTTTTATCCTATACTTTCTTCGCTGCGTTCGACAGAAAACCGGTAACCAGTCCCTCGCACGGTTTGCACCAGATTTTCTTTACCAACCGTTTCAAGAATTTTGCGTAGCCTGCGGATATGCACATCGACGGTACGGTCCTCGATAAAAACATGATCACCCCAGACACGATCAAGCAATTGGGCACGCGTATGTACGCGTTCCTTATACGCCATCAGAAAGTGCAGTAAGCGAAATTCTGTGGGTCCTAGTATGATTTCTGTGAGCTTTGTAGAATCATGCTCAGGGAACATATGCACTCTGTGTGTTGTAGGATCCAGCTTCAACCCACCAATCTCGATAATTTCATCGGACATCTCGGGTAAACGACGACGCAGCACCGCCTTGATCCGCGCAAGTAACTCACGGGGTGAGAATGGTTTAGTAATGTAATCATCTGCTCCAGCTTCCAGACCGGCAATTTTGTCGTTTTCTTGAATCCGGGCTGTCAACATGATGATCGGAATGGTTTTGGTGCGTTCCTCGCGCCGTAAATTTCGAGCGAATTCTAAACCGGTGATATCAGGCAACATCCAATCCAGCAACACCAAATCAGGTAACACATTGTTAATCAGAAGTTTTGCGTGTGTCGCATCGCTCGCACATAAAACCATATGACCAGCTTTTTTTAAATTAAGCGCGATCAATTCCTGAATTGCAAGTTCATCTTCGACAATCAGTATTGTTACAGCCATCAACTACTCCATTGATATTCACTATCAGCTAATAGATGTTGTAATAATATTAATAAAGCATGACATATTTATGACAATCTGATGAATGTCATAAATTTATCTCATGGAAAGTTGATTGATGCCCGTGATTTCAATCAAGTCAATCAACCGCATCGGGTGAAAAACGAATGGAAACAATCCGCAGTAACGTCAGTATTGTAATGGCAGCAATATGGAGACCCACTTCCAGCAAGGTGTATTCTTTATACCAAAGTCCGATCAATTCTCCGATCAACACGACCAGTGCGACATCCAGAATGAAAGTTACTTTTACACGTCCGAGAGCCAAGTAGGAATGCAAGATACGTATCAGTTCCAGTAATGCCAGGATCAGCACGATATCTACAATGATGCGCTCGGCGACATGTGCCCACCCATTTTTCACAATATCAAGCAGACTCAATATTAAATTCAAAATGCCCGCACCTATCCATAAATAGAGTGCAAGCATCAGTACACCCACAATCAACTGGATGGCACGAATGTGCCAATCGGTATCGGTTAACTGAAATGTACCATTTCTTTTTATTATCTTGGGATTAATCATTCTGCGATTCCGGTATTGAGTGACTTGGATGCTTATCTTAGTGAAGCAATATGAAAGATTTATGACATCGCAAAAGATTGCATTGCCCGAGCATTCAGTTTGACACTCTGATAAAACGATTCTGATTTATCCCAATGGAATTGATTAAATGACATCGAACTGTCATGAAAGTGAAATATTCAACTTGTAGTATGCATGGCATTGTTGATGAGGAAATTATGCATAACCACTTTTCAAAAAAAATAGCTTCAATCTCCAGTTTGATGATCTTGTTGTTAAATACTCCTGTGGCGATGGGGAATAGCCTGGAAAACCTAGCTAAATCATTGGCCAAAATTCGCGGCGAAGTCGAAACACTGCAGACGCAGTTGGATCTTGATAAGGAGAAGCATGGCAGCAGAATGATTGCGCTTAATTCGCAATTGGCAGATTTGAGTGTTGAAGAACGTCGGCAAAAACTGAGTATCGAGAAGTTGCAACATTCCATCGAAAAATTGGGTGTTACAGCGAAACAGGCAGAGCAATCAGGTGAAAGTCTGAAGCCAGTTCTGCTGGCGGCACTGGGTGAATATAGGTTGCATATTCAAACCGGATTTCCATTCAAAATGGAAGATCGCGTCAAGGCGATCAGTGACCTGGAAAATAATTTGATCAATCAGCAAATAGATCCCAATAAAGCGGTCAACCAAACTTGGTCATTGATCGAAGATGAAATTCGTCTGAGCAAAGAAAACGGCATTTACCAGCAAACGGTAACGCTTAATGGAGAAAAAGTGCTGGTGGATATCGCGAAACTGGGTACGGTGTTTCTCTTCTTCCAAACCAAGGACAACCAAAGCGGAATGGCTAAAAAACTGGCACAAGGCGGTTGGCAGTTTGAAATTGTGGATAACGCCGGTGATAGGGAGCGAATCAGAAATTTGTTTGATTCATTGAAGAAGCAAATTCGCCAAGGTTATTTTGAATTACCGAATCCGTTAAAAAAATGAAAATAATATTATCGATCCTGACAGTGTTAATAGTCTCGTCCAGTTCGGTTTTCGCGCAAGATCAGAAAGACGCTGGAGCCGCCGAGAACCGATCGGTTTCAGTACCTGAAAGAAAACCTGAATCGGCTCCTGCCAATAAACAGAATTCAGCCAAGCAAAATACCATTAGCTTGGAGACGGCTTATAAGCGTGAATATGCTTTTCTGGAAGCACAGAAACGCGAATTGACTGAGCGCTTGAGAACCTATCAAGCTAGCGCTAGTCGGGAGGAGCAGGCGCTGAGTGGGAAAGTCAATGCGCTTGAACGCAGCTCAGTTGAACGTTCAGCCAAAATTGATCAGCTAAATGCACAACTTACCGAGTCGGAGCACAAGGAAGCTGCGGTTGTAGAACGTAGCGATGCTCTGGAAACCACTTATTTGCAAGCAGAAGCAACCTTGAGGAATCATGGCATAGAAATGCCCGAAGCGATGAAAGAAGCCAAGGATAATGATCCAATCAAGGTTGATTTTTTGTTTAAGCAAGCATTGTCTTTACTCCAAAATCTCGGTGCAATTCAGACAAAAGCGGGGCATTTTTTCTTAGCCAGCGGTAAGCAGGTTGAGGGATCATTAATTCATCTGGGTAATATCGCAGCCTATGGTATCAGTAACGATGGCGGCGGAAGTTTGGTGCCTGCGGGTGGCGGCGATTTCAAGGTTTGGAAGAATGCGGGTGCTGAAAACGCGGCTACTTTGAGAAAAAACGAACAGCCAGATGTTTTGCAGTTGTATTTATTTGAATCACGCACCAGTGCAATTGATGAATCTCCTGAAAAAAACATCATAGGTATTATCGATTCTGGTGGCCCAATTGGTTGGATTATCGTGATGCTGGGTGGTATTGCGGCCTTGTTGGTTCTGATCAGAGCGAAGTTATTACGAACAAATAGCTCTAACAACCAGCAATTGACGGAACAAATTATTGGCCAGCTAGCTTCCGGTGATCTGGAGGTTGCCAAGAAAAGCTGTGAAGACAATTCATCCGCGATCGGGCGCGTGTTGCACTATACCCTGCGCCATTTGAAAGATGACCGGGATCACATGGAAGGCATTGTATACGAAGCCATTCTGCAGGAATCCGGCCCATTAGATCGTTTTGGTGCAGCGATATTGGTGATCGCCTCCGTGGCACCCCTGCTCGGTTTGCTGGGTACGGTAACTGGCATGATCGAAACCTTTGACATGATTACCGAATTTGGTACTGGTGATCCTAAGTTGTTGTCAGACGGTATTTCGATTGCCTTGGTAACAACGCAATTGGGCTTGATCGTAGCAATTCCAATATTGATGCTGGGTTCATTGCTGTCCTCCTGGGCCAAAAATATTAAACGTGACATGGAGCATTCAGCGCTCAGAATCATCAATGTTTTTCTGGGTGGTGGGCTTGATAGCGATGAAGTGAGTGTGCCCACTGTGGACGAGACTGCTCTGGTTTTAGGTAATACTTGAAATGGATTTGTCGGAATACATTCTGATAATAAAACAATTGCTTGCTGCGGGTGGAGTTGTGATGCCTCCTTTAGTGCTGTGTATCTTGTTGCTTTGGTATGGCCTAGGTTATCGATTTTGGGTGATGAAATCGCCAAAAAGAATCGGTGTGCGCGATTTGTTGAAATATTACCAACAGCATGATGACAAACCGGCCAGAAGTATCGTTGCTCAGGCTATTAAGCAAGGCGTTCGGTTGCAAAAAAAAGGTGTGAAAAATCTGCGGCGTCATTTGGATGCGGCTTTTTATGAATATGAAAGAGAGATCCGCAAATTTTCTGTTTTGGTGCGCATCGTCATCATCATTTCTCCTTTGTTGGGTTTATTGGGAACTGTGATTGGGATGATCGAAACATTTGATTCATTGGCAACAATGACTTTGTATTCCCAATCCGGTGGTATTGCGGGTGGTATTTCACAGGCTCTGTTTACTACCCAGATGGGTCTTACAGTCGCCATTCCCGGTTTGTTGGCACACAGCATCCTAAACCGAAAACAGCACCAAATAGAGTTGGATCTTTCACAAGCCAAAGATTTGCTGTGTCATCAGATCCATAGTCATCACCCAACCAAGAGTCCTTCATGATGAGAAACCAAGAATCTGCCGAAGTCGAAACCACCATCGATATGGCGCCATTGATCGATATCGTTTTTATCTTATTGATCTTTTTTATGGTGACGACGACTTTTGTTAAAGATATGAAACTGGAGTTGGAGCGGCCCAAGGCTAATAGTGCTGTAGCCGCATCGAGCAAGGCGATTCGTTTATTTATTGATCGCAACGGAGATACCTATATGGATGGTGAACCCGTTCGGCTGTGGTTGATACAAAGCAAGTTACGTGATGCGCTAAGTACTGCCTCCAACAAAATTGTTCTGGTAGTAACGGATGAAGGTGTGCCGGCGGGAAGATTGGTAGAAGTAGTGGATCAGGCGCGTTTGGCAGGGGCCGAAAGCGTTGGTGTTGCAACTAAAAAAGAAGCGGGGTAGAGAAAATGAGAACAATAAATATGAAACAACATTTGGCTGGAGCCGTGTCAATGTTATTTGGCCTGGTGTTCGTGTTTGGGTTGATCGTGATATTAAATCACTACATGGGAAAGATTGAAAGAACACCACCTCAGGAAGTGACAGAAATTTCCATGACGCGGGAGATCAAACAAGAACCCAAGAAAGAAATTAAGAAAGTGGAGCCCAAAAGGCAAGTATCTCGTCCACAAGCACCCACACCTTTCAAAGGACTGGATACCGCGCTTTCCGGCATAGATCTAGGTTCACTGGGCTTGGATAACGGGCAACGCGACATTGACGACAGTTTACTCGGGAAAACCGGTAACGCTGTCATGACAGCCGACTTAGTGGATATTCCACCCAAGCCGATTGCGCGAGGGTCGTTCAAATACCCACCGACGGCCAAAAGGAATGGCGTCAAGGGCTATGTTGTTCTGTCGGTATTGGTTGAAACTGATGGTTCTGTCAATCAGGTACAAGTGCTGGAATCCAGTCCATCCGGAATTTTTGATGCGGCAGCGCTGCAGGGCATTCGTGCCTGGCAATTTGAACCGGCTAAGTACAAAGGCGACATCGTTCGTGTCTGGGCCAAACAAAAAATTCGCTTTGATTTATCTTGATAGTTGATATGAAAAACCGTTGGATCTGGCAGTTTCATTATCTGATTTGCGCCGCTATCGCGCTGAGTTGTTACGCTCACTCCGTTGGAGCGAACGATAATAAGACACAGCCAACCGATTTTCTTGAATTGGCTGCAGTCATGTTAAAAGATGGCCATCATGACCGTGCTTTGCTGGCTTTGCAAAGTGTCGATCTAGGAAATAAGAAAACCGACTTGTCTAGATTCTATACATTGCAAGGCTTATCGTATCTGGGACTGAACGATCTTGAGGCAGCCAAAGACAGCCTGCAACTAGCAGTCAAAAATGGACAAAAAGATCCTTCGATCTTCATCTATTTGGCACAAGCTTACTTCGGAGTTAAAGATTACAAAAATACCATTGATGCCATTGAAAAAGCAGGTGCGTTGATTAACAAAGATGCGGTTCTAATCAGTATGAAGGCGGAATCCTATTGGCATTTGCAACAAACCACAGCGGCGATCAACACCCTGAATGAAGGGCAACGAGCTTTTCCATCAGATTTCCGCTTTCTCAAGCGCAAGGTATTTTATTTTGTCGAGCTGGGACTCTATCAGGAAGCTATCAGGTTAGGCCGGGAATATTTTAAACGCTCTAACGCAACCGCTGCGGATTATGTCGCATTCGGCAATGCATTGCGTTTGAGCCGGGAATATCAGGAAGCCATCAATATCCTGGAAGTTGCGCGCTTGCAATACCCGCATGAAGAAATGGTGGCAAAACTGCTGGCGCATACCTATCTTGATCAAGGGTATTTAAATTCTGCGGCATTTATCCTGGAACAGGCCGCGTTATCGAATCCAAATCTGCAGGCTGAAGCTGCCGAAATTTACCGGCGTGCAGGTCGCTTCCACAAGGCATTGACACTTAATGAAAGCATCAGTGATCAAAAGGTGAAATTGAAACAGCGATTATCGATTTTACTGGCATTAAAGCAATTCGAGCGCGCCGCCAACATGGAATCCAGTTTGTACCGTACCGGCTTATTGGAGGATCAGGACGTGCGCTACGCATTGGCTTATGCGCTTTTTTCAAGTCGACGCTTTTCCGAAGTCAATAAGCATTTGGAGCATCTCAAGAGCGCCGAGCTTTTTCGCAAGGCCACTGAACTTCGGCGTTTGATGGAAGTATGCAAAAACGAACCATGGCAATGTGCCTGATGCATCTGTTGACTATGCCGCCTTAGCATCCGCTCGAGACAGCTCTTTCCGTCATCTAATAATTAAAGAATTATCTCCATGAACCAGTGTGCTGTAAGTGGAGAGGGGGCTTGATACGCCAAATGAATATAAATTTTAAAAAAATCTTCTGGTTTTGCAGCTTGTTTGCGATTACTGTAATCAGCAGTTTTGCCTGGGGAAATGCCGGGAAAGCCGAGTTTTCTGTTCATTTATTTCAGAATGGACTGCCGATTGAAAATGCAGAGCTAATGATTACCAGTGAATCGTATGATAAATCCAATGCAGCTTTAATCTTTGAAGTCACGCCTTCAACTTATAGTTGGTTTGCGGATGCGGATTCACCGCTAAGAACCAATGCCAATGGCAGTATTGCCGGAAAATTGCCGCCCGGATTTTATCTATTTACTATTCAAACGCAAGATCAGAAATTCACTTTCGACTTGCCGTTGGACCCAGCTGAAAACGTGCAAATTCTTATTACATTCTATGCCGGGAAAAAGAAGCCACTATTGAATATTGAAAGTTCAGTTACGGGAACGATGGCGGGTGTTGATGCAGCAGCAAGCAAACCCCAAGATCAAGGAGAAGGTGCTATTGCTGTTCAAGTGATATCTGCAGAGACGCAGAAACCGCTCAAGGATGTGCAAGTTTTTCTGAGTGGATCCACCCAGAAGTTAAGAACAGATGAACAAGGCCGGGTAACTGCGACTGTCCCGGCAGGTAGTTACAGTATCTCTTTGTTACATAGCGCGTATAGTAGCCAAACGCAGGATGATGTCAAAATCACTGACGAAAAAACCACTGAGCTAAGTTTCAAACTTACTCCTGCAGGGGTTGAGTTGGCTGAATATGTGGTTCTGGAGCCTCATCTGGCGGGCACTGTTGCTTCGGTAATTGAAGAGCAACGAGCGGCAACATCCGTTTCTACTGTATTGGGTGCTGAACAATTTAGCCGGGCCGGCGATGGTGATGCTGCCAGTGCGTTACGAAGAGCATCCGGTCTCACTCTGGTAGGCGGTCAGTTTATTTTTATCCGTGGGCTAGGTGAGCGATTCTCAACTACATTGGTGAATGGTGCAGCAGTCCCTAGTCCGGATCCAACTCGGCGTGTGGTGCCATTGGATCTTTTTCCGACCAACATTCTTGAGAGTGTATTAGTACAAAAAACCTACTCTCCAGATCGTCCGGCAGAATTTGCTGGCGGAACAGTGGAGTTACGAACTCGCGGTATTCCCGATGCATTCTTTTTCAATCTCAATTTGCAGACAGGCATTAATGACAATACCACCTTCCGTGATGGTTTGACATATAAAGGAGGAGCAACTGATTTTACCAGTTATGACGATGGTGCGCGTGCATTACCGGATTCACTTGCAAATGCAACTCAAAATGGAAATTTGCAACCAGCATCTGTGTTCAATCCAAATGGCGTTACTCCTGGACAACTTGAGGGGCTTGGTGAGGATTTATCAGGGGTATGGGATGTTAACAGGAACAAACAAGGACCCGATACCGGCTTTCAGGCATCCATGGGAGATAGTTTTTCTTTCGGTGACTTCAGGTTAGGCTATATTACCGCGGCGGGTTGGAAGCAGGAATTCAGAAGGCAAAATGAAATCAATCGTGAGTTTGCTTCTGCTAGATTGATTGAGACTCAAGACTTGGATGTGCAGCGATCGTTGCGTGAAGTGGCAGTAACGGGTTATGCGGCGACCGAGCTTGAATACAAAGATAGTCACCGGTTATTTGCCAAGACAATGTTTCTGCGTCAATCAGTTGATGAAGCAAGGGTTTCTCAAGGTTTCGTTGACGCGGAAACGACTGAAGTTCGGAGGACGAGGCTGAGATTCTTCTCTAATCAATTATTGACGAACCAATTTGGCGGTGAACATCGATTTGATTGGTTAAGAGACTTCTCTATCAACTGGTTATATACCGATGCCACTGCTAACAGGGATGAGCCTAAAACGAGGGATTATCGCTATGATGCAAGCCCCGCGACTGGTAATTATATATTCTCTCAAAGAGCGGATAGTAATGTCATCACGTATGCAGACTTAATCGATAAAGATCAAAGCTGGCGAGTGGATGGGAAATTGCCACTACAACTCACACCCAATCATAAATTAACGTTGAGCAGTGGCGTTATTACTCAAACCAAAAGTAGAGATGCAAGCGCACAAAGGTTTAGTTACTTTAGATTTGGCCCCGATGCATCTAATACTGCCATTACTTCACAATCATCTGTTGAAAGTATTTTATTGCCGCAGTATATCGGTGCAAATGGATTTCAGTTGCGCGACGTAACACGTAAAAGTGATCAATATACTGCTTCCCAGAATTTATTGGCTTATTATGGCAAATTAGATTTATTGTCTTATGACAGAGTTAATGTTACTGGCGGGTTACGCTGGGAAGATAATGATCAGAAAGTTAATACGTTTTTAAGAAACCAGCCGACAACAGCACAACTGAATCGAGTTGATATGCTACCGTCTGTAGTGACCACTTTTTTTCTTACCGATAAGCAGCAACTTCGGGCAGGGTTCAGTCAAACGTTATCGCGGCCGGATTTTAGGGAATTATCATCAGCTCCTTTTTTTGATATGAATACTAATCAAGAAACTGTTGGTAATCCTCTATTAAAACAAACTGCAATTACCAATTGGGATTTGCGTTGGGAATATTACCTCTCTCCGACTGAAAATATATTTGCCGGTTTTTTCTGGAAAGATTTAACCAATCCCATAGAATTGGTCGCTCAACCCGGCACCGGAGCTTTGAACACATTCCAAAATGCTGACAAAGCCAGTGTTTATGGATTTGAGTTGGAGGTATTAAAGAAACTGGATTTTGTACACCCACAGTTGCAGAATTTTTATGTAGGTGGCAATTACACGTGGTCTCAATCCAATGTTAAATTAACTGCTCAGAATCTTATCGCCCAAACGACAAATAATAGGTCGTTGCAAGGACACTCTGAGCATATTGTGAATTTCCAGATTGGATATGACAATCCAAAATGGAAAACACAAGCAACACTTCTATACAACGTTGCCAGCGAGCGGATTATGGCAGCCGGTGTGCTTTCCGCACCGGACAAGTATGAGCAGCCCTTTCAACAACTGGATTTTGTCGTTAGTCAGAATTTATACAAAGGATTGTCGACACAGATTAGCATGCAGAATTTACTCGATGATGATGTACGTATCATGCAAGGAGACGAAATTAGCCGCCAGTTCCGCCGCGGGCGCTTTTTTAATTTAAGTGTTCGCTTAGCATATTGATTGTTAGACAATAATAAGATTTTAAGCGCAACTTCATGTAAAGTGTCGTCGGAATATTACCCACTGTGCTTTATTCTACTGCCTATGACATCTGCTGAATCAATCATAATGTTTACGAATGCTTGGCCATTGCTTTGCGTATACAGATCTACCTTAAACTTGAATTTTATCCGGTATTAGCGTGTTGCAAAAACTAACGCTACTGTTCCCGTTATGGATGATTTTGCTGTGTGCTACTGCATTAATCTGGCCGGAGTGGTTTGTTTTTTTGAATCAAGGTTCCATCGTAGTGCTAATTCTGGCATTTGTCATGCTGTGTATGGGGCTAACACTCACCTTCGATGATTTTCGCCGGATTGCTCGCATGCCTAAAGCAGTAGCAATCGGTTTTGCGGTGCAATATTCCATCATGCCATTTTTAGCTTATAGCATTGCTTATACGCTCAATTTACCCGATTATTTTGCGGTTGGCCTGATTTTGGTGGGCTGTTGCCCTGGCGGAACAGCTTCAAATCTCGTGACTTATATTGCTAAGGCAGATGTGGCGCTTTCCGTTGTTATGACAGTTTGTTCCACTTTGGCAGCAGTTGTCTTGACGCCGTTACTCACACAATTATTTGCAGGTGCGCTTGTTCCGGTGGATAGTTGGCTGCTATTCAAGCAAACGCTGCAAGTCGTAATACTGCCCGTTGTGTTGGGGATTCTGCTCAATCGTTGGGTGCCTCGATTGGTGCAAAGCGTGATGCCGATCGCACCTTTGCTGTCCGTGCTGGGTGTATGCGTGATCTGTGCTATTGTGTTTGCTGCTCATGCTGAATCCATTCTAAGTCATGGCGCTGAATTGATACTCGCTGCGGCTTTGTTGCATGGCAGTGGTTTTCTCGTTGGCTATCGCTTGGCAAAACTTTTAGGTTTCCATCCTCAAACTGCGCGCACAATTTCGATTGAAGTTGGTATGCAGAATTCTGGTTTGGCCATCGTGCTGGCAAAACAGGTTTTTCCAATGCTGTTGTTGACACCCGTTGTAGGTGCAGTTTCAGCGCTCATGCATTCATTGATCGGTAGCTTGTTGGCTGTTTTCTGGCGTATTCGAATTACACCTTAGTTGCATTCATTACATCCAGATCGGAGTGGATTGTTCCGAATCCTTGGATACAAGTCCTTTCATTTGATAGAATTTTTAATTGACATGAGAGTGTAATATCTCTGTCATGTTGGCCTGTTAGATTTGCTTACCTTATATAAAACTTGGAGGTAGGTAAATCATGTTCGAATTAAAACATATAAAAGAAAAATTAATGACTGTATCTGCAGTACTTTTGAGCGCTGCCGCGCTAAATGTACAGGCCACGGCCACATACGATCCAGCATCAGGTATTGTTGATCTTCCCGTTGTTGAGGTTCTAAGCGGCGGAACGTCGGCTTTCTACAATGCTCAGTTACAGCTTATTGGAAACGAATTGCAACTGATTTCGGCCAATCCTATTGCAGCCACAACGGGGCAGCGTAACGTATTTGATTCTGATACAGGCTCAGTGCATGTGGCTTCAGTACCGGTTGGAGCAGATAGTTTTTATGCTAAGTTAAAGTTAGTGCCTGGATCAAACCCAATGAGCTTCACGGTTGATCAACTGACTACAAATACGTTCCAAGGTTGTCCAGGCTTTGCGCAACAAGGGCCAACAGAAAATTCTTGCATTCTGAGTGGCGAGATTACTTCAAATATTACCTTGACCAAGAACATTGTGTGGTTACTACAGGGTCCTGTCTTTATCGGAGGTGACAATGCGCTGAGTGCCACACTTAGTATCAATCCCGGAACAAGAATTATTGGCATAGGAGGTCAGGGCGATCAGGCGGCGTATCTGTGGATCAGGCGTGGTTCGAGAATTATGGCTGAAGGCACACCCGACAATCCGATTGTCATGACTGGCCCGAATGAGGCAGCAGCAGGAGAATGGGGCGGTTTGCTGATTTCCGGCAATGCACCGGTCAATGGTTGTAACGAAGGCGTGCCTGTCTGTGAAGTTCCATTTGAGGCGATTGTTAGTGAGCTCTATGGCGGAAACAATCCAGCTGATAATAGTGGCGTGATTAAATATACACAAATTCGATTTGCGGGTACTGCGGTACGCCCAGATGAGGAGCTCAATGGCTTTACGCTCAACGGTGTTGGTTCAGGGACGCTTATTGACTATGTCCAGGTTCACGAAGGATTGGATGATGGGATAGAGCTTTTTGGCGGCACCGCGCAAATGAAGCATTTGGTAATAACTAACGCCCAGGATGATTCTTTGGATTGGTCAAATGGCTGGCAAGGTCGCGTGCAGTTTGTTTTAATAAAACAAGCAGCAACTATTGGTGATCGCGGCATTGAAGCTGACAATAACGAGAGAGACCAAGATAGCCTTCCTCGTGCTCAGCCTATTCTTTCCAATCTTACAATTATAGGTCGCACAGGCGATTCGGCTACACAAGGCGTGTTATTGCGTCGTGGGACAGGCGCCAATATCTGGAATTCCGTTATTACTGGCAGTCCTACATGCCTAATGATCGATGGCGAGAGAACCTTTGTCAATGCGGGTGCTCCCGGCAGTTTGGGCGGTGGTTTAACCATCCAAAATTCGTTTGTCAATTGTGCCAGCAATTTCGCGGATGGCGAAGGCGCCACGTTTACAACATCTGACTGGTTCTTATCTCAATCTGAGAATCAAGCCGGCGATCCTTTGCTGAATGGTTATTTGCCAGCCTCAGGTTCACCATTGAGACTGGGTGGTGCCGCAGTGAATGATCCTTTCTTTACCGTGGTCGATTATGTGGGTGCGTTCAGGGATGAAAACGATGATTGGACGCGAGAATGGACATTTAATCTCAATTAATTTGTGCCAGTTTTAAGAGTTCTATTTTCGTTGTATCCAGGCTGAAGTTTTCGATCAAAATTACTCAGCTTGTTTTTTCAGGAGAAATCGCTGGATTTGCCTTTCGGGGAACCAGCGATTTTTTATTTGTTGATTTCGACCGATTCTTTCAACGCGTGCCCTTCGTTAAATAGTCTGAGGTATTTATTTTTCATAACGCTTGATAATGAACATCCATTACTTCTAGTTCTTCCATTCCACCCGGAGTGTGCAGCATTACTACATCACCTTCACGCGCCTTGAGCAAAGCTTTAGCCAGCGGTGAAATCCAGCTGATACGACCACATCCGGGGTCTGCCTCGTCCATGCCGACAATACTGTAAGTTTGTTTCTCGCCTTGGGCATTGCAGATCGTCACGGTGGCGCCAAAAAAAACCTGGTCGCATTCACCCCGCTGCGAGGGATCAACTACCTCCGCATTATCCAGTCGTTTGGATAAAAAGCGCAGACGGCGATCAATTTCACGTAAGCGTTTTTTGCCGTATATGTAATCACCATTTTCTGAGCGATCACCATTGGAGGCTGCCCAGGTAATGGTTTTTACCAATTCCGGGCGTTCCACTTTCCATAACTGGTCGAATTCATTTCTTAATCGCTGATAACCGTCTGGTGTAATATAATTTTTGGAACTCTGCGGTAATTTGGGCGTATCGTCCAGATCATCGTCGTTTTCATTTTCTTTGGTGAACGCCTTACTCATATTTGCAAATCTACATTAGAAAAAAGATATCAAATCTTGCAATATAATATTTGTCATTTTCAGCCTTATTAAAAACTTGGTTGATAATAGTGTACTGAGAAAATTATTCCGACTGCTTGTCAAACTGCTTTAGTATCTAATCCGTTCGCAATCACTCGGAGCGACTGCTTTTCCTTCTCATAGGCGAAACTACCCCAAGGCTATCCCTCAATTTTTCGGTGAATGGAAGAACAGGAAATCTTGCTGTAATGAAAGCCCCAACACCTTCGATTCCAAGGTGTCACAGATAATCTTTTATTTTAATAGTTTCTGTTTTTTTCTAGAAGCGTATTCGCGACGGTACTGTCAACAATGGCATCAACTTTTTCTAATGCTTTTCTACCTAAAAGCATAGGTGTCGAAAAACGAGATCGGTCAATTAAATTAACCATGATTTTGTAGGGTTTTCCATCAAAATGAATTTGTAAATTTACGACAGGGCGTGAATGGTATTTTTGAGGTTGATCGCCATCGATAGCGCGTCTTTTTATTTTTGAATAACGAACAATAGGTAAATTATAATGGAGCGTATTCTCCAGCTCGGGGTGAGAGACTTTAAACTTCACATACTCTTCACCTTCTTTTTCATATAATTGAATGTCTTGTGCGGAAATTGAAGCAGTTTCCGCACCAGTATCCAGCTTTGCCGTCAGTGTAATTTTGTCTGATGTTAGCGTTACGGGCTCAAGATAACCATAAACCGATTTGTTTGCTATAACAGGCGTTGAAATAAGAAAAAAGACCATGCTAAATAAAAACAGCAGTAAAACGGAATAAAATGAGTAGGTTTTTTTGTGTAATTTCATAACAAGTATATTTATATGTAGAAGTTTATTGTTACATGAGCGTAATGCGAACTCATATTTTGAACTGAAACTTAATTTGTTATTTAACTATATTGTGATGTGGATTGTGATGAATCAGCGTAAAGGATACATCATCGCTCTTTTAAAAATACCGAAAACTGGATGATGTGTCAAACATGTCAATTAGTGATCAGAAATGCATGTGATTTATATCAGCTTGGCAGTTAGAGGTGTAACCTATTGATATTATTTTTCTATCAAGAAAAATATGCGCGGGGAAAGGCTGGCTTAGTGGTGAGAAATGGTGGATTACCCGTTTGCAATCCACCATTGCGAGCTGAGTTCTTAAAGAGGATTATTTATGTGAGAGTCTTACGGTTCCAGCGCTATTCAGATAAGTGCCGAGGCGTTTTGCTAAATAAACTTCCACGGCGCCTGTCGATGTGCTGGTCTTGGTTTCCAAACCAACGCCGCAAGCCCACAGTTGAGCATCTAAGATTGCGATGCGTGAATTGTGGTTTTCATTGATTGTTTTAGCCTGATAATTGGCGTAGGTATTGTCTGTGCCTTTTGACGTATCAACCACTACGGTGCCGTCTGGGAGTGTGATCAGAACACGGCCATTGGCTAATAGTGCTGCCACTGTATTGGCTTCGTTGCGCAGTGAATTGTAAGTAGGATTGTCTTTAACTGCATTGAGTTTGTTTTTGAATTTTGTTACTTGTGCCGGTGTCAATAATGCATCCAGATTAGCATAGGCAGGTGTGGATAATTTAGCCAAAACTTGGTCTCCGCATGCGGCCATTGCGTTGAAACTAACAAATAACAATGCAGCAACTAAAGATAATAAAGACATTTTTTGCATTTTCATGTGAAATCTCCGATTTATTTTTTAAGTATTGCCAGACCCATTGTGAGCACTGAATGTGTTCAATAATGCATCATCCGTATGCGCATACATCACATTCATCACACAGGTAATGTATGCGAGGAGTATGCTAACAATCGATCGTGACATGCTGATGTCATCCATATTGCAGTAGCATTAAATTTTAGAGAATTAGTAGAGCTATGGCGTTGGAGGTTGAGTATTTGTCCGTAAAAATATTTCCACTGGCAGGGTTGTGATGAAATCCTAAATGCACAATATTGGTATTGTATTTATTAATAAAGAGAATTTTTATGTCTAAAGTGACAACTGTAACCCAAAAAAATGATACCCATAATAGTGCAGGCCTAAGTGCACAAGCTATTAGCGAATTGAATGATCGTTATCGTCCGCTCAATTTTGAGGAGCGCTTGCGCAATCTTTATTTGGATTTTCATCCTGAGAAAGTAATGGTGACATCTTCTTTTGCAGCAACCTCTGCCTATTTTTTGCACATTATTTCCCGCATTTGTCCGGAGCAGGTTATATTTTTTGTAGATACGGGCTTCCATTTTCCAGAAACCTTGCTATATCGGGATTATTTGATCGGGTTGTACCATCTTAAAGTCAAGGATCTGAGAGCTGATGAATATCAGCACTGGTACAGTGAAAAAGAAAAATTATATGTGGTGGATCCAGATTTTTGCTGCACGATCAATAAAATCGGCCCCTTAGATGAAATCAAACCCAACTACGATGTTTGGGTGTCAAGTTTGATGAACTGGCAGACGGATCATCGCGCAAGTTTAAGTATTTTTGAAGAACGTCGCGGAATTATCAAATTTAATCCGATGATTGATGTGACTCGTGAAGAACGTGACGCCTATATTCTCGAACATAAATTACCTTTCCACCCGCTTGTGGCAGAGGGATATTCCTCGATAGGTTGTACGCATTGCACAGTGAAAGGTAATGGTCGCTGTGGGCGTTGGGCTGGAAAACCTAAGACCGAGTGTGGCTTGCATCTTTAAATCTCTAACTGGTATACAGCTGTCCTTGTGAGCTTATTTGTTAGCTATTTGATGATAGTTTTAAACCGATCGGTGGTTTTGACCAGGGCCGATTTTATACCGGGTTCCCAAGCCGAATGACCGGCGTCATCAATAATGATGTATTCAGCTTGTGGCCAGGCCTGGTGTAGATCATCGGCACTGACAATCGGGCAGACTGCATCATAGCGCCCTTGCACAATGGTGGCGGGAATGTTGTGGAGTTTGTGCACGTTTCTCAGCAAAGAGTTTTCCGGTAGGAAAATGTTGTGGCTAAAGTAGTGTGCTTCCATACGTGCTAAGCCCAGCGCGACGGTATCACTGGCAAAGTAGCTGATCGTGGCTGGATTCGGCAACAGTGTGGAGCAGGAGCCCTCGTAGGTACTCCAAGTACGCGCGGCAGGCAAATGTATGGTTGGATCAGGATTCATCAAGCGCTGATAATAAGCCGCAAGAATATTGTTGCGTTCTTCCGTTGAAAGCGGTGCGACTAAAACATGCCAAGCTTCGGGAAATAAATTGCGTAGCCCGTAAAGAAACCAATCAATCTCCTGTTTGCGGCAAAGAAAAATTCCCCGCAGTATAAAGCCCAGGCAGTGTTCAGGATGTGCTTCGCCGTAGGCAATTGCCAACGTGCTGCCCCAAGAGCCTCCAAATACCAGCCATCGATCAATTTCCAGATGTCGTCTGAGTAATTCCAGGTCGTGAATCAAATGTGGAGTTGTATTTTCTCGAATTTCACCGAGTGGGGTCGAGCGACCTGCGCCTCTTTGATCATAAATGACAATGCGATAATAGTCCGGATCAAAGAAACGCCGGTGCATTGGGGTTGATCCGGCTCCGGGGCCGCCATGCAGGAATATTACAGGGATTCCGGCAGGGTTTCCGGATTCTTCCCAATACATGGTATGAATTTCGTCTAAGGGTAGTTTTCCTTGGTTATGGGGCTCGATTTCGGGGTATAGTTCAGCAGCTAAATGATTGTTCATAGTGTGAGCGAATAATGGTTTCTGATTAATGAATCATGAAATTGAAAGAATAGCGTGATAAACCGCACAGAGTTTAAAGCTTAAATGAATTATAGTTCTGATATATTGCTTGAAAGATTGCATAGGTTACATACTGTATCAATGTTTTAAGGAATAATATATGCCCAATACTATACTGAAGGGACGGGAAGTTTCCATGTTACGGGAAGAGATGGAGATTTTAATGAATGAGCGTCAATGTTTGCTGGATGCCACAGGAGCTGCGGCTATGTTTGTAGCCAAATTGGACAGTACAGTGTTGCCGGAGTCGGCTTGCCAGGCGGCTAAAATTTTATCCAGTTCACTTAATAACTTACCCGAGGAGACCTTACGGGATGCGTTGGAAAGAGTGAAGTTAGTATCTGCTGTCCGTGCATGAAAAAAAGAAAGATCTAGTTGCACCAAAGGTTGGGCTTGTGCTGACCGGAGGGGGGGCACGTGCAGCCTATCAAGTGGGCGTATTGCGCGCTATTGCAGAGATGTTGCCAGATAAGTCGCGCAATCCGTTTCCTGTTATTTGTGGAACATCAGCAGGCGCCATTAACGCTGCCAGCATCGCCGTTGCCGCCAACAATTTTGCTGAAGGTGTAGCGCAGTTAGAGGATGTTTGGTCAAATTTTCATGTAAATCAGATTTACCGTTCGGATCTGGTCGGCGTGATGCATAACACTTTGCGGTGTATGTTATCGCTAGTGTCGAGTGAGTACGGTCAGCATAATCCAATTTCCTTGCTGGATAACGCTCCATTGGAAACATTGTTAAGCAGCCGCTTTTCTTTTCGCGCCATTCAACATTGTATTCGTTCCGGTTCGTTACATGCCTTAGGATTGACCGCATGGGGTTATACCTCGGGGCAGTCGGTTACTTTTTATCAAGCAGCAAGAGAGGTCAGGCCTTGGAAAAGGGCGCAGCGGTTGGGTGTCCCGGTTGAAATCGGAGTTGAGCATTTAATGGCTTCTTCATCGATACCATTCATTTTCCCTGCGGTAAAATTAAATCGTGAATTCTTTGGTGACGGCTCTATGCGTCAGATGGCGCCGATCAGTCCGGCACTTCATCTGGGTGCTGACAAAGTGCTGATTATTGGCGTGCGTAAACCAGTAACAAATGAGCCAAAACGTACTAGCACCACAAGCTATCCACCTTTTGCCCAGATCGCGGGACATGCATTGAACAGTATTTTTGTCGATAGCCTGGATGTTGATCTGGAGCGTTTGCTGCGCATCAACGAAACGCTGAAATTGATCCCCCATGAAGTGTTTAAAGAAAAAAATATTTCACTGCGCCCGGTTGAAGCGATGATGATTGCGCCCAGCGAAGGCATCAATGTGATTGCGCAGAAATATGCTTTTACTCTGCCATGGATCATGCGTTCTCTATACCGTGCTATTGGTGCCATGGGACCCAATGGATCGACTTTATTGAGTTACGTACTATTTGAAGTGCCTTTCTGTCGACATTTAATTGAGCTAGGTTATAACGATACTTTGCAGCAAAAAGATGAACTGCTGAAGTTTATTGGTGTTCAAGATAAGGTAGAGAAAAATAGTAATTGAGTTTCTTGTGATTTTGATTTGAATTTTAGTCGGGAAGGATTAAATGGCTTTTGATAGTCCGCAATTCTGGATTGCTGTTATGCAAATCATTGCGATTGATATCGTGCTTGGGGGCGACAACGCGGTTGTCATCGCGCTTGCCTGTCGGCGTCTGCCGGAACATCAGCGCAAGCTAGGCATTATGTGGGGTGTTGTAGGCGCCATTGGATTACGCGTTATGCTGATCTTTTTTGCATTAAGTTTGCTTGCCATCCCTTACCTGAAGATCGTTGGCGCGGTTTTATTGGTATGGATCGGTATCAAACTACTGCAACCGGAACCCATAGAAGTGCACGAAGTTGGCGCCAGTACAACTTTATTAGGTGCGATTAAAACGATCATTGTGGCCGATGCCGTAATGAGTCTCGACAATGTGATTGCTATCGCGGGCGCAGCCAAAGATAGTATGGGTCTGGTAATTTTTGGTTTAGTCATCAGTGTGCCAATTATTGTATGGGGCAGTCAATTGGTGATGAAAGTCATGGATCGTTATCCGATAACGATTGTGATCGGTGCCGGGCTGTTGGGATGGATCGCAGGTGATATGGCGGTTACCGATGTGGTTACCAAAGATTGGGTCAGCATGCAGGCAAAATATTTACATTGGATTGCTCCGGCGGCAATGGCTTTTCTGGTGATTATGCTGGGTAAAACGCTGGCTGCCCGGCATCCGGTGGAGATTGCTCCTGTCATTGATCTGGTTGATGAGAAAAAATCCAAATAATAATTTCTATGATTAAAAATAAAGAGATTGATCATGCTAAAAATCCTGCTACCTGTTGATGGCTCTGATAATTCCAATAAAACAGTCAGTGAGTTTATTCAATTACTGGATTGGTATAAGGAAAAACCGGAATTGCATCTATTGAACGTGCAATATCCTCTGGATGGCAACGTCTCATTATTTATTAATCAGACGGATATCAAACAATATCATCAGGATGAAGGATTAAAAAGCCTGCAATCTGCACGCGATTTACTCGATCAAGCGGGAGTTTCCTGCCAACATCACATCACTGTCGGGGATCCGGCTCAAATGATTGTTCGTTTTGCGGTCGAAAAGCAATACCATCAGATTGTCATGGGGCCACGTGGTAAAGGCAGCATACAAGGTATGCTGCTAGGATCGGTGACTAGCAAAGTGATGCAGCTATCAAGTCTCCCCGTATTGTTGGTTAGATGATGTCTTTCTGAGGCCAACGTATGAAACTCAGGGTGTTGGGATGTAGCGGAGGAATAGGGAGTGGTGCGCAGACCACGGCCATGCTATTGGACGATGATGTGCTGATCGATGCAGGAACCGGTGTGGGGAATTTGACCATCGAGGAAATGGTCAAGATTGATCATATCTTAGTGACACACGCACACCTGGATCATGTGGCTTTTATTCCTTTTCTCGTGGATACGGTTGGTTCCATGCGCGCCAGGTCGATAACCATTCATGCCATACCAGCAACACTGGAGATATTGCAAAAACACTTGTTTAATTGGTATCTCTGGCCGGATTTTACAAAAATTCCCGATGTTGCAACACCTTATATGCGCTATGAGGCTTTGGCACTGGATCAAACAATTTGCCTCAAGCAACGCAAAATAACGCCCTTACCTGCGAATCATACTATCCCGGCGGTGGGTTATCAGCTTGATTCCGGACAAGCCAGCCTTGTGTTCACCGGTGACACTACAACTAATGATGCGCTATGGATGGCCGTTAATAAAATTGAGAATCTGAAATATTTAATTATTGAATCGGCTTTCTGTAATCAGAGGCGAGACATCGCACAAAGATCCCGGCACTATTGTCCAAGCTTGCTGGCGGAAGATCTGAAAAAACTAGAACGAACAGCGGAGATATTTATCACGCACTTAAAACCAGGCGAAGCTGAAATAACGATGCAACAAATCAGTGAATGTATTGGAAATTATCATCCTCGCCAGCTAGAGAACAATCTATTACTTGAATTTTAGGATGTGATGCTATGAATGCAACGGTACTAACGCCTCATAAGCCAAAAGATGCTTCTAATATCTCTGGAGGAGCAAGTGCAACTGTGAATTTCCAGAAAGTTATCAGCAAGATAAATACTGCCAATAATTTAGACGAAATCATGGCGGAAGTCAGTAAAGATATTTGTGCATTATTTAATGCGGATCGACTAACAATTTATTTATTGAATGCAGACAAATCATGTTTTGTATCACGGGTTAAAACAGGGCTTGATTCGTTTCAGGATTTGCAAATGCAGGTAATGGAGAAGAGTATTGTTGGTTTTGCCGGCTTACACAAGAAAGTTGTTAATATTGAGGATGTTTACAATAAATCCGAGCTAAAAAAAATTAGCGCATCGCTTACTTTTTCCAATGATGTCGACAAGCGTACTGGTTATCGAACCAAACAAATGTTGGCGGTGCCGATCTTGAACCCGAATAATCAAGAGCTGCTCGGCGTGGTGCAGGTTATTAACAACCACAGTAATGAGCCTTTTCCTGCGGCGACAGTGAAAGGCGTAACGGAAGTTTGTCAAACCCTGGCAGTTGCATTTAATCAGCGGCAACAACCGGAGCAGTTGATTAAATCCAAATATGATTATCTGATTCTTGATGCCCTGATCTCATCTGCGGAGCTTGATCTTGCAACCCGTTCGGCACGTAAAAAAGGTTGTGATTTGGAAGATGTGCTGGTGGATGAATTTCAGATTGGTTTGCCGCTCATCGGTAAGGCGCTGGCTTTGTTCTTTGGGGCCAAATACGAGCCTTTCAGAGCTGATAGAATCAAGCCAATGGATTTACTCAGGAATATTAAAAAAGATTATGTTGAAAGTAATGCCTTGTTACCGATTGATGAAACCAAGGATGGGCTGGTAGTTTTAACGCTCGATCCGGAGCAGATCAAGTCACAACGCATTGCAAACACGATTTTCCCCAAGTACAAGATTATTTATGCAGTGACCACCAAACGTGAATTCACGGCGACGGTGGAGCAGTTTTATGGCGGCAGTCAGGATGAGACCGGAAGCGGTGATATCAATGAAATGCTCTTTAATCTTGGGGATGAGCATGTTGAAGATAGCGCTAACGAAATAGAGGAATCTTCAGCGGCATCGGACAATGAATTAGTCAAGCTGGTGAATAAAATCATCATTGATGCCTATAAGATGGGGGTGTCAGACATTCATATTGAGCCTTTCCCGGGCAAGGAAAAAACCAAAATCCGTTTCCGCAAGGATGGCTCGCTGATGCCTTATATTGAAATTCCAGCCAGTTATCGCAATCCGTTGGTGACGCGGCTAAAAATCATGTGCGACCTGGATATTTCAGAGAAGCGTAGGCCTCAGGATGGCAAGATTAAATTCAGAAAGTTTTCACATCTGGATATTGAGCTGCGGGTTGCTACCATTCCTTCCGCAGGCGGAATGGAAGATGTCGTGATGCGTATTCTGGCCGCCGGGGAGCCGATACCGCTGGATAAAATGGGATTCACTGAGCGTAACTTGGGGGAACTGAAAAAGATCATCAGTAAGCCCTATGGGTTATTTTTTGTGTGCGGCCCCACAGGTTCGGGTAAGACAACCACACTACATTCGGTTCTGAAATATCTCAATCGCGACGATACCAAAATATGGACCGCGGAAGACCCGGTCGAGATTACCCAAAGGGGATTGCGGCAGGTGCAGATTAACGTCAAAGCCGGGCTGACTTTTCCAGCGATCATGCGCTCGTTTCTGCGTGCGGATCCCGATATCATCATGGTGGGCGAGATGCGCGACAAGGAAACGACCAGCATCGGCATTGAAGCATCGCTCACAGGGCATTTGGTTTTAGCCACATTGCATACCAACAGCGCGCCGGAATCGGTGATTCGTTTGTTGGATATGGGGATGGATCCATTCAACTTTTCTGATGCGTTGCTCGGTGTTCTGGCGCAGCGGCTGACTAAACGCTTATGCAAATGCAAGGAATCGTATGTGGCCGATGAACGGGAGATCAACGCACTATTGAACGAATACTGCGAGGAACTCAGAAATATTGATCATTTCAAAGCCAATCCCGATGCAGCCATCCAAGAAATCCGCCAGCAATGGGTCGAACGTTACGGCGATGAAAGCGGCCAAATTACGCTGCATAAGCCGGTTGGTTGTGATCATTGCAATAACAGCGGTTTTTCCGGCCGGGTGGGATTGCATGAACTAATGACCGCCAGCGATGCGCTGAAAAAGAATGTTCAGGAACGCGCGCGCGTGGCGGAAATGCTGGTGACGGCTTTAGGCGAGGGGATGCGCACGTTGAAGCAGGACGGTATTGAAAAGGTTCTGCAAGGCGTGACGGATATCCATCAAGTACGGATAGTGTGTATCAAGTAACCGATTGAATGTGACGTAAATGGTCACATTCTGGCGTAATGTGTTGCTGTGTCCTGAACTGTAAGCGAATCAACAACGAAATTGCGATTTTATACAGAGCGAGATGATCGGTTTTCTGCTATTTTTTGATAAATGTTTGATTTCCACCCGAAGGTTTTCCTGTCAAAAATCCTTCTGCACTGATGTCTTCGTCGAGGTCTTTCTAGTTATTTAGTGTCCTGTTCCAATTAGACGTAAATTATTCTCCTCCGTACGGGAAGCAAAGTGTGCTTTGGGTATCGCTACTTCCAGTGAAGAAAGCTTTGAATAGCCTGTTTATATGTCATTTCAAAAGTATGTTAACCAGTAATATAGATTTCTCGCGATACTCGATGTTCTGAGTTTGATGTGGAGATGGTGAAGTATTCCTTGGGACTGCGTGTTACGAGTTCTACAAATATAAAATCAGATGATCAAAAATAAAAAACCGCCTTATCAAAGGCGGTTTTTTCTGAAGGTTATGGGGACTAGCAATACCCAACAGTAGTACAGGTACCAGTTTTTACCCATTGTATAGGAATTCCTACGCCCGTGGAGGTACCAGTGAGGATATAAGTTTCGCCGGCCAGACCATTTGCATTCGCTGCAGTCATGGTAATTGCAGCTGTAAGTGGGCCATTTCCACCAACAGTTCCGGAAGCTACATTGCCGCTAGCGGCAATAGGTCCAGGTACACCATTTGTAGAGTTTGTACAGTTTTGTAAAGAGCCTAGCTCCTGAAAACAGAGTTCTATGCCGAGTTTGAGAGGTGCGGCTGCTGATACTACTTCGCTAAATCTAGCCTTGTTGGTGTAGGTTTGATAAGCAGGAACAGCGATTGCAGCCAAAATGCCGATAATAGCGACAACGATCATTAACTCAATCAATGTGAAACCTTTTTGTGTGTGTTGCATTTGTTGTTCTCCTTTAGATTAATTGGGGCACACTGTGAGTGTGTGAAGCTTCATAAGCATAAATTGTGCCAAAAACTATTTTGTACGATAATTACTATTAAATAAATAGTAATTTATCGATCTGCTATTGCTGTCTTATTCGCGTTGTCAGCTAACAGCAGTGCATGATTTGGGTTGGATTGCACTATTTTTTTGCAGTGTGGTGTATCAATCGCCAAAAACTTCTTCCCACAGGATTAATACGGCATTACGATCATCTTTTAAATGATTGTCGTCGATCCGGGTAAATTTTTGCGTTTTTCCATCGCCAGGCGTACGCGCTGTTATGTCCGTATCGCCATTTAATCGCTGGCGATGCTGGATGCGGCGAAACTCGCGGTACGCTGAGCGTACTTTCTCAGCAGTATTGACAGAAATCAGTCCAAGTTCCCCCGCTAGTTTTAATAACGCGATGTTGCCGATATTGCCAGTGAGTTGCGGATATTGGCAAGCATAGCCTAAGACCAAATATTGCACCATGAATTCAACGTCAATGATGCCGCCACGGTCATGCTTGATGTCAAACAAGGCGGTTGGATTGGGATGAACATCCAGCATTTTTTCGCGCATTTTCAGAATCTCTTGCTTCAGTTTGACCACATCGCGTGGTTTGCACAAAATCTCCTTGCGGGTATTTTCAAAAACTTCCCCAGCGCGCGGGTCGCCCATCACGAAACGCGCCCGGGTCAGTGCCTGATGTTCCCATACCCAAGCTTGTTCATGCTGATATTGCGCGAAAGCTTCCATCGAGCTGACCAGCAAACTGGTTTCGCCATTCGGACGTAGCCTCAAGTCAGTTTCGTACAGTAATCCGGCCGATGTGTGGCGCGTGAGCCAGGTGTTGATGCCTTGTCCCAGCTTGGTGTAGATCTCTGCAGCATCGGGATGGTCGTCTTGGTACAGAAAGACCAAGTCGAGGTCCGAGACATAGCCGAGTTCTTTTCCGCCCAGTTTGCCATAGCCGATAATGGCAAAGGCCGGTTGTTCCCGATGGCGTTTCTTTAAGCCCGCCCAGGCGAGATTCAGTACACTTTTCAAGATCAAATCAGCTAGCGCAGTCAGGTGGTCGCTGAGCGTTTCAAGCAGCAGAGAACCTTCCAGGTCGGTGACTAATAACCGAAATACCTGTGCATGCTGAAAATGTCGTAATACATCCATTTTCCATTCGATCACGTCATTTTTGGGATTGTTGGCGTGGTTCAATTGGTAATTGAGCTCGTGGTTGAGGGCTGTCCAATCGGGAGTCGGGTGCGGCGCATCGTGACGCAATATTTCATCCAATAATATGGGGTGCCGCCCCAGATAGTCGCTGGCCCACTGGCTGATGCTAACCAGTTTCGCGACCCGTTGCAGGGTGTGGGGATGTTCCAATAACAGCGCCAAATAAGATGTTTGCTCGCTGATCTTCTCAAGTAGCTGCAACATGCGCTCCAGTGTGGTTTCAACCGGCGGGCGTTTGACCACCGCTTCAATTAGCAGAGGAACTAGGGTATTAATTTGCTGTTGGCTGGATTCAGGCAATCGCTGATAGAAAGTGCTTTGATAAAACAGCCGGAGCCGTTCGGATATTTTTTCCGGCTCGGTGAATCCCATTGTGCTCAATTGTGATGCGGCAGCTTCGGTTTGTGAAACATTCTGTGTTTTAGTCTGCCACAGATAAGCCAGCGTGTCGTGCGTGCGTGATTTCTTGGGGGCGGCAAAAATGAGCTCAAAGTGACGCGTTACGTCTCTACGATGAATATCCAATTGACGCATAAAGTCGGCATAGCACTCGAACCCCATGGCGCTTGCAATCAACTGCTGGTCGTCCGGATTCAAGGGCAATGTTTGCGTTTGCTGATCGTCTAGATATTGCAGGCGATGTTCCAGTTTGCGCAGGAAGTGATAGGCATCGATGAGTTCTGTGATAGCTTGTTCCGGCAATTGTTGCTTGTTTTTCAGGCGTTGCAGAGCGCCGAGTGTCGGACGAATACACAGATCGACATCGCGACCGCCGCGAATTAGTTGAAAAACCTGTGTGATAAATTCTATTTCACGAATGCCGCCAGGACCTAGTTTGATATTGTCGTGCATTTCACGGCGCTCGACTTCCTTGCGTAATTGCGCATGTAGATTGCGCATTGATTGATACGCATTAAAATCCAGATATTTCCGGAACACAAAAGGCCTGACTATTTTTTCCATGAGCGCCGATCTGGCTTCTGTGCCAGATCGATCTGCGATTACCCGGCTTTTGATCCAGGCGTGACGTTCCCACTCTCTTCCCTGCTTGATGAAATATTCCTCCAGCATTGGGAAACTGATGGCTAACGGACTGTTCTCACCATGTGGGCGCAAGCGCATGTCGACCCGGAATACATAACCGTCTACAGTAAAATCATTAAGACTAGCAATTAATTTACGTCCAAGACGAGCGAAGAATTCATAGTTTGAAATTGATTTGGCGCCATCGGTTTCACCCTCTTCCGGATAGACGAAGATTAGATCAACATCGGATGATACGTTGAGCTCGCCACCACCCAGCTTGCCCATGGCGACGACCAACAGATGCTGAATGTTATGGCTATGCTCACCTCGCGGTAAGCCAAAGCGATTAGGTTGTGCCAGCCAGCTTTCATGGTGTTGAAGCGCGAAATTGATCGTGACTTCGGCAAGTTCTGTCATGCATGACATGACTTCGTATAAATCTGCTTGGCCATTGATGTCACGAACAAATAGATGAAGCATGACTTGTTTGCGTAAATTGCGCAGTACCCCGTGTAAAGTTTCTTCATCCGTGATATGTTTGGCGTGAGAGACGAGGAATGTCTGCATTTCGACTTTTCGGAGAGGAAGTTGAAGAGCTTTCAGCAGCACATACTTGCGTGCGGGTTCGCTTTCTAACAGACGTTGTGCATAGCGGCTGAATGGTAATGCCGTTATCAGTGCTGCATCTGGAGAGTGATCGGGAGTGTCCATTATCAAGCGATTAATTCTTTGCTATAAGCCAGTTGAGGATCTGCTGATACCAGGTTAAACAAAATCAAAATAGAACGTTATTATTAGAGTAAATGTTAGAATTTTGCATAATAATATGAATCCATGATTTTATATGGAATAATTAACAAAAAAGAAAAGGTGCTTGATAAAAACGAGAGCCCAATAGCAATTTGCCGATACTTCGTTGATTGCTACGGATTTAAATAATCAAAGCGATTTACCACACAAGAGAGCATGACTGATAACGATCTATGAAGGAAAATGGGAAGCACAAGGGATTTCGTGTGGCTGCAATTCAAATGGCTTCGGGTCCAAGCGTAACCGCAAATCTGGAGGAGGCGGCGCGTCTGATAGAGGATGCAGTTTCACAGCAGGCTAAACTGATTGTGTTGCCTGAGTATTTTTGTATCATGGGGATGAAGGATACGGATAAGTTGGCAGCGCGGGAGCAACCCGGCGATGGGCAAATCCAGAAATTTCTGAGTGATACGGCAAAACGTTTAGGGATATGGCTGGTGGGGGGATCGGTGCCATTGGCATCGCCAGATCCGGATAAAATTTATAATAGTTGCTTGGTCTATGCGGATAATGGGGAGCAGGTTGCGCGTTACGACAAAATTCACTTGTTCGGGTTGCGATTGGGACATGAACATTATGCCGAGGAAAAGACCATTAAAGCCGGGGATAAAGTAGTGACTGTGGATTCACCGTTTGGCCGTATTGGTTTATCGATATGTTACGATTTGCGGTTTCCGGAACTGTTTCGCCTCATGAAGAATGTTGATATTATCCTTGCGCCTGCGGCATTTACCGCAATTACCGGGAAAGCGCATTGGGAAGTATTGGTGCGTGCACGTGCGGTCGAAAATATGGCCTATGTGATTGCACCTGGACAGGGCGGATATCATGTGAACGGGCGTGAAACAAACGGGGATAGCATGATTGTTGATCCCTGGGGGGTGGTAATGGAACGTCTGCCACGTGGTTCCGGAGCCGTGGTGGCGACCATTGATCCGGATTACCAGACTAGTTTGCGGGCAAATTTGCCTGCGTTGAATCATCGAACTTTACAATCTTGTTAAATCAAAGTGTTTCGTGCACTGAATCAGCGCTATTCGGCTGGTGCGCGATCTATTGAACAGTGACAGCATATATGACCATAGAGTGTATGACAGAACCCAGAGATTTTATTGCAATTGCAGACCGTTGCTTGTTGACGCCATACGATATTGATGCTGCCGAATTGCAGCGAGTGATGGGTCAAATACTCACGCATAAAATCGATTATGCGGATCTATACTTTCAATATAGTCGTTCGGAAGGTTGGATGCTGGAAGAAGGTATTGTCAAGTCAGGTAGTTTCAACATTGAACAGGGTGTTGGAGTTCGCGCTATCAGCGGAGAAAAAACCGGATTTGCTTATTCCGATGATATCAGTATGCCTGCACTGGTATCGGCGGCTCAGGCAACACGGGCCATTGCCAATCAAGGTGCCATGCATTCAGTACAGGTGGCGAAGCGCAACGATGTAGATCAGAGAACTCAACTGTATTTGCCTGAGGATCCGATAGCGAGCCTTAAAGATGCTGACAAAGTAGCATTGTTGGAGAAAGTTGAGCGGTATACCCGGCAACTTGATCGCAGGGTTACTCAGGTCGTGGCATCACTCGCAGGTGAATATGAGGTTATATTGGTTACCCGAAGTGACGGATTGCTTGCCGCTGATGTGAGGCCATTGGTCAGATTGTCGTTGCAGGTGATTGCCGAAGAAAACGGTCGTCGTGAGCAAGGTGTCGCTGGCGGTGGTGGGCGTTTCAGTTATGCTTATTTTACCGATGAGATTTTGCAGGACTATGCACAAAAAGCTGTGCATCAGGCAATTGTGAATCTGGATGCTCGTCCGGCGCCTGCGGGGACTATGACGGTTGTTTTGGGCAGTGGTTGGCCTGGGATATTGCTGCATGAGGCGATTGGTCATGGTTTGGAAGGGGACTTTAACCGCAAAGGCAGCTCCGCTTTCTCAGGGCGCATTGGTGAGCGCGTCGCAGCTCCTGGTGTCACAGTAGTCGATGATGGAACAATTCCACGCAGGCGAGGATCGTTAAATATTGATGATGAGGGCAACCCAACCCAATGTACTGTATTGATAGAAGATGGCATACTGAAAGGCTATTTGCAGGATAGTTTGAATGCTCGATTGATGGATTCTTCAGTGACAGGCAATGGCCGGCGTGAGTCTTTCGCACATATCCCTATGCCACGTATGACCAACACATATATGCTGAATGGTGACAAAGATCCGGCGGAAATTATTGCTTCAGTGAAACGTGGTCTATATGCTGCGAATTTTGGTGGAGGGCAGGTTGATATCACCAGCGGAAAATTTGTTTTTTCTGCTGCGGAAGCTTATATGATTGAAGACGGAAAAATCACCTACCCGGTTAAAGGGGCCACCTTGATCGGTAACGGGCCTGATGTGTTGACCAGAGTTTCGATGATTGGTAACGATATGTTGTTGGATCCAGGGGTGGGAACCTGTGGTAAAGAAGGCCAAAGCGTACCGGTGGGTGTTGGGCAACCAACATTGCGGATTGATGGGCTGACTGTGGGTGGTACAGGTGTTTGACGGCAGGATAGAGAACCTTGTTGTTGAAAATTTTTAACTTATTGAATTGACATTGGGATGTGAAAAGCATGAGTGCGGAATTAACCGGTGCTGAAATTACCATACGGTGTTTGCAGGAAGAAGGTGTGAATTGCATTTTCGGCTATCCTGGCGGGGCTGTGTTATTTATTTATGATGAATTGTTTAAACAGGATAAGGTGCGGCATATTCTGGTGCGCCACGAACAGGCGGCAGTACATGCGGCGGATGGCTATGCACGTTCCAGCAATAAAGTGGGGGTAGCGCTGGTGACTTCTGGTCCCGGTGTAACCAATGCTGTGACAGGTATTGCCACGGCTTATATGGATTCCATCCCGATGGTAGTGATTAGCGGTCAGGTGCCGACTAATGCTATTGGTTTGGACGCATTCCAGGAAGTTGATACCGTGGGGATAACACGTCCTTGTGTCAAACATAATTTTCTGGTGAAGGATATTACAGAGCTGGCGCATACGATTAAAAAGGCTTTTTACATCGCGTCTACTGGTCGTCCAGGCCCTGTGCTGGTGGATATCCCGAAGGATGTTTCGCAGCAGAAGACCAAATTTGTTTATCCCGATAAGGTAACGATGCGTTCCTATAATCCCGTGACCAAAGGACACGCCAAGCAGATTAAAAAAGCGCTCGAACTGATTCTCAGCGCTAAGCGTCCAGTGGTTTATGCGGGCGGCGGGGTAATACTGAGTGATGCTGCACCGCAATTGACTGAATTGGTGCAAACGCTGAATTTTCCTTGTACCAATACGCTAATGGGATTGGGGGGATATCCAGCAACCGATAAGCAGTCACTGGGTATGTTAGGGATGCATGGTACTTATGAAGCGAACATGGCAATGCAATATTGTGATGTTTTGATTGCTGTCGGTGCTCGATTTGATGATCGTGTAATTGGTAATCCCAAGCATTTTTCTAATGAGAATAGAAAAATTATTCATATTGATATTGATCCATCATCCATTTCAAAGCGCGTAAGGGTAGACATACCTATCGTGGGTGATGTTTTGGAGGTGCTCAAGGAATTAATCAAGTTACTTAAAACTGAAAAAGATAAACCGGATCATGTTGTGTTGAAGGAATGGTGGAAACAGATTGATTTGTGGCGAGAACGGGATTGTCTTAAATTTGATCGTAAGAGCAAAATTATCAAGCCGCAGATGGTGATCGAGAAACTGTTCGAGATTACTAAAGGTGATGCATTTATTACTTCCGATGTGGGCCAGCATCAAATGTGGGCGGCGCAGTTTTATAAGTTTGATAAGCCTCGGCGCTGGATCAATTCCGGTGGGCTCGGCACGATGGGATTTGGCATGCCTGCCGCAATGGGAGTGCAATTGGCAAACCCGAATGGGAAAGTGGCTTGTGTTACTGGTGAAGCAAGTATCCAAATGTGCATTCAGGAATTATCAACCTGTAAGCAGTATAAATTACCGTTGAAAATTATTAACCTGAATAATCGCTACATGGGAATGGTCAGGCAATGGCAAGAGTTTTTTCACGGAAATCGTTATGCAGAGTCGTATATGAATGCGCTGCCTGATTTTGTGAAACTGGCCGAAAGTTACGGGCATATCGGAATCAAAATTGAAAAACCGGAAGATGTTGGAGATGCCTTAAAAGAGGCATTTAAGCTTAAAGATCAACTGGTATTTATGGATTTTATTACGGATCAGTCCGAAAATGTTTTTCCCATGGTGCCGGGTGGTAAGGGACTCTCTGAAATGATTCTGGTATAGAAAAATAAATGCGACATATTATCTCAATATTAATGGAAAATGAGGCAGGTGCTTTGTCTCGTGTAGCAGGTCTGTTTTCAGCGCGTGGTTATAATATTGAATCGCTTTCAGTTGCGCCTACTGAAGATCCAACTTTGTCACGAATGACACTGGTAACCGTCGGATCAGATGAAGTCGTGGAACAAGTAACCAAGCAATTGAATAAGCTGATTGAAGTGGTGAAAATTATAGATCTGAGCGATGGGAATCATATCGAACGTGAATTGATGTTGGTGAAGGTACGTGCCGTTGGTGCGGAACGCGAGGAGATTAAGCGGCTAGCTGAAATTTTTCGTGGTTCTATTATCGATGTTACAGATAAATCTTATACCATCGAACTAACGGGTACCAGCGAGAAATTGGATGCATTTCTTGAAGCTACTGAAAGTAACGCAGTACTCGAAACCGTGCGAACTGGCGCTTCTGGTATTGGGCGCGGAGAATGGATTTTGAAGGTATAATTCATATTTGCCAGTTTGTCCGGATCTCAAGGTCAGTAATCCAGAGTATTCAATTCGTCAGAAAGTATTCTCTCTATTACTCTCCTGTTTTACCCTAATTTTGTTTAAAAGGAAAATAATGAAAGTTTATTACGATAAAGACGCAGATTTATCTCTCATAAAAGGAAAAAAAGTAACTATATTGGGCTATGGTTCACAGGGGCATGCGCATGCCAATAATCTGAGTGAATCGGGCGTTAAGGTTACCGTAGGTTTGCGCAAAGGTGGGGGATCTTGGGGTAAGGCGGAAAATGCAGGCTTAAAGGTTAAGGAAGTTGCTGAGGCGGTTAAAAATGCAGATGTTGTGATGGTTTTATTGCCCGATGAAGAAATTGGATCGGTATATAAAAAGGAGATCGAGCCAGGGTTAAAGAAAAGCGCAACGTTGGCTTTTGCCCATGGTTTTAATGTTCATTATGGACAGGTAACACCCCGTGAAGATCTCGATGTCATCATGATTGCGCCAAAAGGACCTGGCCACTTAGTGCGTTCTACTTATTTGCAGGGTGGTGGTGTACCGACACTGATAGCGGTACATCAGAACAAATCAGGTAAAGCTCGCGATTTGGCATTATCTTACGCGGCTGCTAATGGAGGTACCCGCGGTGGCGTGATAGAGACAAATTTCCGAGAAGAAACGGAAACGGATTTGTTTGGAGAGCAAGTTGTATTGTGCGGTGGTTTGACTGCGTTGATACAAGCTGGCTTTGAAACCTTGGTAGAAGCAGGATATGCTCCGGAAATGGCTTATTTCGAATGTTTACATGAAGTTAAATTGATTGTCGATCTGATTTATGAAGGTGGAATTGCAAATATGCGCTATTCCATTTCCAATAACGCCGAGTATGGCGATGTGTCGCGCGGGCCGCGTATTGTTACCGATGAAACGCGCGCCGAAATGCGGAAAATTTTGTATCAGATTCAAACCGGTGAATATGCTCGAGAATTTATTCTCGAGAATCAGGCAGGGGCACCTTTACTTAAATCAAGTCGTCGGATTGCATCCGAGCATCCTATTGAGCAAGTGGGCGCCAAGTTGCGTGATATGATGCCGTGGATCAAGAAAAATAAACTTGTTGATCAAGGGAAAAATTAATTCCTTATTTTTATCATCATAATTTTGATTTCTCCATTTATGGAGCTATTGTAGTAATTTATTTATGGCTTATTATCCTCATCCTATTATCGCTCGCGAAGGTTGGCTACATATTGCGATAGCGTTTTCAGCTGCATTGGGTGCAGTATTTTTAGTTGGTTGGCTTTGGTCAATACCATTTTGGGTAATTGCATTTTTCGTTTTACAGTTTTTCCGCGATCCCCCTAGGGAGGTGCCATCTAATCGCAATGCCATATTGGCACCGGCAGATGGCAGGATCGTTGCAGTTGAGAAAACTCAGGATCCTTATTTGGAGCGGGAAGCTGTCAAAATCAGCGTGTTCATGAATGTGTTTAATGTGCATTCCAATCGCAGCCCTATCGACGGTGAGATACGCGATAAATGGTATTTTCCAGGTAAATTCGTAAATGCGGATTTACCCAAGGCATCCCTGGAAAATGAGCGAAATGCGTTATGGATTAAAGCTGATAATGGTGCTGATGTAACTTGCGTTCAAGTGGCAGGGCTTATTGCGAAGCGGATTCTTTGTCAAGTATCGCCAGGAGACCATCTGGCACGTGGGCAACGTTTCGGGTTTATACGCTTTGGTTCGCGAGTGGATGTATATTTACCACTTAACACTAAAATTAATGTCAATATAGGCGATAAAGTGTCAGCAACATTGACAGTTCTGGCAGAGTTTCGTGAAGAATAAGTCGGAAATGTAAGCTAATAAGTGGATTCTTTCTACTTTTTAGTAGGATTTTCTTATCAAAAGTCGGTGTTTATACTGTTTTTATATTGCACTTTTGGGTTACTGATCTATTAATTAGGCTATGTAACAATTAACTGTTGATTGTACAGTACTCTGATGACAAATGATTTTTTGATTGCCATAAAACGACATAACTAATTGTTTATTAATAAATCATGTGATTCTGTAAGTCATTTTCAATAATCAGTTGTGACATAGCCATTAATTATATTCTTGCCATGATCAGCATTTTATTTTATTAACTAATAATGCCAGATTCCATACCAGAACGCACTTTACCCAAGTCTCGATTACGCAGGCGCGGCATCTATTTATTACCGAATTTATTCACAACGGCTGCATTGTTCGCTGGATTCTATGCCATTGTTCAAGCAATGAATGGAAATTTTGAATATTCGGCTATTGCTGTTTTCATTGCAATGGTTCTTGACGGGCTGGATGGTCGAGTGGCACGTCTTACTGGAACTCAAAGTGAGTTCGGTGCCGAATACGATAGTATGTCGGATATGGTTTCATTTGGCGTTGCACCTGCATTGATAGTATACGAATGGGCCTTGAAAGAAATGGATCAGTGGGGCTGGATTGTCGCATTTATATACTGTGCATGTGCAGCTTTACGGCTCGCGCGATTCAATACTAATATAGAAGTGGTTGATAAGCGTTTTTTTCAAGGCCTTCCCAGTCCTGCGGCTGCTGCGTTGATAGCGGGGCTTGTTTGGGTGACGCTTAATTTTCAGATACAAGGCAGTGATGTTAAATGGCTGGCAAGTATCGTTACACTGTTTGCCGCATTAACCATGGTGAGTAATATTCCGTATTATAGCGGGAAAGAGATAAATCTACGTCGACGGGTACCCTTCTTCACGGTGCTGTTATTAGTTTTGTTCTTCTTTGTATTGATACCTAGTCATCCGCCTCTGGTTTTGTTTTTTTTGTTTGCGGCGTATGCGTTCTCGGGATATTTTATTAAATTATGGCGATTTGGTAAAAGCAAAAGAAGTAGTGAAACAATTAATTCCTGAAATTTGCCTCTTGCATCAAAAAGGAAAACTAATTATATTTCTGACATAATGCTTGAAAAAAAATATAATCATATATTGTCTCTACTGGTAATCTTGATGATACTATCGGATGTATTACTGCGCCCTGCGCGCTAAAATTTTCTATCCCTACTTTCCTTTCTTCCCTATAAAATTCGAAAAACGAATTTTATCTTACTTTAAGATTTCTTCTTCATGTGGAGAGCATAATGCAAGAGCATTTGATTATTTTTGACACGACTTTGCGTGATGGTGAACAAAGTCCGGGCGCATCCATGACTAAAGAAGAGAAGGTGCGTATTGCTTGGCAATTGGAGCGCATGGGTGTGGATGTTATCGAAGCTGGCTTTCCGGCAGCATCAAATGGAGATTTTGAAGCTGTCAAAGCAGTTGCTGATTCAGTCAAAGAAAGCGTGGTGTGCGGGTTAGCTCGTGCAATTGAAACTGATATTCAGCGTACGGGTGAGGCGCTAAAAGGTGCTCAATCAGCGCGTATTCATACTTTTATTGCAACATCTCCGGTTCATATGAAGAAAAAATTGCGAATGTCACCGGATCAGGTAATTGCTCAAGCCGTGAAAGCCGTGAAATGGGCGCGCCAGTATACCGATAATGTTGAGTTCTCCCCGGAAGATGCTGGTCGCTCAGAGCTAGACTTTTTGTGTCAAATACTTGAAGCTGTGATCGACGCAGGAGCAACCACATTGAATATTCCTGATACGGTTGGTTATACCATGCCGGATCAGTTCGGTACGCTTATTCGAAATTTGCGTGAACGCGTTCCGAATTCAGATCAGGCAATCTTCTCGGTTCATTGTCACAATGATTTAGGGATGGCTGTGGCTAATTCATTGACAGCGGTAATGAATGGTGCGCGCCAAGTTGAATGTACTATCAATGGGTTGGGGGAAAGAGCAGGTAATGCCGCATTGGAAGAAATCGTGATGGCTGTCCGTACCCGTCAGGATTATTTTCCTTGTGATACAAGAATCGATACAACACATATTGTTTCGGCAAGTAAACTGGTTTCCGGTATTACTGGTTTTCCGGTACAACCCAATAAAGCGATAGTGGGTGCAAATGCTTTTGCACATGAGTCGGGTATTCATCAGGATGGCGTATTGAAACACCGCGAAACCTATGAAATCATGCGTGCGGAAGATGTAGGCTGGGGTGCAAACAAATTATTGCTGGGAAAACATTCGGGACGTAATGCTTTCCGAAATCGATTGATGGAACTTGGCATCGAGCTGGAGTCTGAAGAAATGCTCAACAATACTTTCATGCGCTTCAAGGAACTGGCGGATAAGAAACATGAAATATTCGATGAAGATCTGCACGCATTGGTTTCAGATGAAGAGTTAGTGCTGCATGAATGCTTCCGGTTAATCTCATTGATTGTGCATAGTGAGACGGGTGAAATTCCTTACGCGCGAGTGGTAATTTCTGATAATGGAAATGAAATGAGCGCTGATTCCGAAGGAAGCGGTCCCGTAGACGCCACTTTCCGTGCGATTGAAAAATTGCTTTCGAGTGAGGCGAAGCTGCAATTGTACTCCGTTAACAATATTACCAGCGGCACCGATGCACAAGGCGAGGTAACCGTGCGGTTACAAAAATCCGACCGTATTGTTAATGGACATGGCGCAGATACCGATATTGTTGTGGCTTCTGCGAAAGCATATCTGAGCGCATTAAATAAACTATGCAGCAAATTGGAGCGGGCGCATCCTCAGGTTTAGCTGCGCATGATTATCAATAAACTTGAATGGAAACTTTTCTATACGATGAGATATAAACAAAGGATATCAGTTTGTACGGTAATATTATTGTTAAGTTTTCAGGTGCAGGCATTCCAATTTAAAGACGCAGCAGGTGAGCTTCATAAGCTTGAATACTATAAGGGACGCTGGGTATTGGTTAATTTTTGGGCAACCTGGTGTCCACCCTGTCTTAAAGAAATTCCTGACTTGATATCGCTTTACGAGGATCGCAAAGATATCATGGTGATCGGCGTTGCGATGGATAGTGACCCGCAAGAAATCATGAATTTTGTGCGCTCACTGTCAATTAACTATCCCATTGTATTAGGCGATCGGAAAATTGCTTCGCAGTTGGACGAGATTTCATTATTGCCCAGCACGTATTTTTATGATCCTGACGGTAATCCCGCTGCACGGCAGCTGGGTATTATTTCACGCGAGAGCATCGAAAAATTTATTGAGTCAAAATCAATTGAAAAAAAGTAACGCGTATCCGAACTGATTATGGGGGAACTGTTTTTTCATTGCTAATGGTTTTGTCGATTAACAAATTATTCGATTACGACGATGTGTAATGCCAAGTAGTCTGCCATTTATTAAATACCAGTTGTGGGTAAGAGGCTTGACCTAAACTGCCGTTATATCTTCCGAGTGCGCGAAAATAATCTCCATTCTCTTTATCCAGGTAATGGCGAAGAATGGTGCATCCGTAGCGTAAATTCATACGTAAATGAAAAAGGTTGTGATCTTGACGACCGATGACACCGATCCAAAATGGCATGATTTGCATATAGCCGCGCGCGCCTGCGTGAGAAATAGCGTATTTTTTAAAACCGCTTTCAACTTGAATGACGCTTAGCACAAGTTGGGGATCCAGTCCCGCTCGTGTTGCTTCATAATAAACCGTTCTTAAAAAATCCTCTCGTTCGATTAGATCAGGTATTTGTTTTTCTAAGCGACGACTCATATTGAAGAGCCAGACAACATTTTCAGCTATAGCGGCATATTCTATGTATGAAGCAGCTTGATCACTCGTTTCGTGCAGAATGATTGTCTGCGTACTGGCAGCGAGCTGCTCATAATGTGGATTATTGGCATAAGTGAAACTGGAAAAGAGTAATAAGAGTATTGTAAAAGCTAATCTGTGCATAGTTTTGTAGTGATGAATGAAAAAATTTTATCAATAGGAATTGCTTGGGACGACTGGTCCTTGCGGCCTTGATACTCAATAGTGGATTGTTTGAGTCCGCGTTCTCCAATCACAATCCGGTGCGGAATACCCATTAATTCCATATCGGCGAACATAACACCAGGACGTTCATCTCGATCGTCTAAAAGTGCTTCTATGCGTGCATCAGTAAATTGTTGATGAAGTTTCTCTACAATCTCTTTTACTAAAGGGCTTTTCTGCAAACCAATCGGAATAATCGCTAACTGAAATGGAGCAATTGCTGTCGGAAAAATAATACCATGCTCATCATGATTTTGCTCAATGGCTGCAGCAACGATACGAGAGATGCCGATGCCATAACAACCCATCTCCATATATTGAGAGCATCCAGATTCATCTAAATAACTTGCTTTCATAATTTTAGAATATTTCGTACGTAATTGAAAAATATGCCCTACTTCGATTCCTCGGCAAATTTCTAAGATGCCTTTTCCATCAGGAGATGCATCACCCGGAATTACATTTCTAATATCAAAAACATGCTCTGGTAGTTTGAGATCGCGATCAAAATTGACATGCATCAGATGAAAGTCTTCTTCATTTGCACCGCAAACAAAATTACTCATATTCATGACTGCTTGATCTGCAATCACGCAAGTATTTAATCCGACCGGGCCGATATATCCGGGTACCGTGCCAGTTTCATTAAGGATATCTCCTTCACTCGCAAACTGAAATTCAGATAAGAAGGGTATTTTCCTTACTTTTAATTCGTTTAGTTGGTGATCGCCACGTAATAATAATAAAAATATTCGGTCATTAGTTCTTACAGCAAGTGTTTTTATGGTTTTGTTCAATGGAATTTTTAAAAAATCTGCAACTTCGATACAAGTTCTTTTGCCTGGTGTTGCAATTTTTTGCATGTTGCCATCGGGTTCGTTGCGATTTTGATGGAGTGTCGGTGAGCTAGCCAATTCAATATTGGCGGCATAATCTGAGTCAGGACAGAATGCAATTGAATCCTCGCCAGAATCCGCTAAAACGTGAAACTCATGTGAACCGCTACCACCTATAGCGCCCGTGTCAGCGGAGACTGCGCGAAATTGCAATCCAAGACGAGTAAAAATACGACTGTAAGTCTCATACATGAGCTGATAGGCCTGCATTAGGCTATCTTCATTCGTATGAAATGAGTATGCATCTTTCATGACAAACTCGCGTGCGCGCATTACCCCAAAGCGAGGCCTGATTTCATCACGAAATTTGGTTTGTATCTGGTAGAAATTGAGTGGTAGCTGGCGATAGCTTTTGATTTCCCTGCGCACAATATCGGTGATGATTTCTTCGTGTGTGGGGCCAAAGCAGAAATCGTGTTCATGACGATCTTTGATTTTTAGCATTTGTGGTCCGAACACATCCCATCTTCCGGTTTCTTGCCATAATTCTGCAGGTTGTATAGCAGGCATTAGAACTTCTACGGCACCACTGTTATTCATTTCTTCACGTACAACGTTTTCGATTTTTCTTAATACTCTTAAACCCAGAGGCATCCATGTGTATAGGCCACTGCCAAGGCGCTTAATAAGTCCGGCGCGCAACATGAGTTTGTGGCTAATTAGCTCAGCTTCCGCGGGCGCTTCTTTGAGTGTTGAAATAAAAAATTGCGAGACGCGCATGTGCTATTCCATTATGATAATAAAATAATAATTTTACCTTGAAATACTTGTTCATAGTGTGTGCAGTCCATAGATTATGGGTGCGCGATCTATTTTAGGTAAGCAGAGACATGAAAGGACATGAGTTTTTATTTCATGGGCACTTTCAATCTATCGTAAAGTATGAAAAAATCTACCTATTTGATGGGTCAAATGAACAATTCATATGATTGACCGTAATGGATATCGCGCCAACGTTGGTATTATTCTCTTGAATTCCAGAAACGAGGTTTTTTGGGGTAAGCGTATTAGACAGAATTCTTGGCAATTCCCACAGGGAGGCATAAAATCGGGAGAGAGTCCGGAGCAGGCTATGTACCGAGAGTTGACCGAAGAAATAGGATTGCGTCCAAATCATGTTGAAATTGTTGGACGTACGCGTGATTGGTTAAGATATGAAGTGCCTGATCGATGGATTAAGCGTGAATGGCGTGGCAATTATAAGGGGCAGAAGCAAATTTGGTATCTGCTGCGTTTGGTCGGGCGTGATAGCGATGTTTCATTACGACGAAGTACTCATCCGGAATTTGATGCATGGCGTTGGAATCAATATTGGGTTGAATTAGACTCGGTTGTGGAATTTAAGCGTAAAGTTTATAAACAGGCATTGACAGAGTTGTCGCGCCTGCTAAAAACAGATACTTGTCAACATGTTGATTATGATGTGAATACTTTAGCTGGAGTAGGAGAGAAAGCTTTGACTGATCAACTGGAAGTAAACAAATAAGAATAAGCTAATTTTTGTCATTAACTCTTATTTTTTATAAAGTTAAAAGAATAGAAGTGGATGGTTTGGTTTCATTATTCTAATAAATTTCTCATTTTTGAGTGTTTCATCAGGCGTAATCGGCTGCGCCATTACAGTCGATTATTATTAATTAAACAAGGGAGAGTACCGATGAAGATGCATACACTGGTTGCATCACTTTTATCGATTGGCATGCTTGCCGTTTCGATTAATACTTTAGCCAATGAGCCTATCCAACCCATTAAACCTGCAAAAGTTGAGAATGCTAATATGGTTGAGCTGGGGAAGATGTTATTTTTTGATCCACGTTTATCTATGTCTGGATTTATTTCTTGCAACTCTTGCCATAATTTAAGTATGGGCGGAACAGATAATCTTCCGAGTTCTATCGGTCATAAGTGGCATCAAGGACCAATTAATGCTCCAACTGTATTAAATTCTAGTATGAATTTGGCACAGTTTTGGGATGGGCGGGCTAAAGATTTGAAAGAGCAAGCTGGTGGTCCAATTGCTAATCCGGGAGAAATGGGCTCGACTCATAAAATAGCTGTTGATGTAATACAATCTATTCCTCAATATCGGACTTATTTCAAGAAAGCATTTGGGTCAGATCAGGTTGATATTGATCGAATAACCACAGCAATTGCGGCTTTTGAAGACACGCTGGTTACCCCGGGATCTCGTTTTGATAAATGGCTAGAAGGAGATAAGGAAGCCTTAAATCAGCAAGAGCTTGAGGGATATGCGTTATTCAAGAGTAGTGGTTGTGTTGGTTGTCACAACGGGAAAGCTGTAGGAGGCGCTCTGTATCAGAAGTTTGGTGTTCATCACCCTTATGAAACAAAAAGTAAGGCTGAAGGCCGAAAAGCAGTTACTGGAAAAGATACTGATTTGAATGTTTATAAAGTGCCAACTTTGCGTAATATAGAATTAACTTATCCTTACTTTCATGATGGTGCTGTAAATACATTAGAAGATGCGGTAAAGATAATGGGTAAAGTGCAATTAGATCGAGACTTTAATAAGAAAGAAATTGATAATATCGTTGCGTTCTTGAAAACACTAACGGGTGAGCAACCTGATATTAAATTGCCTATCCTTCCACCATCAAATAATAGTACACCCAGACCTGTACCGTTTTAATTGTTGAAATGTAACAGGCTGTTGAAATCTTCTGTGTTACCCTCAGGAGTTAAGAGCGAACTTGTCATTCAGATTATGACAATAATCTGAATGACTTCAATTTAGAATAGAAGTTTCTGATTGGCAAACTAATTTGATATAACGGTTCTACTGAATACTGACTGAGTATAATCTGATATAGATTTACATTTAAAAATAAAGTAGAGTTACCATTCCGATAACGAATAATTAGAAGAGGGAGTTACCTATGGGTAACAAGGGACAGTTACTGCAAGATCCGTTTTTAAATATATTACGAAAAGAGCATATTCCCGTATCAATATATTTAGTGAATGGTATTAAATTACAAGGACAAATTGATTCATTCGATCAATATGTAGTGCTATTGAAAAACTCGGTTACGCAAATGGTGTACAAACATGCAATCTCTACGGTGGTGCCTGCAAGAGCTGTTACCATTCCTGTTGAAACGGCGGAAACACGTGATGCCTGATATTATGCCTATTGGGCATGAATAAATTAATAGTATCTAATAAAGCAATTCTGGTTGGCGTTGATTTTGGTAGTGGTACTCATCATGATAGTTTGCAAGAGTTACAGCAGTTAGCCTCCAGTGATAAGCTCGAAGTTCTTGCGGTTGTGGAGGGAAAACGTTCCCGTCCGGATTCCACAACATATATCGGAAGAGGTAAAATCGAAGAAATCGTACAAGTGATGCTTCAGACAGGGGCTGAATTGATTATATTTAATCATGATTTGTCTCCAGCTCAGCAACGAAACCTATCTTTGCGTTTAAATTGTAATGTTATTGATCGTACTAATCTGATTCTTGACATTTTTGCACAGCGTGCGCAAAGCCATGAAGGAAAATTACAGGTCGAATTAGCTCAGCTCGAATATCTTGTAACACGTCTTGTGCGTGGTTGGACTCACCTTGAAAGGCAAAAAGGTGGTATTGGTTTGCGTGGGCCAGGAGAGACCCAGCTGGAAACGGATCGGAGATTAATTAAAAAACGGGTTAAATTACTTAAAGGTAAACTTTCGGATCTGCAGCGTCAACGAAATGTTCAAAGACGATCTAGGCAACGAGCAAAGTCATTGGCAATATCTATTGTTGGTTATACTAATGCAGGTAAATCAACTTTCTTTAACAAATTAACTCGTGCGCAATCGTATGCTGCTGATCAGCTATTTGCTACACTAGATACAACAACGCGTAAATTATTTATTAAAGAAGGTAGCACAGTAGTCATTTCGGATACGGTAGGGTTTATTCGTGAATTGCCGCATACACTGGTAGCCGCATTTCGTGCAACGCTTGAGGAAACTGTGCAGGCTGATTTACTGCTTCATGTGATAGATGCCAGTAATTCCAATCGTGATGAGCAAATTAACGAAGTTAACAAAATATTAAAAGAAATTGGTGCGGATACCATTCCACAAATCTTGATTCTCAACAAAATTGATTTAATCGACACGAATACACGCAGTACAGGTTGCGTACGCGATGAATATGGTAGAATATCACGCATTCGTTTAAGCGCAAAAACAGGCGAGGGAGTAGAGTTTGTAAGGCAGGCGTTGGCAGAAGTAATCTTGGAAAGCTCCAGAAAATTGAATGAAGAATCAACGGAAATAACTAATGAGTTTCGAGATTGTGCTTCAGTGCAAGATTTTTTTGAACGAACAAACAGGAATGATTATGGGATTAAATGATCCACAATGGGGAAAAAATAAAGGCGATTCTGGTCCACCAGACTTGGATGATGTGTTACGGAATTTCAATAAAAAAATCAATAATATGTTTGGACAAAAGAAAGGTGGGGGAGGTGATGATGGATCACCCACTCGAGGGCCTAAGCCACAGAGTAGTGGGAGCATTGTATTGATTCTTGGTTTGTTGATCGTGGTTTGGCTGGGTAGTGGTTTTTATATAGTAGATGAAGGTCATAGAGGTGTAGTACTACGATTTGGTCAATATGTTGATACATCACAGGCAGGGTTGCGCTGGCATTTGCCCTATCCAGTTGAGAAAGTGGAAGTTGTGAATGTTAGTCAAGTTCGGACGGTTGAAATTGGTTATCGGAACAATGTAAGAAGCAAGGTGCTTCGCGAAGCATTAATGCTAACCGACGATGAGAATATTATTGATATTCAGTTTGCGGTGCAGTACATATTAAATGACCCAGAGAAGTTTCTATTTAATAATAGAGGGCCAGAAGAAGCGGTACTTCAAGCAGCCGAAACTGCGATCAGGGAAGTCATCGGTAAAAGTAAAATGGATTTTGTCCTTTATGAAGGACGTGAGCAAGTGGCAGCTAATGCAACACAATTGATGCAAAGAATTCTTGATCGATATGAAATTGGTATTTTGATTAGTAGAGTGACAATGCAAAATGCGCAACCACCGGAACAGGTTCAAGCGGCATTTGATGATGCGGTAAAAGCGGGTCAAGATAGAGAACGACAAAAAAATGAAGGACAGGCGTATGCAAATGATGTCATACCAAGGGCGGCAGGTAATGCAGCTCGATTAATTCAAGAATCGGAAGGTTATAAGCAACGTGTAATTGTGAGCTCTGAGGGTGATGCTAGTCGTTTTGAGCAAATTCTTGCAGAATATAGTAAGGCACCAAATGTAACACGTGAACGTTTATATCTGGATATGATGCAGCAGGTATTATCTAATACAAGCAAGATTATTGTTGATCAAAAGAACGGTAACAATCTTTTGTATTTGCCGCTCGATAAACTCATTAATATGAGTGGGTCAACTTCAGTTTCACCAGTGCCAGTACCACAAATGGTACAAGAAACAGCATCTGATAGTAGTTTACGGGCACGAGAATCTTTTCGTAGTCGCGAACGGGAGATAAGATAGATGAAAAGTTTTACATCAGTATTTTCAGGCATCATTATTGCAATTTTTTTTCTGGGTAGTTCAGCTATTTATATCGTTGATGAACGTCAACAGGCCATCTTATTTCAACTTGGGGAAGTGATTGATGTTAAAACTGAGCCAGGTTTATATTTCAAAATTCCTATTGCGCAAAATGTACGCTTCTTTGAGAAACGTATACTAACAATGGATACCGAAGAACCGGAGCGTTTTATTACTTCAGAGAAAAAGAATGTTTTGGTGGATTTGTTTGTGAAATGGCGTATTGTGGATGTGAAACAGTATTATATCAGCGTGAGAGGAGATGAAGGATTAGCTCAGACGCGGCTAGCTCAAACTATCAATGCAAGTTTGCGTGACGAATTCGGTAATCGCACGGTTCATGATGTAGTTTCAGGTGAGCGTGATGTAATTATGGAAATTATGCGTCAGAAAGCAGATCATGATGCTAGGTCTATTGGAGTGGAAGTTGTAGATGTGCGTTTGAAACGTGTTGATCTACCGCAAGAAGTTAGTGAGTCGGTTTACAGACGAATGGAAGCAGAACGAAAACGTGTAGCAAATGAATTACGTTCAACCGGTGCTGCTGAGTCGGAAAAGATACGCGCTGACGCGGATAAACAACGAGAAATCATATTGGCTGAAGCTTATCGGGAGGCTCAGAAAACAATGGGTGATGGCGATAGTCAGGCAGCAGCAATCTATGCTGATGCGTTCCAGAAAGATTCGGAATTTTATGCTTTCTGGCGTAGTATTGATGCCTATAAGCAGTCATTCAAGAATAAGGGGGACATGATGGTCCTTGAGCCTACTTCTGAGTTTTTTAAGTATCTAAAAGATCCTGCAGTTAGTAAGTAATCATATCTGCGCCTGATATGAATTAACGCTCTGTTTTATCATTGACAAGCGCAATAGTTATCCCAGCGCATTATTTTCATTGAATGATGTTGTGTGATTTAATATTGTGGATGCTTATGAGAGGTTCTGAAAATCGAAGCTGTTTTTCATGCTCGATTTTACGACAGAACCTCTTAATTTTTTGTGCTTTTATCTAAGGCAATATGAATGCCTGATGAAACAGGAGTTATTGTAGATGTGGGAAAATTTTCTGAATGCAGTTGCATTAATGTTGATTCTGGAAGGGATGTTGCCTTTTTTATCTCCGAATACCTGGAGAGAAGCATTTAGGAGACTTACTGAAATTAATGATAATCAGATACGCTTCATAGGCTTAACTTCGATGTTGATCGGGTTAATACTGCTCATTATCATAACTTAACATCATTTTCCATTTCCCGCTGGCGCTTCGTCAGTCTAAACATGCATAATTGGTTGCTCCCTGAATATGTTGAAGATATATTGCCGGTAGAGGCGTTACATATCGAAGTAACGCGTCGGCAGATCCTTGATCTACTGTTGACTCATGGTTACCTGCAAGTCATGCCACCTTTATTAGAATATGTAGAGTCATTGTTGTCTGGCAGTGGCGGTGATATGGATTTACAAATGTTCAAAGTTGTCGACCAGCTGAGTGGACGAATGATGGGTTTGCGTGCTGATATGACACCTCAAGTGGCAAGAATTGATGCGCATTTATTGAATTTTGACGGCATAACACGCTTATGTTATGTCAATAGTGTGCTGCATACGATTCCCTCTGGAATAACACAAACGCGCGAGCCCTTGCAAATTGGTGCTGAGCTATATGGTCATTCAGGATTGGAAAGTGATTTGGAAGTCCAATGCCTTATGCTGCAAAGTTTGTCAGTTTCCGGTATAAGTGAAATTCACCTAGATCTTGGACATGTGGCAGTTTTTCGTGGACTAATAAAAGGCGCCGGAATATCACGAGAACTTGAAAACGAATTATTCTCGGTTCTACAAGCAAAAGATATTTCAACTTTACAGGAATTGTGTTTAAAGCTGAAGAAAAATACTCGCGATGCATTGCTACTCTTACCTGAGCTTTATGGTGATAAAGATATTCTGGCCGATGCGATGAAGCGGTTGCCGGATTATCCGGTAATTAGGACTGCACTGAATGAACTTAGTGCAGTTGAGAAAGAGCTGAAGCTAGTGGTAGATAGAGTTGCATTCGATTTGGCTGATTTGCGCGGATATCACTATCATACCGGAATGGTATTTGCTGCATACGCGAAAGGATGTTCAAGCGCTATCGCACTTGGTGGACGCTATGATGAAATAGGGAAAATTTTTGGACGAGCACGACCGGCAACGGGTTTTAGTATGGATCTAAGAGAGTTATCCAGATTAGTGAAACCTAAAAAATATCCAAAAGGGATACGGGCGCCTTTTGAAATGAAGAATAAGGAATTGGAAAATATGACTCAGCAATTACGTAAAGCGGGGCATATTGTTGTCATGGAGTTGCCAGGGCAAAAGAATGAATTTCTGGCTTGCGACAGACAATTAGTGTTGCATGATGGAAAATGGATAGTTATAGATATCTAATAAAATAAAGCACCCCGCCGCAAGCAGCGAGGTATTAAAAGCGCTCTTCAGACTGCTGGTTTTCAACCAGCCTTCGCC
>NZ_JAIEMO010000037.1 GCF_019752095.1 Nitrosomonas sp.
AGATATTGTAATGCTAGCTTAGCCTTGACTGTAACAAATATTTTTTATTAGATTAATATTTTGGTTGGATTTTTTTCAGGAACTCAGAGAGGGATTCAACAAGATATTTGAATTTCACAAAATTGATTGGAGCCTTGATCAAAAAAGTCGATGCCTGATATAGATGTGGTCAAAAATGTCTGATTTTGCGGATATCACTATACCCCCCATACCAATGGACCGACCTCATGCAATAACTCCTTCGTATTGAGCGATCGATTCATGGCGCTGCAATCAACTTCCAATACGCCGTCCGCCGTTACCATGCGGGGATCGGATCATCTTTACCAATAGCTGGAAAATGAGCAAATCAGCCTTGCATTTACCACCTATCAGACCAATCGGTTATTTCTAGTCGGGCGCAAAGCCAATGGGCGCCTGGCAGTCAACGAGCGCTTGTTTGATAAGCCGATGGGACTATATGCCAGCGGTGAAAATCTTTACATGGCGACTCGCTACCAAATCTGAGAATTGGAAAACCGCCTGGCACAAGGCGAGCAACATCAAGGCAGCGACCGTTTATACGTGCCCAGTCAATCCTATACAACGGGTGACTTGAATGTGCATGATGTAGTGGTGACCCAAGCACAACAAATACTCTTCATCAATACTGATTTCAGTTGCCTGGCAACATTGCAAGCAGGATTCAGCTTCGCCCCTGTTTGGAAACCGCCATTTATTACCAAACTAGCAGCAGAAGATCGTTGCCATTTGAATGGTCTGGCGATGCAAGATGATCAACCAATGTACGTCACCGCATGCAGCGCTACGAATGAAGCGGCAGGCTGGCGTAATCATCGAATGGATGGCGGTGTGGTGATGCACATTCCCAGCAATGAAATCATCGCCACGGGTTTATCGATGCCACACTCACCGCGCTGGTATCAGGGCAAGTTATGGTTGCTTAACTCCGGCACCGGCGAATTGGGTTATTTGGACGACCATAAATTTGTATCGGTCACATTCTACCCAGGCTTTGTGCGCGGCCTTGCGTTCTGGAAAAACTATGCTTTGGTAGGGCTTTCACAATTACGTTCTAAAACTTTTACCGGCTTGACGCTGGAAACTCGCCTTAGCGATCAGAACATGACAGCTCAATGCGGCTTGGCCGTAATCGACTTTAATACCGGTAACCTTTTACACGCATTACACATTGGCGGAGTCGTTGAAGAATTATTTGATGTTGTGGTGTTGCCCGATGTGCGCCAGCCTATGGTGATTGGTTTTCAAGATGACGATATTGATCGGCTGATTTCTTCCCCCGATTCGGGTGGATTGATGATTACTAAGCCGACCATGAAACGCCCTGGATTTGGTCAATCGACGCAGGTGGCTGGTTTGCCACGCGCTTCACAATCGGCTGATTCTGCAGATATAGCTGAATGGTGGTGCAGGAAAAGATACTTTGGACGGAGGAACCGGTCGCGAGACTCTTGATGGCGGATTTGGCGCGGATTTACTCAAGGGTGGATCTGGTGATGACAATTATGTGGTCGATAGCGCAGGTGACAGCGTGATCGAGGCTGCGGGTGGAGGTATCGACGCAGTTAGCAGCAATATAACGTATGCATTACCCGCTCAGGTCGAAAACCTGATTTTAACGGGAATATCCGTTATTAACGGTACCGGCAATAGTCAGGCCAATCAGATCACAGGAAACTCTGCTAATAATCAATTAAAAGGTGCAGCGGGTAACGATATTCTCGACGGGCGGCAAGGCGCAGACACGCTGACCGGCGGAATGGGTAACGATATTTTCAGATTGACCACGATGGGACATGTGGATGCGATAACGGACTTTAACGTTGCCAATGACACGATCCAGCTTGAGAATGCCATCTTCCCTGCTTTGACGGCAACAGGCACTTTAGCCGCCAGTCGATTCAGAATCGGTGCTGACCAATGCGGATATCGTGATGATTTGATCTGGATTGCTAGTTTTGGGAGAGTTTTTGGATAAACAGCAAATTCCTATGCTAGCCAGAAAAAGAAGGGATAGCATTAAGATCAGCCTAAACTTGATTTTGATGCTAATCCGGTAATGAGTAAACAGACGTAAGGTCGATTTTGTTTTAACGAGTAATAGGCTTCCAAGCTGATGGCGTGTTTAAATACGACCGCTAGTCGAGAACAGGCATCACATCAGCACGCCACCTTCCGGTTCTAGCGGCGCAGGGATGGAAGATTCTCCCAGTTGTTGTTTTAAGTCAATTTCGATATTACGACAAATGGCAGACATTGGGACGTCTTCCATTTTTCGTTCAAAGGGTTCTTCGGTGCGTTGTCCAATACGCTCAGTGATCGTAAAAATTGAAGCCAAGATTACATAAATCGGTAAAGTCCCCCATCCAAGGTGCTGGACAAGCCCTAGTGGGAGTAATAGCACAAAAATCCAGACGAAGGATTTGGTGAAAAAACCGTATTGGCGAGGCAATGGCGTGGTTTTGATTCGCTCGCAACTGCCTTGAGCAGCAAAAAATGCTTTGATTGATTCCATCAGTCCGAAGATATAGGCTTGTTCGTCAATCCAGCCCGTCATATTCAGCTCCTTTAATCGTTGAGCCTGCCGGTGGTTCAATTGCGCTGCTTTATTCGCCGCCTTGCTCAGTTCTTGATATTCTGAATCGGACAAAAAAGGTTTTAGTTCTTGCCAGGTTTCCTCGCGCCGCAATTGCAAGCGAAGGGCATTTAAAAAAGCCAGGTGCCGATAGATGATTTCGGTATGGATGTTTGTTATGGTTTCTTGAAGTGCTGGTATTTGCGAATTTGGATAGCGAACGTATCCCATCACCTGAGAAGTAAAATTCCGTGAAGCATTTGTCAGGCTACCCCAGGCAGTCCGAGCTTCCCAGTATCGATTGTATGCTTCGTTATTCCGAAAACCCAATAAAATCGCCACGGCGATTCCAAATACACTGATTTCTGCATCAGGAAAAGTTAAGTTTTCAAAATAAGAACGTGCATTTAATGCACAGACGAGATACCCATATGCAAGGTAAAACAGGATATTCCACCCATCAATTTTGAGTATCCATTTAAGTCGTATTGTTCGTTGTACAATCATAGATGGTTTTTCTGTTAAATGTGGGATTAAAAGAAACTTCAACGCAAGCTGGAGAAGAATTCTGCAAATATTCGTTCAAGCGGTCATTAGCAGATATTGGAAAGTGCATTGACTAAGATTCATGGTATACCGTTTAAAATTTTTTGTGTATGCAATTATCCAGTAGAGTAGAGCTGCAACCAATACAGGCTGTACGCTGGCTTAGCCGAGTGATGATTTTGACAGGTATGGTTTTGTTTCTGGTGTCGCTATCCGGCTGTGTACATCAAAAATTCGTCAATGAGACTTATCCTCGTTGGGGGAAAGAAGTTCGAATTGATCCGTCCGATGGTGATGGGTCAATGATACTGCGAACACTCTCTCCATCGGATTCTGCTAAAACCTTTGCTTGTGTGTTATTGGTTCACGGCATGAACGAGCATATCGGACGCTATGGCGAGGTGGCGCGTTATTTTGCCCAGCAGTTTATGGTTGCGGGTTTTGATCATTATGCGCATGGGTTGTCCAATCCGATATTGCGACAAGCAGATTTAGCGATAGTGAACGGTGCAGGTAGACAAGAAGTCAGCGATGCTTACCTAGCGCAAACGACGCTGAAGGACTTGCAACCACTTCGACGCAATCTGGATCGGGCGCTTAGAGAAACGATTACGCAGTGCGACAAAGAGAGCGATCCGGGACGTCCATTATTTATCGTTGCACATAGTTTGGGTGCTTTGGTGACGGCTTCTTACTTGATACAGCTGCAAGATGAGGTTGATCTGATCAAGCGCGTGCGCGGGGTCATTTTTCTGGCTCCTGGATTTGCCGTCAGTGAACCGCCGGGGTGGCGCGGTTGGGTGGCTAATCCGTTGATCAAAATGTCTTTTCATGCTGAAACGCATTTCTTGCACCCCCAGGATGAACCCTTGCCTTTGTTAATTTTTAATCAGGCACTAGCGTTAGTGACTGTGCCCATTTTGGACAGCTTGTTTGAAATACTGTCCTGGCCTGGTTTGCGCAGCCTTGTGACACCTATTGCTCCGGATTGGGTGCAGGATTATTTGACCGATAGTGAAGAAGAAAAGGCACACCTGCGGGCTGATGGCTGGGTTGTTCGCCGTAGCTTGCTGCGTTTCGTGAAAGGTATTGAAGCAGAGATTGTGCATTTCCGCCTCCAAATGACACAATTTACAACACCTTATTATCTGGTGTATTCGGAGCAGGATCCGATCACGCCAGCATGGGGCAGCAAGGATTTTGTTCATGCGACTATACAGCATCATCCTGATAACGAAATTCTGACGTTTCCCAACTCTCACTATCACCAGCATCTGTTTTTAAAAGAACCTGCGCGTACCGAGCTTTTGAGAAATATTGTGCAATGGATGGAGCATCGCTTGAATGCGTCGGAATGATCACTGGCATGCGGTATCAGTGCCACGATTGGTGGTCTCGACTAATGTGATCCTTTATACTTGTCATGCTGTTTAAAAGCACAGTCTGAATAGAATGTGAGGTGATAGAGACATGATGAAGGCAGCATTATCGGAACTGATGCAACGTATACCCGGCAAAGCGAGTGCGGAATGGCCCATGGGTGAGCCTTTTACGCTGGCATTTGCGCATGGCACCATGTCGGTTGAAGTTTATGCACCCAAGGATACCGATATACAAACGCCGCATGATCAGGATGAGTTGTATTTTATCCAATCCGGACAGGGCGAGTTTGTGGTGGCTGGAGAACGCCATCCGTTTGAACCGGGCATGGTGTTTTTTGTTGCCGCTCATGTGGAGCACCGCTTTGAAAACTTTTCCCCGGATTTTTGTACCTGGGTTGTGTTCTGGGGGCCGAAAGGTGGCGAATAATTATTTTACACACTGTGAGTTATAACGATTATGCTCAAATTTTATGGCTATAAGCAGTGCGGCACCTGCCGCAAAGCGGAGCAATTTTTGCAGCAGGCCGAAATTGATTACGAATTCCTTGATATCACCGAAAATCCACCAGCTGTTGATGAACTAGCCGCTATTGTTGAGCGCGCCAATGTTTCACTGAACAAACTTTTTAATACCAGCGGGGTGCAGTACCGCGAATTAAAAATCAAGGAGCAATTGCCCGCATTATCTAGCCGAGAGATACTCACGATACTTGCTGGCAATGGTCGTTTGATCAAAAGACCGCTGATTACCGATGGGGAACGTGCAAGCGTAGGTTTTGACGCTGAGAAATTCGCGCTTATCTGGGGTTAACATTTTTCAATTGCAATTCTACGCTCAGGCGTCGGTGGTGTGAAGCGCTGCAGGTATTATTCCTAGCTTCAAAAATAAACAAGCTTGCGCTTTAGGTTCCATGCTTGTACTCTTTCAGCCACGATCAATACGAACAGTGTCTTATTCCATAACCGGATCAAGCAGGAGGCGAAATTGAGAAATCAACGGTTTTTAGTGCGCAAGGCGGCGGTATTAGGGGCTGGTGTGATGGGCGCGCAGATTGCGGCACATCTGGTCAATGCCAATATCGAAACATTGTTGTTTGAGTTACCAGGGGATACAGATAATCCCAATGCCAATGTAATTAAGGCGGTGGAGAAACTTAAAAAGCAAGAGCCTGCTCCGCTATCGATCAAAACCAAAGTCACCTGCATTCAACCGGCGAATTATGATCAACATCTGGAACGGCTCAAAGACTGTGATCTGGTGATCGAAGCGATTGCCGAACGGATGGATTGGAAACGTGATCTGTACACCAAGGTTGCACCTTATCTGGGTGAACATACGATTTTTGCCAGCAATACCTCAGGACTATCGATTAATCAATTGGCAGAAGCTTTTCCAGAAGCATTGCGACACCGCTTCTGCGGCATACATTTTTTTAATCCGCCACGCTATATGCATCTAGTCGAGATGATTCCTTGCCAAAACAGCGATGCGGCTATGCTTGATCACCTGGAAGAATTTCTGGTGACTGATCTGGGCAAGGGGGTGATACGTGCCAAAGACACCCCCAATTTTATTGCCAATCGTATCGGCGTGTTTTCTCTGTTAGCGACCATGTATCATGGACGGGAGTTTAATTTTGGATTTGATCTGGTTGATGCATTGACGGGCTCGCTGATTGGGCGTCCTAAAAGCGCAACATTCCGCACTGCGGATATCGTTGGTTTGGATACTTTGGCGCATGTTATCAATACGATGCGCGATACGTTGCCAGGTGATCCCTGGCATCGCTATTTTGCGGTGCCGGATTGGTTGCAAGGCCTAATTGATAAGGGCGCGCTGGGTGAGAAGGTCAAGCGCGGGGTGTATCAGAAAATAAAAAATGAAATTCATGTGTTTGATCTGCCATCGCAAACATATCGTATGTCTGCGGGTGAAGTGGATGAAGAACTGAAGCGATTGTTGAAATACAGCACTCCTGCAGAAAAATTTGCTGCGCTACGCAATAGCCAGCAGCCGCAAGCGCAGTTTTTGTGGTCAATATTCCGCGATTTGTTTCATTATTGTGCGGTGCAACTGGAGGCGATTGCCAATAATGCACGTGATCTTGATCTGGCGGTGCGTTGGGGATTTGGCTGGAATCAAGGGCCGTTTGAAATCTGGCAAGCAGCGGGATGGAAGCAGATTGCCACCTGGATTCAGGAAGATATCGCTGCTGGTAAAAGCATGAGTCAGGCGCCATTGCCGCAATGGGTAATGACGATTGCCGCAAGCGATAAGCAAAGCGTGCATACTGACCAAGGTTCTTTTGCTCCAGGTTCTGGCGAGCTACAACAGCGTTCAACACTGCCAGTGTATCAACGCCAGCTTTTTCCTGATCGATTAGTTGGCGAAGAAGCGGTATATGGCCAAACCATATTTGAGACTGATGCCGTAAGAATGTGGCATAGCGGCGATGGCATTGCCATACTCAGTTTCAAAAGTAAAATGCATACGATTGGTATCGATGTGCTGGAAGGCGTGCAACAAGCAATTAAGGAAGCTGAAAAAGATTGGCGTGCCCTGGTGATCTGGCAAACAGAGCCGCCGTTTTCCGCCGGTGCTAATTTGCAAAAAGCCACCGAGCGACCTAAGCCGGATGCACAGCATGGTGGTAGTGCGCCGCCACAGCCACCCACTGCATTTCAGTCATTCCTGAAAAAATTCAAGAAGTCAGCGCAAGCCACAGTGCTGCAAGTGGCGCGAGAATTGGATCTCGCTGATGCGTTGATGGCCAAGAAACTGGCAGAAGTGGAAGCAATGATCAAACAGTTTCAACAAGCTTCGCAAGCGCTACGCTATTCGATGATTCCGACTGTTGCCGCCGTGGATGGTTTAGCGTTGGGTGGTGGATGCGAATTTGTCATGCATTGTGATCGTGCTGTTGCAACATTGGAAAGTTATATTGGTTTGGTGGAAACTGGCGTTGGGTTATTGCCTGCGGGAGGTGGATGCAAGGAGTTTGCCATGAGAGCAGCACATAAAGCCAAGGACGGCGATCCTTTTCCGTCACTCAAATATTATTTTCAGACCGTAGCGATGGCAGAACTGGCCAAAGGCGCAGAGCAAGCAAAAGATCTCGGTTATTTACGTCTTGCTGATATGGTAGTGATGCATCGTTTTGAATTGTTGCACGTGGCTAAAGCACAGGCGTTAGCATTAGCAGAAGCGGGCTATCGTCCGCCCTTACGCGCGCGCGAAATTCCGGTGGCGGGTAATACTGGCATTGCAACGATCAAAAGTCAGTTGGTCAATCTGCGCGAAGGTGATTTTATTTCCGAGCATGACTATCTAATTGCCAGTAAAGTAGCGCATGTCATGTGTGGCGGTGATTTAACCCCCGGCAGCTTGGTCGATGAAGATTGGTTCCTGGAGTTGGAGCGGGCAGCATTCATGGAGTTGCTGGCAACCGAAAAAACCCAGGCGCGTATTGCACATACACTGAAAACCGGTAAACCACTTAGAAACTGATATCACGATTCACGGAGAATCCTATGACTAAGCAAACTCAAGAAGCCTATATTGTAGCTGCTGCACGTACTCCGGTGGGAAAAGCGCCGCGCGGCATGTTCAAAAATGTACGCCCTGATGACATGCTGGTGCATGTGTTGCGTGCGGTGATGAAACAATGTGAGGGGCTTGATCCGACAGCGATTGATGATGTGATTGTCGGTTGTGCCATGCCGGAAGCAGAACAGGGCATCAATGTTGCGCGTGTGGCGTTGTTATTAGCAGGTTTACCCAATAGCGTGGCTGGCATGACAGTCAATCGCTTTTGTGCGTCGGGCCTGCAGTCGGTCGCTTTGGCTGCGGATCGTATTCGCCTCGGAGAAGCCGATGTGATGATTGCGGGCGGTACTGAAAGCATGAGCATGGTACCAATGATGGGCAACAAAGTTTCCATGAATCCAATGATGTTTCAACATGAAGAAAATGTGGCGATCGCTTATGGGATGGGCATGACCGCTGAAAAAGTGGCCGAACAGTGGAAAGTATCACGCGAAGATCAGGATGAATTTGCCCTGACCAGTCATCAGCGTGCCATAAAAGCCATCGAATCTGGTGAGTTCCAACAGGAAATCGCACCTTATCCGGTGGACGAGAAGCGCCCTGATTTGGTTGCGCATAACGTGCGTGAAAAAGTTATCGTTAAAAACAAAGACGAAGGGCCGCGAGCCGATACCAACCTAGATGCATTGGCCAAATTGAGACCGGTTTTTGCTGCAAAAGGTTCGGTGACTGCAGGAAATAGCTCGCAAATGTCGGATGGTGCCGGAGCAGTGGTTCTGATGAGTGAGGCTGCGATGCAACGTTTTAATCTGTCCCCATTAGGACGATTCATTGGATTTTCGGTTGCAGGTGTGCCGCCTGAAATTATGGGTATTGGCCCGATCAAAGCCATTCCCAAAGTGCTCGCACAAACCGGAATCAAGCAGGATGATTTGGATTGGATTGAGTTAAATGAAGCATTTGCGGCGCAAAGTCTTGCCGTGATACGTGATCTGGAACTGGATCGCAATAAAGTAAATCCTCTGGGCGGTGCAATTGCATTGGGTCATCCGTTAGGGGCAACGGGTTCAATCCGGGTAGCCACATTGCTGCATGGATTGCGACGCCATAAGCAGAAGTACGGCATGGTGACTATGTGCATTGGTAGCGGTATGGGGGCAGCAGGAGTGTTTGAGGCCCTTTAACAAGTCAGATAAAAGCGGGGCAATCAAACCTGCCCGGCTTTTGATGTGTCACGGAAACGGTGACTGACCCATAAGGATGCTGCAAATAGCATTACTGCGCCACCCTGATGGGAAGCTGCCAGATGGATTGGTACCACCTTCAATAACGTTGTGATACCTAAACTGATTTGCACTACCAGCATTAGTAGAAAAAGATTACAAGCAAGGCGTGTAGTACCGGAAAGTTCAGCCTTGTGCGCTTTGAACCAGAATAGCGGGACTAAAAAAGCTAATAGCCACGCAATCAATCGATGGTCGAATTGCACTGTAGTGATATTATCAAAGAAATTTCGATACCACGGCTCCAGGATGAAGAGATCTGGTGGAATCAAATACCCATTCATTAACGGGAAGGTGTTATAAGCTAAGCCAGCGCGAATACCAGCAACAAAACCGCCGGACAGGATCATAATAAAAATTAATGACGTGAGGCTATAGGAGAATCTGCGCAAGCTTTGAATTTTTTCGCTGGGCCTGGAGTGTTCGCTTTGTGGTGTGAGTAAGCCCAGAGCAACCCAAAACATTGCGGCAAAAATCACAAAGGCCAGCCCAAGATGCGCGGTGAGCCGATACTGACTGACATGCGGATCGTTAACCAATCCGCTCATGACCATGTACCATCCCATAAATCCCTGCAATCCTCCCAGAATAAATATACCTGTCAACTTGATCCCCAGGGATCGATCGATACTTTTCTTAACCAGAAAATAAACAAAAGGGACAAAAAATACTATACCGATAAGCCGTCCCAGTAGGCGATGAAAGTATTCCCACCAGAAAATGTTTTTAAATTCGTCAACACTCATACCTTTATTAATTTTTTGGTACTGAGGGGAAGAGCGGTATTTCTCAAGCAGCACGTCCCAATCTTCCTGCGTGATTGGAGGCATGGTGCCCACGATAGGTTGCCACTCGACAATCGAGAGTCCTGAATCAGTTAACCGCGTAACGCCACCAACCACTATCATGGCAAATACCATGACACAACAAATAAGCAACCAAGTCGCAATAGGTTTTTGCATAATCGTAAAAGTTATTAAATAAAATTAAATCGATGAATTGTAGTAAATTGTTTCATTTGTTACGCATCAAGCGTTGTTTAGTGCGTTCCCATTCTTTTTCTTTCTCGGACTCGCGCTTATCATGTTGTTTTTTGCCTTTGGCTAAGCCTATCTCCAGTTTAATCCTGCCTGCTTTATAATGCATATCCAATGGAACCAGAGTATATCCTGCGCGTTCGACTTTGCCGATAAGTCGTCTAATTTGTTCTGCGTGCAGCAACAATTTGCGTGTGCGCACCGGGTCAGGGTTAATATGCGTGGAGGCGGTCTTAAGCGGACTAATATGGCTGCCAATGAGATATAACGCGCTGTTTCGAATAATGACATAAGCTTCTTTTAGCTGAACCCGACCATCGCGTATGGATTTGACCTCCCATCCTTCCAGCACTAAGCCTGTTTCGTATTTTTCCTCGATAAAATAATCGTGAAAAGCTTTTTTATTTTGTACTATACTCATACAGGAATTAAGCGGTGGGAATGACTAAAATTAGGCATATTTTATCAGTTTTTCGGTGTTTCCTCATTGATATGGGTTGATTTACTTTATGGCAGAAATAGAAAAATCAGTTTTGGTTGAATACTCAGCCAGTCAAATGTTTGCATTAGTCGATGATGTTGAGGAATATCCAAAATTCCTTCCGTGGTGCGGCGGCACTTCGGTAGATCCGCAGGATGAGGTGACTACGCATGCTACAGTTAAGATTGACTATCATCATATCCGACATAGTTTTACCACTAAAAATAAGCGCTTTCCGCCTGACTTGATTGAAATGAGCTTGCTGGATGGCCCCTTTGAGCATCTGGATGGTTACTGGCAGTTTGTTCCATTATCCGATAATGCGTGCAAGATAAAATTCCGCTTGCACTACACTTTCTCGAATAAAATCCTGGAGAAACTGGTGGGGCCGGTGTTTCACATGATCGCGAATAGCTTCGTCGAATCTTTTGTTGACCGGGCGGAAGAAATCTACGGCAAGAAATGACTGTAGTACTTCAGATTGAAATTGCCTATGCACTGCCTAATATTCAAATTCTGAAAAAAATCACTGTACCGTTGGGTTGTACGGTTGAGCAAGCACTTGCAATTTCAGAGATTTTACAGAAATTCCCAGAAATTGATCTAGCCAAAAATAAGTTGGGTATTTTTGGAAAATTTGTGCGATTAGATACGCAATTACATTCTAACGACAGAATCGAAATTTATCGCCCGTTGATAATAGATCCGAAGGAAATCAGACGAATGCGCACTAAAAGTTCGGTACATTCAGATAATCGGTGACCTTGGTTACCATCACTGAATAACTCTTTCTTTTGGATAGTTTCTAATGAATTTATTCATCCCGAAAGTTACATGTTGTGCTTATTGATATCTTGAATTTATATTGTTTCATTCTAATTATTTCAATCTTGCCCGAAGATATCATTTCCAATAAATTGTGATGCTTGTATAGCCTTGGAATTTCGGCAGATCTGACTCTATGCTTGATATTGATTCCATTTTTTCATCCGATGGCGTACTTTCTAATCACATTACGGGGTTTCGTGCGCGTTCACAACAATTAGAAATGGCGCAAGCTATTGCAGTAGCGATCGCCAAGAACGAGGTTCTGGTTGCTGAAGCGGGCACTGGAACAGGCAAAACTTTCGCCTATTTGGTGCCAGCCTTGTTAGCGGGTGGTAAAGCAATCATATCCACAGGAACAAAGACGCTACAAGATCAATTATTTAATCGTGATATTCCGACATTGCGCGCAGCACTTAAAATGCCGGTTACGGTTGCATTATTAAAAGGGCGAGCGAATTATATTTGTCATTATCACTTAGAAAAAAGCCTGCAGGATACGCATTTGAGCTTTATCAATCGGGACGAGATCCAATATCTACAAAAAATAGAACGTTACGCCAACATCAGTAAAAGTGGTGATAAAAGTGGCTTGAGCGAAGTGCCTGAAATGGCTGCCATTTGGCAGCATGTGACTTCAACCCGAGATAACTGCCTGGGTTCCGAATGTCCAAACTATAAAAAATGTTTTGTGATGGAAGCGCGCAAGCAAGCATTAGTGGCGGATATAGTAGTGGTGAATCACCACTTGTTTTTTGCCGATGTTATGCTGCGTGATGAAGGATTATCTGAGTTGTTACCCGCTTGTAATACGGTCATTTTTGATGAAGCGCACCAATTGCCGGAAACGGCCAGTTTATTTTTTGGTGAATCGATAAGTACCGGTCAATTGCTGGAGCTTGCGCACGATGTCAAGCTGGAAGCAATTCAGGCTGCCGGTGATTTTGTGCAGCTGCCAGAAGCAATTGCCGCCATGGAAAAAGCTGCACGTGATTTGCGTTTAACCATCAAGGAAGACAACACACGGTTGTCTTTGTCGGCGGCAAATCAACAGACGGATTTTAATGTGGCACTGGATAAGCTACTGGAGCAATTCATTGATTTGGTAAAACTACTGGAAAGTCAGGCAGAACGATCTGAAGGATTGGAAAACTGCCGGCAGCGAGCAACCAATCATTTGTATTTAATCCAGCGCTGGCGTAATGAAACCGAAATGCAAGACCATGTTCGCTGGATTGAAGTTTACCATCAGGCATTGCAACTCAATGCGACGCCACTATCGATTTCTGAAATCTTCCAAAAGCAATTGATGGCATCGCCACGCGCCTGGATTTTTACTTCAGCAACATTGTCGGTTAAAAAGGATTTTTCCCATTACAATAATCAAATGGGATTGAATACAGCACAAACTGCTTGTTGGGACAGCCCATTTAATTTTTCTGAGCAGGCGCTGCTCTATGTGCCACTTGGTTTGCCGGAACCACATCATAAAACTTATATCGATCAGGTTGTTCAATCGGCATTACCGGTGCTGCGTGCCAGCCGCGGGCGCGCTTTTTTCCTTTGCACCAGTTTACGCGCGATGCAGCGTATTTATGAGCTATTGCAGAACTCCGATGACTTTGGTGATTTCCCGTTACTGCTTCAGGGGCAGGGTTCGCGCTCATATATGCTAGAGCGATTCCGCACACTAAATAATGCAATTTTGGTGGGTAGCCAATCTTTCTGGGAAGGGGTTGATGTGCGAGGGGAGACGTTATCGCTGGTTATCATTGATAAACTGCCGTTTGCGCCCCCGGATGACCCGGTTTTATCAGCGCGCATCGAGAAAATTAATAACGAAGGCGGCAACGCTTTCATGGAGTACCAACTGCCCCGAGCAGTTATCAATCTGAAGCAAGGTGCCGGACGGTTAATCAGAGATGAAACAGACCGCGGTGTGTTGATGATTTGTGATCCGCGTTTGACAACAAAAGCTTATGGCAGACAAATATGGCAGAGTTTGCCCCCTATGAAGCGTACTCGGGATTTGGCAGAGGTCGAACGCTTCTTTTATGCTGATGAAGAGAATTGATTTTTTAATTTGGAATGATCTATTTTACCAATGATATTAAAATCTTAATGATTTCCGATAGCACGAATAACACAAAGATCAGGCCAATATTAAACATAATGCAATGATATGTGATGATTTCTCTGAGGCTTATTACGAAAATGATGATATAGGGTATAAATAGATTATGGTTATGAAATTAGCAACCTGGAATGTTAATTCACTCAAAGTACGTTTGCCGCAAGTCATTGACTGGCTATTTGAAAATAAACCCGATGTACTATGTCTTCAGGAAATAAAAGTAATCGATGAAAATTTTCCTATTGATGAAATAATGACTGCAGGTTATGAATCCGTTTTCATCGGGCAAAAAACTTATAATGGTGTTGCGATACTCAGTAAACAAAAAGCAAGCAAGGTAATTACTGCAATACCCGGTTTGGCGGATGAGCAAAAAAGAATAATTGCTGCAACTTATGGCGATTTACGTGTCATTTGTGCTTATGTGCCGAATGGAGATCATGTTGAATCGGAGAAATATGAATATAAACTGCGTTGGCTGCCGGCCTTTACCCAATGGCTACAGCAAGAATTAATAGATTATAAAAATTTAGCTGTACTGGGCGATTTTAATATCGCACCGGAGGATCGTGATGTCTATGATGCCGAACTTTGGAAAGGAAAGGTGCTATGCAGTGAGCCAGAGCGTACGGCTTTTAGAAATATACTTAATTTAGGATTGACTGATAGCTTTCGTTTGTTTGAACAACCTGAGAAATCCTATACCTGGTGGGATTATCGAATGATGGCTTTTCGTCGCAACCAGGGATTGCGGATTGATCACATATTGCTGAGCAATGAACTCTCTAGCGCATGTGTGACATGTATCGTTGATAAAACAATGCGCAAACTGGAACGTCCCTCGGATCATGCGCCTGTTTGGGTTGAGCTTTCCGCCTGATCTTGTAGTTTAATCGACTACTAAAAACGCGCTGAATCGATGCAAGACAAAAAGCGAGTAAAAGTATGCAGTTACGCCCCGAATAAAAGATCATCCTTAGCCCATCTCTTAACCTCGCAATACAATACAGTTTGCTTCGATATAGCTTATCTGGTTTTTACGGGCACCTTATCCAGATCGCTTTTCATCAATTCTAGATTTTTCTCGCGTGCACTGATTTCTTCTCTTAACCGATCTACCCGGTTAAGGTATCTTTGGTAATTGCGCTCACTACCCAAGCGATCTGGCATGCCATCTTTGTATTCACTTTTGGCTTCATTAAGTTGCGCCTCTTCCTCGGCAATTTTATTTTGCAATTGTTCGCGATGCTCTTTGAGTTTCATGGATTCTCTGCGCTTCGAAATTCGATCTTCAACTTCGCCAGTATCTACAGGTGGAACAACAATAATCGGGGGTAAATCGACGCGTTTGGAATCGTTGGAAGGTATATTTGAATAGGTTACGTTACCGTTCTCATCAGTATGCTTATAGACGCCGGCATGAGATAAACTAAAATATAGAATTAAGGCTATGAAGAGGAAAGAATTTCTCAGCATTTTATCGATTCAGCTCTTTTTTTAATGTCGCAACGTTTCTTTGGTGCAGAAGCAATTTATTTTGTAGTTGCACAGTTTTTTCCTGAGAATTATTCTTGAATTCAGGCTTGCTGCGAATCTCATCCAAAAAATTCTGTGCTTCAGAAAAAAGTTTTTCTTCAGTGATAAGCTCTTTTTGTAAAATTTCACGGCGCATGACATCACGGCCTTTCTGTGTGGTATCAGTCACACGTGGAAAATTTAAATTTGAACTTGGTTTTGATTGACTGGATTTCGTATTTCTCGAAAACGAGGCAATAGAAATTTTTTCTGCATTAGGGATACGTCGATTCGTAAAGGTGATGTTGCCATCTTTATCGACATATTTATATATTTCTGAGCTGGCAATTGCTTGTGGAAAGCCAATCGGCGGTATAAAGATCAATAAAATCAAGAATATTTTTGTTTTCATATTTTGCTGAAAGAATATTAATGACAGTTACAACTGTTTGATTAGTTTATCAAAGCTTTCTTTATCGAAAAGCAAAAAAAGAACTGTAATTCCTCCTTATTACATCACTTAAAATATATTAGATTCTATACGTTTTCCAGTGGGCATTCATCTTGTCCTGTACATTCAGTTTTCTGAGCTTTCTGAAAATTATAAGCTGTAATACAAATCAAATTCAATCGGATGTGTGGTGCTACGTAATAATAGCACTTCATCCATCTTAAGCTGAATGTATGCATCAATCAGATCATTGGAGAACACGCCGCCACGAATCAAGAAATCCCGATCTTTATCCAAGCATTCCAAAGCTTCATCTAACGAAGTACAGGAATTAGGCACCTTGGCGGCTTCTTCTGGCGGTAAGTCATAAAGATTTTTATCCATTGGATCGCCGGGATGTATTTTATTTTGGATACCATCTAAACCCGCCATCATTAATGCAGTGAATGCGAGATAAGGATTTGCGGTTGGATCAGGAAAACGAACCTCAATACGCCGTCCTTTGGGATTGCTGGTATGTGGAATACGAATTGCTGCCGACCGGTTGCTAGCCGAATAAGCCAGATTGACCGGTGCTTCAAATCCGGCGACCAATCGTTTATATGAGTTGGTGCTGGGATTGCAGATGGCATTTAGTGCTTTGGCATGCTTGAGAATGCCACCAAGGTAATACAAGGCAATTTCAGATAAGCCCGCATAGCCGTTGCCAGAGAATAAGTTCTTGCCATCTTTCCAGATCGACTGATGCACATGCATGCCTGAGCCATTATCGCCCACGATTGGCTTGGGCATGAAAGTTGCAGTTTTGCCGTATGAATGCGCAACGTTATGGATCACGTATTTAAGAATCTGATTCCAATCTGCACGTTTCACCAGACTGTTAAAGCGTGTGCCTATTTCACATTGACCTGCGGTAGCTACTTCATGATGATGAACTTCGACCCCCACACCCATTTCTTCCAGAGTTAGGCACATGGCGGAGCGAATATCTTGCAATGCGTCTACGGGGGGTACCGGGAAGTAACCGCCTTTGATGGCAGGACGATGACCGACATTACCACTTTCATATTTGATTGCCGAACTCCAGGCAGCTTCCTCAGATTCAATTTTGACCGAGCAACCCGACATGCCGGTATGCCAGCGGACAGAATCGAAAATAAAAAATTCAGGCTCCGGGCCAAAATAGGCTACGTCGCCGATGCCTGTTGATTTAAGGTAAATTTCTCCGCGTCTGGCGAGTGAGCGTGGATCGCGACTATAACCTTTACCGTCAGCGGGTTCGACGACGTCGCAGGTGAGCAGCAGTGTTGGTTCATCCATGAATGGATCCACATTGGCGGTATCAGGATCAGGAATCAATAACATATCGGATGCTTGAATGCCTTTCCAACCGCCAATTGACGAACCGTCAAAAGGATGACCATCGTCAAATTTATCTGCATCAAAGTTGTGCGAAGGTAGGGTGACATGATGCTCTTTTCCATTGGTATCGGTAAAACGCAAATCAACGAATTTAATTTCATTGTCTTGAATCAATTTCAAAACATCAGCTACCACCATATTCATTTCTCCAAACTAATGTCACAAATTTTATAATTAAAGGTTCATTTAGATAGAATTATACCAGCACAACCGCATGAATAATTTGAAACGACATTAACGATTGTTATCTGATCGAATGAATGGAAATAAACATGCAAGTGTCTGGATGTGCATTCTATTGTAGTATCATGTTTGAAGTCCTTACGATTCGTAAAAGTCAATTTGCAGTAGCTCAATTCTGAATGCCCGAAGCACTCAACATACTCAAGGAAGTTTTTGGTTACCCAGCTTTTCGCGGGCAGCAAGCGGGAGTCATTGCGCATCTCGCCAGTGGGGGCGACTGTCTGGTATTGATGCCAACGGGGGGTGGTAAGTCATTGTGCTATCAAATTCCAGCGTTAATGCGCAATGGTGTTGCTATTGTAGTGTCTCCACTCATTGCCTTGATGCAGAATCAAGTCACCGCATTGCACGAAATCGGGGTGCGTGCCGCAGTGCTGAATTCTTCATTGTCACAACAAGAAGCCATCCAAGTTGAGCAGAAGCTTTTAGCGGATGCATTTGATTTGTTATATGTGGCGCCTGAGCGCTTGTTGACTGCGCGGTTTCTGAATCTGATTGCACGCATCCCAATCGCCTTGTTCGCAATTGATGAAGCGCATTGCGTTTCGCAATGGGGGCATGATTTCCGACCAGAATACATTCAATTATCAATTTTACATGAACGTTTCCCTGAGGTTCCCCGTATTGCATTGACAGCAACCGCTGACATGGATACGCGTAAAGAAATTATTGAGCGCCTTGGGCTGGGTATAGCCAAGGTATTTGTTTCGAGTTTTGATCGCCCGAATATTCGTTACCAAATTGTCGATAAAACCAATAGCCGCTCACAGTTATTGACTTTCATCCAAGCGGAACATCCAGGAGATACTGGGATTGTGTATTGCCTGTCGCGTAAAAAAGTGGAAGAAACCGCCCTTTGGTTGGTGAAACAAGGCTTGCATGCGATAGCCTATCATGCTGGCATGAGCATGCAGCAACGAAGCTTGAATCAGGAAAAATTTTTGCGTGAAGAGAGCATCATCATGGTTGCTACAATAGCGTTTGGTATGGGGATCGATAAACCGGATGTGCGTTTTGTTGCGCATCTGGATTTGCCGAAAAGTATCGAAGGCTACTATCAGGAAACAGGCCGTGCTGGCCGCGATGGTCAAGCCGCTAACGCTTGGATGGCGTATGGTCTTGGTGACGTTATTCAACTGCGGCGTATGATTGAAGAATCTGAGGCGCAGCATAAATTTAAGCAAGTGGCTGCGCGCAAACTGGAAGCCATGCTATCGTTGTGCGAAACGACTACTTGTCGCCGTATTCGCATGCTAAGTTATTTCGGTGAGAGCATCGAGACAGTAGGGTGTGGAAATTGCGACATTTGTCTAAACCCGCCCAAAGTGTGGGACGCTACGGTGGAAGTGCAAAAGGCAATGTCGTGCGTTTATCGTACGGGGCAGATTTTCGGGGCAGGTCATTTAATTGATGTTTTGCGGGGCAATCTGACCGATCGTGTAAAAGAATGGCATCATGACAGAATCAGCACTTTTGGGATTGGGGGAGATTTACCCGAAAAGACCTGGCGTGCGATATTTCGCCAGATCGTTGCGCTGGGCTTGTTGATACCGGATAGTGAAGGGCACGGTGCTTTGCATCTGACTGAGGCGAGCCGTGCTGTGCTTAAAGGACAGCAGAACGTGTGTTTGCGTCAACAAACAAAAATTGAGCAAATATCCAGTAAACGCACTGGCGATGATCTAATTTCCTTGGCTCCAGCCGAACGCTCCTTGTGGGAGCAATTACGTTCATGGCGGGCAAAGACAGCTAAAGAGCATGGCGTTCCGGCTTATGTGATTTTTCATGACGCCACTTTGCACGAATTGGCGCGTTTATGCCCGCAAACGGAAGATGAATTGAGTCAAGTGACCGGTATCGGTGCGCGCAAACTCGATAAATATGGTATTTATCTGATGGAGATCCTACGTGGTGATTAAGAAATCGCCGGCTGACAAAAGATAAGTTGAGCGGCATTAACCAAGTGCTTGGAAATTTTTTCTGTTCTGTTATATACTCAAAACCTCAAAACATACATGGTAAATCTAAATAAGGAAATTAAGTGATGAAACTGTCAATATTTACTGTAGTACTATTAGCTTTCTTCTTATCCGCCTGCGGTAGTGCTGATATGGGCGATCCAAGCGCTAGTGCCGATGACTGTGAATTTGGAATAGATGGTAATGGCAATTGTCTCAAAGAAGGGCAAGATCCACGTCCTTTCGGTGGCACCAGCAAACCTGGGCATTAATCCCTCAAGATTTAATACCGAAACAATCTCATTGCGATGAGACAAAAAAACCGCCCAAAGTGGCGGTTTTTTTGTCTCCGTCAATAAACGCTTTTCAATACAAAGCTTCATGATCTCAAAGGTTCATTAACACAATATAAAGTAAGAAATCTTATATGTGCGAACATTCAGTGGTATATAGGATAAAGACATAATCTGATCGGCAGTTAGGTTAATAGTTAATAGCACTCCCACCAGGCTGTTTTTTCTTGATTAATCAGACTTTATCTGTCGGAAAGTTTACTGCCGTAGTGCAAATTTCCAATTGCGGATGGAGTAGAACTCTCGTTTAAGTAACTTCTGACGCTCTATTTTTTGCTCACTGCAAAATAACTCGTCATTAAATTCCGGTAGTTCGGAAGATAATTGGAGAACAAAGCACCCAAACCTTCGACATCGTTGCGCCAGTCACGGTGTAACTCGCAAGCCACGCCAAACCAGCTCATCAGCTGCACACCGGCAGACTGCATTCTCGCCCAGGCAGCATCACGGGTCACTTCATTGAAGGTGCCAGAAGCATCAGTGACTACGAAAACCTCAAACCCTTCTTCGATGGCCGATAATGCCGGAAAAGCAACACAGACCTCAGTTACCACACCGGCAATAATGAGTTGTTTGCGCCCAGTCTTTTTGATGGCATTGACAAAATCTTCGTTATCCCAGGCATTGATGTTGCCAGGGCGGGCAACATACGGTGCGTCGGGAAACATTTCCTTGATTTCCGGAACCAGTGGACCGTTTGGGCCATCCTCAAAACTCGTTGTCAGGATTGTCGGCAGCTTGAAATATTTTCCGCAGGCTGTTAAGGCTAGTACATTATTTTTGAATTCATTGGGTGAGAAATCCTGCACCAGCGAGATCAGGCCCGCCTGATGATCCACTAGCAGCAGAACCGCATCATCCTTAGAAAGTCGTTTATATTTAAAAGATTTATCCATTTATATACCTCTTGCAATCATTAAAAAGACCAGAAATGAAGTGAAATTTTTATGCGAAGCTATTGCTTAATATAGTGCGTAGAATTGGTCACTCATGATCTTCCCATCTTTCCAATGCTGAACGGCAACCTGATCAAAGTTTTTGTGGCCATACTCTTTATGTTTGTATTCGAAGTGCCACTCGGTCATCGTCACGTTTTCACCCACAGCAGTCGATTTAATCTCTGATTTGAGCCATTCCTCAACGCCTTCAAATACTGATGATTCCCGATCTTTGGCTTGTTGTAATCCTTTTGCTACCACATCATTCTTTTCAATCACAACGCAATCGGGGTGATAGTATTTATCCATGGATTGCAAAATCTCGCCATTAAGTATCATATTGTTTAAGTCGATAAGTTTATCTTCCAAAGTCATTGATTCCTCCTGTTTTAGTTATATTTTGTTGCGGTGCAGCTCCAACCTCGGGTCTTTTCGCCAACTGGCATATACCTCTCTGATAGCTAATTTAACGTGCAAATCCTCAAGATGGCAAATGTCCCATTTTTCCGCTTTGATAATCGGCCTTGGCTTGACGGATTTCATCTTCTGTATTCATCACAAATGGGCCGCTGCCAACAATCGATTCGTTAATCGGTTCGCCACTCAGTAACAATAACGTTGTGTCTTGTATGGTACTGATACCAATCTGATCGCCAGCCGAATCAAATACGGCGACCTCTGCTGCGCCAATTATTTCTGAATCATTAATCTGCACAGAACCTTTCAGAATTGCCAAGATCGTGTTGTAGCCGCTGGGAACAACAAGATTAATCGTTTGTTGGCCAGACGCACGTATATCCCAGATATGAATCGGCGTAAACGTCTGAGCTGGCCCTCTTAACTCATCGAATTCACCTGCAATGACGCGTACGTTTCCTTGATCACCAGGAAGCTTCGCGACAGGAATCTGATCATTTAAAATGTTCTGATAGCGTGGCGGTGACATTTTATCTTTGGCCGGCAAATTAACCCATAGTTGCACCATTTCAAATAATCCGCCGCGCTGCGCAAAATCCCGGCCATGAAATTCTTCATGAACAATACCGGAAGCGGCGGTCATCCATTGCACATCCCCAGGGCCTATCTTTCCGCCTCCGCCAGAGCTGTCGCGGTGTTCCACTTCGCCACTATAAACAATGGTCACTGTTTCAAAACCACGATGTGGATGTTCATCGACACCCAGACGTTGGGTTGTCGGCGGAAATTCAATCGGACCTGCATAATCAAATAGTAAAAAAGGGCTAATGGATGCTCCAAGCTTCGGGTAACTAAATAGGGAACGAACAGGAAAGCCGTCCCCAACCCAATGCTGGTCATTATTACGCAAAATATGCTGGAGTTTCTTGGCTGATAATTCGGATTTGGTTGTGAACATTGACTATTTCCTCCTTTAATTTTAAGGCCATAAGCTAAGACTATACACTTACATAATTGTTTGGAATCAGGGATTCTATGAAATTCGCGTTCGGAAATGGGTAAATTCCAACAAAGGTACGTAATACGTCATAGAGAAATTACTGATGGTTTGAATTTTAACGGGAAATAGCCATTAACATTTGTTGGAATTTAATTTAACAGCGAAATAGCTCTACATCAGCACAACCATCTTGTGGCTTCACCGGGGGAGGAACGGAGCGCTCACCAAGCTGCTGCCGCAGATTAATCTCAATGGTGCGACAAATAGCATTCAGGGGAATATCTTTCATTTTCTGATCGAAAGGGTCTACTGTCCGGCCTCCTATTCTTTCCGTGGTAGTAAAAACCGTCGCTAAGGCGATGTGCACTGGTATCATTTGCCAGTCTAGATGTCGCACTAGTCCAAGTGGCAACTGACATGATCTAATAGACTCGGACTAACCCAGTTAAGAGAAAATAATCTTAACTGGAGAAAAGATGAGAACAAGAAAGCAGTACACAAAAGAATTCAAATTAGATGCAGTTAACTTGGTTCTGGATCAAGAGTATCCGATAACGGAAGCTGCACGCAGCCTGGAGATTAACGCTAATATGTTGAGGCGCTGGATTAAAAAGTATCAGGCAGATGACGGCGGGCAGTTGTTCAGAGGCAATGAAAAGCTGACGCCAGAGCAGGAAGAAATTCGACGACTGAAAGCGCGGATCAAGCAGTTCAATCTGGAGAGGAAAATATTAGAGGAAGCGGCTGGAGATTCAATGGGTGAAAGCAACGAAGTGAAATATTCGTTTTTCACCCAAAAGAAGAAGACCTGCCCAGTTGGCTTGGGGTGTCAACTAATATCGACTGCATTTATACTTGGGATAAAAAGCCCAACTCAATATGAGGCAGAAACAGAAAAATTGGAGAAAGTTGCTTAACTGGATTGTCTAGAATTAGTTGACCACGTCGAACCTTTCAAATAGATTGAAAATAAAATTTGATTATTTGTAGACCGTCGACAAGAGGAAGATACCGTGACAAAAATTATCGGAATTACGGGAAGTCTGCGCAGTGCCTCGTTCAATACTGCGCTATTACATGCAGCTAAAGAATCGCTGCCTAACAATAGTGTGCTTGAGATTGTAACGCTCAAGGGTATTCCACTTTACGATGGCGATATTGAAAGCACAGAAGGAATTCCTCAAGCAGTCACCACGCTGCAAGATAAAATCGCTGCTGCTGATGGATTATTGTTGGCTACGCCGGAATACAATAATTCTATGCCAGGCGTATTCAAGAATGGATTGGATTGGTTGTCGCGGCCGCCCAGTGCGACTGCACGGGTTTTTAGAAATCGTCCGGTTGCGGTGATAGGCGCAACACCCGGTGGGTTTGGCACAGTACTGGCTCAAAATGCCTGGCTACCCGTACTACGTACATTAGGCACATCCCCATGGTTCGGTGGAAGATTATTAGTATCTCGTGCACATCAAATTTTCAACGAAAATGGGGCGATGGTGGATGAAACGGCGCGACAACAACTGGCGGATTTTCTTGTGGGCTTTATAGAATTCATCCACGTCAGCAATAAGCTGCAGCGATAAAATAATCAAACTTCTGAAGAAGGCGACGATAGGGTTTTCATTTTTTTGTCTTTGCAATGGCAAACTTGGGCGCTACATAATGGGTAACTACAGGTTCGCTTCCGCTTACGAGTAATGTATGGAGTTCTGTCTGTAACACACGATCTGCATGAGTTACGCGCTCGTGCTGACGAAGATGCTCAAGCCAGGAATCGACACTGAAGGATTCGATAAAGTGATTCGGTTTTTCGGTATGCTCAAACACACCCCAGGCAAAAGCACCATCACGACGACGTCGTTTGCTGAGTTCGCGTATCATGGTTAAGAACTCACTTGTTTTGTCGTTCCGAACCATATACTGAATGGTCACCAGGACTGGCCCGCGATCATGTGACACACCCTCATGCACCATGGGTGTCGGCCAATGCATCGAAGGTGTAAGATCAACATTTTCGATGCCGCTGATGTGCCAGCGCCAAGTGAGCAGTGTGGCTATCACTGCGCCAGATGCTGCAATCATTAGTGACTCTGAAATGCTAGTTATTTCGGCGACTTTGCCCCACAGCAGGCTGCCGAATGCCATAGAACCCATAAAAACTGCCATAAAGACAGCCAGCCCGCGCGATCGTACCCAATTAGGAAGTGCCATTTGTGCTGCTACCTGGAGTGATGACAACACAGTGATCCATGCAATACCACTTACACCCGCCGCCAAACACAGGAAAATCAATTGATCGAATGTTGCCAGCGCAAACATGGTGCATGCGTACACGACCGCCGCTAACGCAACTAAGCTATCGCGTGAAATTTTTTCACGCAGCTGGGGTAACGAGAGAGCGCCGATGACAGCTCCGGCACCAATCGAAGCTACCAAGATGCCAAATGTTTGCGGCCCACCGTTTTCTAAGCTCTTAACTAGCAGCGGTAATAGGGCCCAGGAAGCACTGGCAAATAGAAAAAAACCGAATCCTCGAATGATAGCGGCTTGGAGGTCTGGTGCATGACGTGCAAAGCGGAAACCGGAACGTAATGCACTGAAGAATCGCTCGCTCGGCAATTCACTGATGGGTGCCTCGCGTCGCCAACGTACCAAAGCAAAAATGACAAGAAAATACGTGAGTGCATTCAAAACAAACACTGCACCGGTTCCGGCAAAAGATACAATTACTCCAGCCAATGCCGGACCAATTGTACGCGCCATATTGATTCCAAGGCTGTTCAATGCAATAGCAGACTGTAGCTCGTTGCGCGGCACAAGTTCCGGTGTTATCGCTGCCCACGCTGGCAGCATCATAGCTGACCCGATCCCCATCGCAAACGTCAATGCAATCAGGCTCCATGCCGAGGTAACACCCGTCAGTGTCATAAATCCCAGTAGCCCAGCCACCAGCGCCAACCATAATTGCACCACGATAAGGTAGCTACGCCGATCAACGATGTCAGCCAAGGCGCCCGCTGGCATGGCCAATAGAAAAATAGGTAAAGTGGTGGCGGTTTGGATCAGCGCTACCATAACGGGTGTAGGCGACAGTGTGGTCATTAGCCAGCTAGCGCCGATATCATGCATCCAGGTTCCGATATTCGATATCAGAGTTGCCATCCATAGCATGCGAAAAACGGGAATCCTGAACGGAGACCAAGCCGACGGCGTGTTGGTCAAGTTGTTCAATCTTTCACCTGTGCCTTACAATATGCAAGCTGTGCAAATTCAATCACTTTCTGATTATATACGCAAAATAAGAACGTACAGATAACAAGGTGGGCATCAATGAATGAAATTACGATCGTCTCAAGCCAAAATCAACATCGAGTACTCACAGAGTGGATGCTTGGCAGATTTACCAACACGAAAAATGAAACCTCCCAAAAGTCCTGCATATATTGACACTGCTGAAGAATAACACTGCTATTGTAATGATACTACGCAGACAGAACCGCAACACCTGTATGACTCAGGCGCCAGTGGTGTTTGCGGTTCAGGTCGGTCATTTCGTGGTGGTAATCAATATATGATCCATTACTGCGTCGAAAGCAAAGATCGTCCATTTAGGTTCTGAGGCGCTCTCGCATTATTGGTATAAATATCCTTGAGTTGCACAAGTTGTGCAGCCGAGATAGTGATCACTTTCGGCAAAAGATACCATTGCACACCTTCGCTGCACGGAGGCGTAGTTAATGAACCTGCAACGGTATAATAATCCAAGTTTGCGGGATCCAAATCAGCAGGAAGCAGTTCTGCGGGATTAATCTGTATACCGGAACTTGCGTTCTGACCGCCTTCTTCATGTGGGATATTATCCAGAATGGTGCCAAACACAGGATTTTCCTCCCCAATATCAACTGCGACAGCCAAGACTATAATTCTCCCGTCTTCATTAATATGAACATAATGTAGTTCAGCCGGAAATGATTTGCCCCCTACGACATGTTCACTGGGCTCATGAAAATGGAATTGAATCAATGGAAAAGATTCTTCACCAATCATCAACACACCCGAATAATCTTCAGATGTATTCACTTGTATACCATGCCCGCTATTGAAGAAAACCGGCGCGGTGTCAGTGTCATATAAAGCCGCTAGTTTATTGAGAGATTTTGAGTCAATGATAGTTGCACTTGCAAGATCTACTGGAGATTGATGCTTGCCAATACCGCATTCTCCAAAGGGATAGTTCAGTGGCACATTTTGTGTTGTATCCTGAATCGCCCACCATGTTGATTGCTCATCATGACTCCAGTGCGGCGTCTCAGAAACAGCAATGGTTACATAACATGTAAAAATTGTAAAAGCCAGGTTTCTCAATATTTTCGTATTCATGAATTAACTCCGATTGCAAGTAGTAATTGGATTAGCAAGGGTTTTTTCTACAAAAATCAATCATGGATGGTTTATTTTCCTGATTTGAGTTTTGAGGCGATTGAGAGTCTGTGCTCTTAGTTGATGCATTGGGTTGAGCGGCTTGTTTCTGCTGGCTGCTGTCAGTCGATAATCTTTTTTGCTGACTCGGATCAATCAGCGATTTTGATTTATTTCCATCTGATTCAGCAAAACATGAAGCAACACTTAAACTTAATGACACAGCCAAAAATAATTTTATAAGCATGATGTACCTCTTCAAGAAAGAAAGAATTTTGTTGCAGTTCGTAAAATGCGATTGGCACATTACCATAAAGATATTGAGAAAATGTTAAGAGAGTGTCATAAATATGTGAATAAAATATCAACCGAGACAAATAATAAAAGTAGGGTTATTACAACTTATATTAAATATATTCTTGTTAAGGGATGAAATTGCAAACTTATGGCGTCAGATTATTTACCTCGATATTTTACTCTGCGGCGGCTTTAAATCCATTTGAGAGGATTCTTCTAAATGTCAACAAACCAACCGTATAGCTCATTTGCATATTTTCGGCGCATCTGATTTCTTATAACCCTATCCTTTCAAGAAATAGAAGCTCCGGTAAATTCAGGCGATTCATGATTAAAATCCTGATTAGACGTCTTCTAGAAAGTAGCCATATGTCATGTTAATAGTCTGAAACAATGATTAGAATCAGAAAATAAATGCAGTATTAAAAATGTCGAGTGTATGAATTACACAACAATATAATAGTAAAACTTCGGTGCTAAAGTAGGGATTTGAGCGATTATCATGTAAATTTGAAGCTGTAAGCTGTTTAAGAAGATGCAGGATTTTGCACGTCTGAATCAAAACATGTGTAACTGTCATGTTATAACTTGATCGGACTTAACTCATTAAGGGGAAAATCACCATGCTCGCGTTTCTCTTCTACGTCATTCTGTTCGTGGTTGTCATCGTTGGTTTGATTCTGGCTGTTCCTTTGATACGCCGTCATCTAGTCACCAATCAAATACTGAAAGTTTTTCGCAAAATGTTGCCGCAAATCTCGCAAACGGAACAGGAAGCACTGGATGCTGGCACGGTATGGTGGGAAGGCGATTTATTCAGCGGAAAACCCGATTGGAAAAAATTATTGGCTTATCCTAAGCCGCAGTTAACAGCAGAAGAGCAAGCGTTTCTCGATGGTCCGGTTGAACAGTTGTGTGTGATGCTGGATGAATGGAAGATTACGCATGAATTAAAGGATTTGCCACCGGAAGTGTGGCAATTTATCAAGGAAAAAGGTTTCTTTGGTTTGATTATTCCCAAGCAGTACGGCGGTTACGGGTTTTCAGCATTGGCCCACTCTGAAGTTGTGATGAAAATCGGCTCGCGTAGCGGCACAGCAGCGGTGACGGTGATGGTGCCGAATTCACTGGGGCCGGCTGAGTTATTGCTGCATTACGGTACTGAGAAGCAAAAAGAACATTATTTGCCGCGTCTAGCAAAAGGTCTGGATGTACCCTGTTTTGCGCTGACTTCACCAGATGCGGGTTCTGATGCCGGTGCGATGCCGGATTTTGGCATTGTGTGCCGCGGTGAGCATGACGGTAAAACAAATGTCTTAGGTATGCGGGTAACTTGGGAAAAGCGCTATATTACGCTGGGCCCAGTTGCAACTATTCTGGGATTGGCTTTCAAATTATATGATCCGGATCGATTGCTGGGCAAGGAGGAGGATCTCGGCATTACGTTAGCGCTTATCCCCACGGACACACCGGGCGTGAATATCGGGCGTCGCCACTATCCGTTGAATGGCGCATTCCAGAATGGGCCAAATTCCGGTAAAGAAGTGTTTATTCCAATGGAATGGATTATCGGCGAACAAGAAGGTGTCGGGCAAGGATGGCGCATGCTGATGAATTGCCTGTCCGTAGGACGCGCTATCTCGTTGCCAGCCACCAGTGTAGGAGCAGCCAAATTGGCGGCGCGCACCAGTGGAGCCTATAGCCGGGTACGCACGCAATTCAAAACACCGATCGGTTATTTTGAAGGCGTCGAGGAAGCATTGGGCCGTATTGGCGGCAACACTTACATGATGGATGCTGCGCGTGTCATGACCGCCTCTGCAGTAGATCTGGGCGAGAAACCCTCGGTGGCATCGGCGATCGTCAAATATCATTTAACCGAGCGCGGACGGCAAGCAATCAACGATGCCATGGATATTCACGGCGGCAAAGGCATTTGTATCGGCCCGAGAAACTATCTGGGACGTACTTATCAGCAGATTCCTGTCAGCATCACCGTTGAAGGTGCCAATATCTTGACGCGTAACATGATCATTTTCGGTCAGGGTGCGCTGCGTTGTCATCCTTATCTGCTAAAAGAAGTGAATGCAGCCCATGATAAAAATCCGGATAGCGCATCGCTGGCATTTGATGAAGCATTGATGGGACATGCAAAATTCACATTGCGAAATACCGCAAACAGCTTGGTGTATGCATTGTTCTGCAACCACATCAAGGGCAATGCGCCGGAAAACTGCACCCCAGAGACAGCTGGTTATTATAGACAATTGGCACGCTTTTCCGCCAGTTTCGCCTGTATTGCGGATATCGGGCTCATGCGCTTGGGCGGATCACTTAAACGCAGGGAAAGATTATCCGCCCGTCTAGGTGATATTCTGAGCATGTTGTATCTATGCTCAGCAACCCTGAAACGTTTTGAGGACGATGGTCGTCCTGACGCTGATTTGCCCTTGCTGCATTGGTCGATGCAGGATGGCATTTATCGAATGCAGCAGGCATTTGATGAGTTCCTGGACAATATTCCGGGGCATTTCACCTTCGTTTGGTTACTGAGAGCCTTGGTTTTCCCGCTCGGTAAGCGCTGCAAGCCACCCGTTGATGCAATAACCCATGAAGTTGCCAGATTAATGATGGTACCCGGTGCTGTGCGTGATCGATTGACGGCTGGCATTCATGTGCCAACTGCAGAGCATGAACCGATGGCTGAATTGGAGCAGGCATTGCAATGCATCATCGAATGTGGCGCGATCGAAGCCAAGCTACGGGAAGCTATCAAGTTGCGTAAAGTTACTGATCATGGAGATGGGCAGATTGCTCAGGCCGTGCAACTAGGCGTGATTACTGAAGAAGAAGCCAGCCTGCTGAACAAACTGAAAGATTTACGCAGCAAGGTGATTAAGGTGGATGATTTTAGACCGGATTTTGAAAGCGAAAAGAAATCTTTAAGAAATGACAGCACTAATGCTGCGATGGGAACCAGAGGCGCTATCAACGCTAATTTCGCTATCGATAGTGAGGTTATGGATGAAATTAATGGCACGACTACTGTTGCCAAAGCTAAAAGTAGCGCCAAAACCACGAGCAGAAAGAAAAGCAGTCCCGTGACAGAAGAATCAGAGACGGTTGAAACCGTTAAGTGAATTGGAATATCAGAATAATCAGAAAATACACTGATGCAGCATCGCCAGTAAACGGATACAAAGTTGGGGCCTGCGCATAGAGGAAAAGTTATGCAAATCGAGCAAAACGGAATGACCAGCGTTATTTCGGTGGATAAAGCAGAAACACTGGATGGTCTGTTTAGTGAACGTGTGCAACGCTCGCCGCAGAATGTGGCCTATCGTTATTTCGATCCGATCAGTGAACAGTGGTGCAGCTATACCTGGGAACAGATGAATCAGCACGTGGCCCGTTGGCAGGCAGCTTTGATTAAAGAAGAATCACTGGTTCCTGGCGACCGGGTCGCAGTAATGATGAGAAATTGCCCGGAATGGGTGATGTTCGAGCAGGCGGCAATGGGTCTGGGGCTCGTGGTAATTCCTTTATATACCGATGATCGAGTTGAAAATGCAGCTTATGTCATTAATGATGCAAATGTGAAATTACTGTTGCTGGAAAATTCACAGCAATGGCGGCAATTTCTTACCTTACAGAATGAAATAGAAGGATTGCAACGGGTTGTTATCCTCCGGCCTTTTGAGTCGAGTAGTGTTGATGTTTGTGATAACGTGCGCATCGTTTCGGCAATGGAATGGCTGTCAGCGCGCGCCACTGAGGTGAAGCATATTAACAGCGACCCCAATTCGCTTGCTACCATCATCTATACCTCCGGTACATCAGGTCGTCCCAAAGGTGTGATGCTCAGTCACCATAATATTCTGACCAATGCTTTTAGCTGCCTGCAAGTTATCCAGGTGACGTCCGAGGATCTGCTGCTTTCTTTTTTGCCTTTGTCGCATACCTTTGAACGTACCGCAGGTTATTATGTGCCGATGATGACCGGCGCCACAATTGCATACGCACGCTCGATCCCGCAATTGCAAGATGATCTGTTGATCATCCGGCCAACCTTAATGATATCAGTGCCGCGTATCTATGAACGGGTTTATGCGGGCATACAGGCAAAACTGGCCGAGGGTCCCGGTTTTGCGCGCTGGTTATTCAATTTTGCGGTTGCTGTGGGTTATAGCCGGTTTGAGTGCCAACAGGGAAGAGGGTATCAGCGACTGTCACATGTGTTGTGGCCACTATTGAAAAAATTGGTGGCTGATAAAGTGATGGGTAAACTGGGCGGTCGATTGCGTATGGTGATGAGCGGAGGTGCCGCATTGTCGCCAGAAGTTTCGCGCATTTTTATTGGTCTCGGGCTACCGATTCTGCAAGGATATGGAATGACCGAGAGCAGTCCGGTTGTCTGCGCCAATCGACTCGAAGACAATATGCCGGCCAGTGTCGGCTTGCCGATTCCCGGCGTAGAAGTCAAGCTGGGAGAAAGTGACGCATTGCTGATTCGTGGGCCGAACGTAATGTTGGGTTATTGGAATAACCCCGACGCAACGAAAGCAATCATTTCATCGGATGGCTGGCTGAATTCGGGTGATATCGCATCGATTGATGCCCAAGGTCACGTGACCATCACCGGACGATTGAAAGAAATTATTGTGCTGTCCACCGGTGAGAAAGTGCCCCCGGCGGATATGGAAACGGCCATTTTGCGTGATCCGCTATTTGAGCAGGTCATGCTGATCGGTGAAGCACGCTCCTACTTGAGTGTTTTAGTGGTACTGAGTCCGAAGCACTGGCAAAGCTACGCCACACAGCATGGCCTGGAGGAAGATCCGACGCATGAGCAATCAAGGCAACGAATTGAAGAAATTTTATTGGAAAAAATTTCACATCAAACCAGCGAATTCCCAGGCTATGCCAAAATACGCCGTGTTGCAGTTGCACAAGAGCCGTGGAGCGTTGACAATGGTCTGCTGACGCCGACGCTGAAATTGAAGCGTACCAAGGTGTTTGAAAAGCACCAGGTGGAAATCGATGGGCTTTATGCAGGGCATTAGCAGGCTGTTGAAAAACTATCTGACTTGATCTGTAACTAGGAAGGAGGTAGATGGATGGCAAAAGAGTTCGCTAAACTGGATAAAGTAGTTCTGGAAGCACGTCAAAATGCAGAAAAACGCGCTCAGGGCTATCGGGCGCAGGCGCTCAAATTGTTTCCCTGGGTGTGTGGCCGTTGCGCGCGTGCATTTGATCATAAGAATTTACAGTTGCTGGAAGTGCACCACAAGAACAGTAATCATGATGATAATCCGCCGGATGGCAGTAACTGGGAATTGCTTTGCACCTATTGCCATGAGAATGAGCATTCTAAGTTGAAGGATTCGATGGGCCGTGATACTGGCGAGCAAGCAGAAGCGGTCGCTACTCATAATCCATTTGCCAAGCTTAAGGATATGCTGAAGAAATAGACTTAATGCAGAAATAAAGTGAGCTGGCTTGTTCATTGCGGGATGTTTGTTACTTTTAGTTAACAAGTAGGCTTGAATGAAAGCTCGTTGTATTTAATCAACAGACCGTTATAATGCGATTTTCAAGCCAACAGGAGTCTCGTCATGGTTAAATTAACTGATGTAACTGGAATCGGCCCCGCCACAATCAAGGTTTTAGCTGAACATAAAATCAAAACAGTCGAAGCATTGGCCGCGATTAGCTTGACAGATTTGCAAAAAATACCAGGATTCAGCGGCGCGATACGAGCGCGGGTAGTGAAGCAGTCGGCTGTCGATTGCTTACAAGATAAACCGGTTAAGCCATCAGCAACTCCTGTCGGACGCACACAAGCAAAAACCAAAAAAGCGCCGAGTATAAAAACGGAGAGAAGTCCGATTGTTAGTCAGCCTGAACCCGTTAAACTTAATAGTGAAAGCAAGAAAAAAAAACACAAGGTCGAAAAGCAAAAAGACAAAGTAAAAGATAAGAAAAAGAAAGATAAAGATAAAAAGAAAGGTGGCAAGAAGAAAGGAAAGAACCAAAAGAAATCATAGCTCCTTGGGTCTGATTAAGTATCGCAGTTGCGCTTCATGAGCGTTAACTGCAATAGCACTGCTTCCAAAATCCAAGACAGCCAAGGCGGCGGTTGTCAACAACTTGCCGGAATTGTCAACGGGTGGCGGATCTTGAGATAAATGACAGAGTAATTGGTCGAGACCTGGGTTATGTCCAATGATAAGTAATGTGTATATTCCTTTGCTATATTGCTTGACTAGGGCAATGAGGTCATTGCATGATGCATCGTAGATTGTGGGTTCCCAGTGTATTTCTGTTTCAGACAGGCTTAATTCGTTTACGACCCGATAGCAGGTCTGTCCTGCTCGTAATGCAGGAGAACAGAGAATTCGGTCTATGCGAATTTTTTTTTGTTTTAACCACTTACCCATCTGTTTAGCAGCTTTTTTTCCGCGATTTGTCAAAGGACGATCGAAATCCGATCTGCCTGCCTCAGACCAGTCTGATTTGGCATGTCGCATAATAATCAATTGATATTTAGGCATTCTTAGTATGAGATCGATTAATTGGATGATTAACTTCCATTCTGGCGTGCTTCACTATGGATGAATCCTACGCTGCTGTTGATTTAGGTTCAAACAGTTTTCACATGATCGTGGCGAGCATGGTGGATGGCCGTTTGCAGATTATTGATCGCATGAAGGAGATGGTCAGACTGGCTTCGGGATTGAATGATGAGCAGGAGTTGTCGAAAGAATCCATGCAACAGGCCCTGGAATGCTTGCAGCGATTTGGCCAACGGATTCAGGAAATTCCGCATCTGAATGTGCGCGCTGTAGGTACAAATACACTCCGTCAGGCGCAAAATGGCAATGTTTTTTTGTCACAGGCACATAGCGCGTTGGGTCACCCGGTAGAGATCATAGCGGGGCGCGAAGAAGCAAGGTTAATCTACTTAGGCGTTGCACACAGTTTATATGATGAGACTAATAAACGCCTGGTGATTGATATCGGCGGCGGGAGTACGGAGTTAGTCATTGGCCAGGGTTTTGATACGTATGCGACTGAAAGCCTGCATATGGGCTGCGTCAATGTCGGCCAGCGTTTTTTTGATGATGGCAAGATAAAAGCCAAAAAAATGCGCAAAGCCGTATTGTTTGCGAGGCAGGAGCTGGAATCCATTGAAACAGCCTATAAAAAAACAGGCTGGGATTCTGCGTTGGGTTCTTCCGGCACTATCATTGCAGTGCGGGATGTCGTTCAAGCACAAGGTTGGTGTGATTCAGGCATCACCCTGTCTGCATTGACGAAACTAATGGAAGCTTTAATCGAGATTGGCGATAGTGCATCGATTGATTTTGCCGGTGTACCTGAGCGCAGAAAACCAGTTTTTGCCAGCGGTGTGGCGATATTGTATGGTGTTTTTGAAACGCTTAAGCTGGAACAGATCAATGTTTCTGAAGGTGCATTGCGTGAGGGTTTGTTGTATGACCTTATCGGTCGGATGCATAATGAGGATATCAGGGATAAGACCATTGAAATTGTTACGCAAAGATACAGCATTGATACCGAGCAGGCCAATCGAGTCAAGGATACTGCAGAAAAACTTTTTCATCAGGTAAAAACCGACTGGGAATTAGACGAAAAAACAGATTTGAAACTGTTGACATGGGGAGCGCTTATTCACGAAATTGGTTTATCGGTTGCGCATAGTCAGTATCACAGGCATGGCGCGTATTTAATTGCCAATTCTGATTTAGCAGGATTCTCCCGTCAGGAGCAAATGAAACTGGCGATGTTAGTGCGGAGTCATCGTCGTAAATTCCCGCTGGAAGAATTTGAATCAATAACTGTTTCTACGAAAAATTCAGTCATCAGGCTATGTATTTTGCTAAGGCTGGCAGTGTTGCTCCATCGCAGCCGTTCCAATAGCGACTTGCCGGAAATTCGCATCGGTGTGAACAAAAACCGCATTACTTTGGATTCTCCATCAGACTGGTTAGAACAGAATCCTTTAACACTTGCCGACTTGAATACCGAGCAAGACCTTCTTCAGGCTACTGATATTAAACTGATATTCGATTAAATCGCTTGTATTAGAGACCGCAATAGTGTTCCAAGAGAAATTGCTGTGCAGAACGTGGTTTAGCAGTGCCTGGTTTTAAGCGTTTATAGGAACCATCGCTTTGCAACAACCAAGCTTGTGTGTTGTCGGAAAGATAGCATAATAGCCCCTGCTGGATGACTGTATCGCTGGTGCGTTTTTCCTCAATTGGAAAGCATACCTCTACCCGGTGATGTAAATTACGTGTCATCCAGTCAGCGCTGGAACAAAAGACCAATTCTTCGTCATCGCCCCCATTTTGAAAATAATAAACGCGGGTATGCTCCAGGAAACGACCTACAATGGAGTGTACACTTATATTTTCCGATACATCTTTGATTCCCGGACGCAGGCAGCATACGCCACGAATGATCAAGTCTATTTTTACGCCGGCTTGAGAAGCCTTATATAGCGCTGCGATAATTTCCGGATCAACCAGTGCATTCATTTTGGCAATGATCCAGGCTTTTTTTCCTGCACTTACGGCACTGATTTCTTTGTCGATATAACTCAATATCCCTTTATGCAGCGTGAAAGGTGATTGCAAAAGCTTTTTTAATTTGCTTGCTCGTCCTAATCCGGTTAATTGATGGAACAGTTTATTTACATCCTCACCGATGGCTTTGTCACAGGTCAACAAACCGTAGTCGGTATATAAACGCGCAGTTCGTGCATGATAGTTACCGGTTCCTAAATGTACATAACGCCGTAATGTACGGCCTTCTCTTCTGACGACCAGAATCATTTTGCCGTGAGTCTTATAATTAACCACGCCATACACGACATGCGCGCCAACTTGTTGTAATTCACTGGCGAGCCCAATATTGGCTTCTTCATCGAACCTGGCTCGCAACTCAATGACTACCGTGACTTCTTTACCTGCACGCGCAGCCACCTTGAGCGCTTCAACAATCGCCGAATCAATTCCAGTACGGTAAAGCGTTTGCTTGATCGAGAGCACGCCAGGGTCAGCGGCTGCTTGTCGCAAAAAATCTATGACGGGAGTAAACGATTGAAATGGGTGATGCAGTAGAATGTCACCGTTGTGCAACACATCAAATATGTTGGTATTTTTGACCAGACGTTTGGGAATGTTTGGTGTGAAGCCGACAAACTTCAGTTCGGGACGATCAACCAAGTCGCAGATTGCAAGTAAGCGATTCAAGTTGACAGGCCCAGTTACCCGATAAAGATCATTTTGCTGTAACTCAAATTTGTGTAACAAGAAAGAGCTTAGAAGATCCGGGCAATTATCCGCAACTTCCAATCGCACTGCATCGCTAAATCTTCGCGAAGGCAACTCGCCCTCCAGAGCGCGCAACAAATCGTCAATTTCATCATCGTCGATCAGTAAATCGCTATTGCGCGTCACTTTGAATTGATAACAGCCGATGACATTCATACCCGGAAAAAGATCCGTGACATGCGCATGGATAATCGAGGAAAGCATCACAAAATCGTGATTTTCTTCACTGTATTTAGCTGGGATTGATACAACTCTTGGCAATGAGCGTGGTGCTTGCACGATGGCCATACCTGAATCACGTCCGAAAGCATCCTTTCCTTCCAATGAGATGATGAAATATAGATTCTTATTAAGAACCTTGGGAAAAGGGTGCGACGGATCTAATCCGATCGGACTTAATACCGGTAAAACTTCTTCTTTAAAATAGCGATGTATCCAGCGGCTGGTTTGAAGTTTCCATTGCGAACGGCGCAGTAGCCTGATTTTATCTTTGGCCAGCGCAGGTATGATCATGCTATTCCATACGCTATATTGCTCCAGCACAAGCTGATGCGCAGTTTCACTGACACGCGAGAGCACCTCTGTTGGAGACAGATTATCCGGACCTGTTTGCATCGAGGCGTACTTAATCTGCTGTTTGAGTCCAGCTACACGTATCTCAAAGAATTCGTCTAGATTGGTGCTGGCAATGCATAAAAAACGTAGCCTCTCCAGCAACGGAAGAGTCTCATCTTTGGCCTGTTCGATCACACGGCGATTAAATTCCAACAGGCTCAGTTCGCGATTGATATAAAGCGCAGGATCTTTGAGGTCAACAGTATCCATCAGTGAATTGCTCGGGTAAATATTATTGTAACTGGCTAGTCGATCTTTGTTTAAGTGTGGCCGGCAGGAAAGAAATTAAATAAGCTGCATTCTAGCTTAGTTTGTGTGGAACTGAATGTTACTTAGGTGTTAACTTTAGAAGCTTACCGTTTTCTTCATCAGTCAATAAATACAATGCACCATCCGGACCTTGCTCTACATCGCGAAAGCGCAATGTATTGGTTAATAATCGCTCTTCATTGAGAATCTTCTTGTTATCGGTTGAAAGTCGGACTAAATGTCGTCCTGCCAGTGTTCCGATAAACAAGCTGTCACGCCATCCTGGAAATTGCTTCCCAGTATAGAACACCATGCCAGAAGGTGCGATTGATGGCGTCCAGTAGTGTATGGGTTCTTCAAACCCTTGTTCTGCATGTTCATTTTTGATCGGCACACCAGAGTAATGATTGCCATAGTTTGCCTTTGGCCAACCGTAATTTTTACCGGGTTGCGGAATATTGATTTCGTCGCCACCTTTGGGGCCATGTTCATGAATCCAAAGCTGGCCCGTTTTTGGGTGAATTGCGGCACCCTGGACACTGCGATGCCCATACGACCAGATTTCGGGTTTAGCTTTCGGGTCATTAGCAAACGGATTGTCAGCGGGAACTGTTCCGTCAGGTCGGATACGGATTATTTTGCCGATATGATTGTTCAGCTGCTGCGCTTCTTCCATATAATCACCACGATCACCCAGTGTGATAAATAGATTTCCATCCGGTGAGAATATCAAGCGTGAGCCAAAATGCACGCCGCCTTCAGTTTTGGGCAACTGACGGAAAATTATTCGCAAATTTTCCAAGCTGCCATTTTTCAGTTCAGCTCTAGCGACTGCGGTACTAGCTTTTGCTCCTTCCGGCTCAGAATACGATAAATAAATCAAATGGTTTTTGGAAAACCCTGGATCCAACGCAACATCCAGCAAGCCGCCCTGCTGTTGAAATAACACAGCAGGGACGTTTTTCACCGGCTCTGAAACACGACCATCCGGCGTGATGATACGTAATTGACCAATTTTTTCTGTTACCAATATATTGCCATCTGGCATAAACGCCATGCCCCAGGGGAATTGCAACCCTTCGGCCACTAAGCGGACATCGTACTCGGTTTGAATGCGTTGAGCTTGCACAGCAGGCAGCAGGAAAGAGCTGAAAACAAAAAGTACAGCAATTATGTTAGTTTTTAGTGTCATTTTCTGGTTTTAGGCAATTAGTACACAGTAGCTGTTAAATGTACCATTGTCGGCAGTTCATCTCAACTACTCTGAATTTCTCTAGCTGAAGATTGAGGATCGGAAAATTGAAATTTTTGTAGTGCCTGGACTACGTATTCTGCAGTAGGGCGGGGAGCCATTTGAGTATCGAACATGACCGCATTCAGATTGCCCAATTCGCGAGCTTTTTCCGAATTTGTTGCAAGATGAATTGCGCGTTCAACAATTTCATCCGGATCTGAATAAGCGAATTGTTCTTTTAAATGTGGGTTTGCGATTAATAATTCCGGGTTGTTTTCTAAAGGTTCACCGATAACGGCAACTCCCAGCGCCATGGCTAAGCCGAATTTGGAAGATAAGCAGCCTGCAATACCTTGCGTGTAAATAACGACCTTTGCGCGCGCCAAGGTTTCAAGATAACTTTCTTGACTCAGACGCGGATAAAAAACTTCGGCATATTTTTCCGGGAGCGGTTTCTCGCATGAAAAACCTGTAGCCGTGTTAAGTGAGGCTGCATCGAAAAGTTTCTTGATAACCTGGTAGCGACGTTCCATGACCGCTACATGACGAGAATTATGCCGAAAACTGGTTACAAAGAAAACATCGATATCTTTTGGAGTTGCTCGATGAGCCAGTATTTGTTCGAGTGACTGAAAATTTTTCAGGTCACGTAAGCGAAACTTGGCATCCGTTAAATAATTTTTATAGGGTACGTTATAATTAATCCCGGGTTTAAAACCAAACAGCGCCGGAGTCAACAGCAATCTGCGGCTAAGCGATAGGAATGATTCCGGTCTTATCGGGAAAAACTGTGAAACGCTAAGAATTTTTTCACGAAAATCTTTAAGTGCTGGTGTGTACTCAATCTGGTCCGGGTTGTAGTTAACCTTAAAGTAGACATCCACGCTTTGCAGCAGCGGTAAATGATATCCACCTGTATGATTCGTAACGTTGACTGAATTGACATCATGTGTATCAATGCAGAAATACCACTCGTGATCACCTTGCTGAAATTTAAAAAGTACCATTGCAAACAATAAATGTTGCCAATCAGCATCTTGAATGGCTGGCATCAAGCGTGCTGGAAGCGAATGCCCTGTTCTGATTTGCAATTTCCCACTTTTTGCTAATTCATGGAATCCCTGCAGATAATAACTTGCATAATAAGCACGTGATGTGTCGTAGAAAGTAAGATGCGCGTCGGTCATTTCAAATAGGTTACTAGAAAAATAGATATAAGCAAATCAAGCAGCCCATTCAGTTACTTTGGTGCGTAACAGCGCCAAAGCTGCGGTTTGCTGATCCGCTCCTGTTTGATGCCATTGGTCTAGCATAGCACGTGTAGCATTGACTTCATGCGTGAGATTCAGCGCGCGGAAATCGGGTGTATAGAATACGCGTGCAACCAATGCACGTGTTGCGCCAAGTCGCGGGTATTGAGCATAGATTAAATCGCTAGGTATCGGTAAACGGCTATCATTAAGCCGACCAATGCCGGCAAATCCATAAGGTACTCCGGCCGTAGATGCGATATCGGTCAGTCTATCCAGAAAACCGGAGGTTAGTACCTCGAAATGATTGGATAGTTTCATATCCAAATACATATCGTTCAATCCGAAGTGGATTTCACCAATTCCTGGAAGTTTGACAACTTCACGTAAGCGTATTGCGGCTGCCGCAGTTTCGACTAATAAAGAGACAAATGCGCGGCCATCCACGAGTTCAATGAAAGTGGCCGCTTCTTTAATCGTGCGAAACATCGGCAACATCAGCACAGTTACGCCTTGATCAATCAAACAATTGATTTCATCGCGTGAGCCGGCATGAATTGGATTGGTGCGGGCAAATAACGCAGATTGCGTTAATTGATCGCGAATAGCTTCCAGCTCATGCATCTGATGATCAGAAATCCATGCTTTCTTGGCATCCTGGCGATGCTCTTTACCCATTCTTTCCAAGTCAAGGCCAATACGATTAATGCCAGCCGCATTGCCAGCCCGTGCCAAATCCGGATCATTGGTGAATAATGTGAGAACGAAGTCGCTGCCAAAGCTCATGAGATGAAGTCCTAAGTTAGGAATTGAAGGAATTTACGGCTTACTTATAACTTACTTGAATTGATAAGGGATTTTGTCGGTGTCAGATGGTAAGCGCCATTCATCCGGACCAGAATAAAGATAAGGATTATTAAAATAATTAATAAAACTACTTTCGAAATTTTCCAAATTCTGTAAACCATGCCAAATACCAGGCGGAATAGTGATTAATGTAGGCCTCATACGACTCAGATGAAAGACGTTAATTTGACCTCTTGTCGCTGAATCAGCGCGATCATCATACAGAACCAATTTTATTGTCCCATTAATCACGAAGATAGTATCAATTTGCGATTCATGCGCATGCCAAGCACTGATGGCACCGGTTCGCAGTATGGCGTGAATCATATGCCGTATCTGATCGGGGCCTACGTCCCATTCCGGACGATAAAGCTCTGTGGTGATGCCGTTGGGCGTGATGATATTGGGTACTTCATATTTTTTCACTCCTGTCAGCAGAACATTTGTCGATTCACCCTCTGAGGTTACCGTTTGTTGATCTTTGATTGCGTCTTCTATGAGCATGATTTAATCTCCTGCAGCTTTGTCGATAGCGAAATTGGATTGCGGGTAGTGGACGAGACGGGATACAGCAATATAATTATTATTTTCTAAACGCTCTAATTATACTTGATACTTAAATGTTAAGTATCAAGTGGTCACAAGAACCGAAGTATAGCAAATTGAGAATAGTTACATTTCAGGAAAAGAGCTAGTAAAACATGATATTTACTAAAACACGACAACACGCATTCGTATTCCACCAAATAGATTGAGCGGTGGCCCCGGCTCGTAATAGCGGCCGAGCGCCGCATTGACTCGTGTGTTCGCGTTATATTGCGCATCAAACAGGTTATTGACACCGAGAAACACCGAACCTTCGATCCAGTTTCGTCTCAATTCCCAGCCGAAGAGTAATTGTCCTAAATTATAGGCCGGGTTGGTCGCGGTATTAAGGTCGTTAACATAAAACCCACCAACACGGTGCACATGCAATTGTCCAAAGAAACCAAACGGATGTGAATAGCGCAGCAATCCTTCCCATCGGTGCATAGGGATACCGGGAAAAACGTTGCCTTTCAGACTGATGTCATTAACTACGTATTTTTCGAATGCAAAATCAGAGAATGTGTAACTGACTTCGCCTCGGAAGCCTTTCCATTCTGGCGTGGCAAGACGTGTTTCCACGCCGACACGTCGTGATTGGCCGGCATTGCGGAAAAATGCTCGGCCCGGTGATGTCGCCAGCTCGAACGGTGTGATTTCGTCCCAGGTGCGAATAAAGAATACTGCAGCATCGTACTGAAACCCTGCGGAATTACCGCGAAAACCGAGTTCGCTGCTGAGCGATGTTTGCGCGTTTAAATTCGGATTGAATCCACCTCTTCCAGCAGGGTTGTTCAGTAGTTCAGTCGTGGTCGGCGCTTCAAAAACGGATGCAACATGCGCATAAAGTTGCTGCTGATCGGTGGGATGATACACCAGCCCAGCAGAACCACTACCTTGCGATACTGCCCGCGAACCGGATTCATTGCCATCACTTTTAAATTGATCTTTGACTTGATAATGCAACCAATCCCAACGACCGCCGAGCACCAAATCGAGCTTATCGGCAACATTCCATTCATTGCGCACAAATGGTCCAACGCTTTGCACGCGCTCAATTTGACTTAAATTCAGTGCGCTGCGCACACCAAAGTTGTTATTGAAGCGCTGCCGATCATCATTTTGTATGCCGTAGTCGACACCAACCAAAAAACGATTAGGGCGGTTGAACAAATCATGATCATTGACAAATTGCATCATCAATCCGCCCACTAAGCGATCAAACTGAACCTGCCCGCCATCGAAAAAAGGTTGACGGCTTTGGAAGTCACGGTGCTGCATGTGCGCCGTCACAGTAAATTCTTTTCCGGCAGAAGGTCTTTGGCGAAACCGTATGCCCATTTCCTCCTGTCGAATTTCCTCGCCAGCGTTATACTGCACGTTGCGTGCCGAGGCCTGTCGTGGATTGGCCTGCATCTCCGTACTAGTCAAGGCACCTGGATCCTTGGATAGCGGGGAATAAAGCTCCCGGAATACCAGCATCAGATCGGAATTCATGCTGGTTTGGAAATTCAACTTAGCCTGCGAAAACGTATTTTGCATCGCGCTATGATTGCGCCAGCCATCTTGCTGCAAGTGAGAACCATACAGACTATAGCCGAAATTCCCGCTGCGCCCACCCATGAACAACTCAGATTTCAGGTAACCGTATTGTCCGAACACTTGGCGTGGCATCACCACGAATTTCTCTGGTGGTGCTTCGCGCGTGGTGATATCGATCAAGCCACCGGAAGCATTGCCATACAACGCAGCCGATGGTCCACGCACAATATCCATGCGTTCGATTAACGAAGGGTCGATTGAATCCAACTGCGTTTGCCCGTCCGGCAACGTCTGTGGAATTCCATCTACGCGCATCTGAATTCCGCGCACACCAAACGGCGAACGCGCGCCAAATCCACGAATGGCAATGCGCACATCCTGCGCAAAATTAAACTGATTCTGAAAGAAAACTCCCGGAGTGCCGCGCGCAAACTCATCTAAAGTCGCACCCGGTTGAAAGCCCTGCTGCGAATCACGTTTGATCTGCGTAATGCTATTGGGAATCTGCGAAGGTGGGCGTTCGCTGCGAGTGGCAGTAATGTTAATCGAATCCAGGATAACAGATTGAATCTTTTTAGGTTCTTGTGCCAGACTGGCAGTCGCGAATAACCATAAAATGCACAGAGTAGCTAAAAAACCAAGAAGATATTGCATTCGTGAAAACAACTAAGACAAAAAACGTGAGTGACAAGAACGATGATAAAAATCACATAGGCGCATTTGGAAATACTCTCGAGAACACTTGACGGGTCATCATTCGGTTCATTTTATTTATCACTACTAATGTAACGATCGATTGATTCCTCATGCATAACCCGGCTGGATTTAATCCTGCTCTGTTTTCAAAATTGTTCCTAAAGTATCCATGTGAAGTTCAAACTTCTTTCCTTCTGATTTGATTTCCACCTCATAGCCAGTAACTGTTCCATCGGGCTTCATCACTTTCTCAGCTTCTTCGATCGTGGCGTTTGGGTATACCTTGGCAATGGCCTGGATTACAGGTTCAGGCAGTGCTTTGACATCAATGGATTCTTCCTTCTGCAGAACTTCCCCCTCGGCGTCATACAAAATTTCGTACTCTCGGTCATTTTCTTTATATTCAATTTCATACACGGCTTTACCTTCGATCATTCCTTGCTCAAATTCTACTTCTTTAGCATTGGGATGAGCTTTTTCAAAAGCTTCGAGTACTGCTTTAGGTACTTGATCTTTACTCACTTCTTTTTCACTGGCATGTGCTTGACTTAATGCTATCAATAGGGTCACTAGTATCGTTGTAATCCAAAATTGCTTTTTCATAAGACCTCCTTTGGTCGAAATCAAATATGTACTGATTAGAATCAATCGATTTGATCACATTTTCTGAATCTGATCAAAAGACCTTAACGGAAAAATTCCGCTACCTTCTGTCTACTCTTTAGCAAAATAATTGTCAATATTTCAAAGTATGCGAGGTGTAAACGTTTTTGGTAATAATGAGGTTAGGGGGATTTTTGTACAACGAATGCGATCCCAGTAGTTTCTGCGATTGATCCCTCGGAATTTGAGCGTTATCATGCGGGATCAAAAAAGCAATAGAGATTTGCAAACCCAAGATCGAAGCGCAATATTAGACAACAATAAACGAATCGCTTAGCCTACTAAAGTGGATAGTTATCACGAAACGCCTAAAAACCGCTTTATCCTGCTCGGAGCGAGCAACCTTACCCTGTCGCTACGTTTGACTATTCACTTAATGCAACAGCGATTTGGCGGGCCAAGCGAAGTGCTTACGGCGCTTGGGCATGGACGTGCGTATGGGACGTTCACCCAAGTATTGTGGCGCGGTTTGCCGGGGATTTCGGATTGCGAGTTGTGGCGACAGTTGGATTTGACTGAGACACACCCGACTTATGCGCTGTTAACTGATATCGGTAATGATATTTTGTATGGATTGCCACCAGAACAGATATTGCGAACGTTGGAATGGTGCATCAATCAGCTACAGAAACACGCGGCGCAGATTGTGGTGACTAATCTACCGATGGCTTCGATTGAAAGTTTATCCGAGCGGCGGTACATTTTTTTTCGTAATATTTTTTACCCATCCTGTCAGTTATCTAAAGATGAAACTATTAGCCGTGCGCAAGTAGTGTATCGCGGATTGCTGGAAATGGCGGCACAACGGCATTTTAAACTGTATGAACAGGGTTCGGATTGGTTTGGTCTGGACGGCATTCATGTGAATTATTGGCAGCGGAAAGCGTATTATCAGGATATCCTGAGTCAGTTTCCTGATTCTAGCAAGAAACCTGAAGCCGTGGGGGATAAGCAGGAATTTTTGCTAACCTGGCAGCGACGACCTGAATTTGCTTATAAAACTGTATTGGGGCGCACTTCTCATTGTCCACAACCCAGCGGGCAACTGCCAGACGGATCGCTTGTCTGTAAGTGCTAAGTGATAGTCGTTGACGTAAGATAGTCTTAGTCACGATGCATACTGTTACTTACTAAAAACAGTTTGCAAACCCTTCAAGGAAATATTATCGATGTTATCTCAGGATGCTTATGGGTCAGGAATCGCCGATTGTGTTGTGATGCAAACATATTTGTTGTAATTACAACACGCCCCATTTAAATATTGGCACGGATGTGGTGATGCTTTCATTTGCCACGGGTAAGTTATTACCGTTAATAATTCAATGAGATAATTTGTCACGATACCTAAAAAAGATAGGTTTTTAAGCGTCCGAGAAATAAAGCACCCCGCCGCAAGCAGCGAGGTATTAAAAGCGCTCTTCAGACTGCTGGTTTTCAACCAGCCTTCGCCCCAAGGGGCGAGGAATTAAACCCGGAAGAGATTAAATAATGTATTAAAGGGCATACATCCGCTTATTATCTGCTTAGCTATATATATTATTATGGTCAAATTGATTCTGCTCAATTTAGTATTAGGAAAAATCTTCAATTAGATTAGAGGGAAATCAAATGAAAACAGATAAACAAGTAGGAACAGAATGCTATTCAGTATTCAATCATTTGCAACGTCTCACTGATTCACACATTCCAGAGTTAGATTCTAAAACCGTCGTTCATATTCCTGAAAATTCATTCCATATCCATACAGTTACTTTCCTACACAATATGCGGTTAGCTGCGCTTGAAAACAATTTCGCCAATCTATTAGCAAACTGTTATTTGGAATCTGCAGATTTTGAACAATTTAAACGATTAACGCCTTTTTTATGTTCTGCCAGTCATTTATTGTGTAGCAGCACGTTGAATCCTTTCCATCAAGTAGATGAAGATAAAGTGCTAGATTTTTTCATGCGCTATGCTGCTAATTTTTCAATGGAAGAAAATATCGCTGAATTTATCCAATTTAAAGTAATTCCGTACATGCACAACTTTAATATACGTAATGAAAATACTAATTTTATGCCTAAGAATCATCGATCGGCAAATCAGCTGCTCCATTGATTTAAAATTTCATCCTAACTATAAGAGAATCGCGCCGATAGCGAGCGTGAAGGACGCTTCTTTTCGCACTGCAGGCAGGTTATGTAGAACATGAAGTAAGCTTTGTTTTGCATTGCATACGCTGTCGTTGACATGCAGATATAATTCTTCGTATTTGACGATCTTCTACAGCCGCTCTATAAATCCGTTGTCACGCCAGCTACCCTTGGCCATCTGCGCTGATCTGGATACCCACTGGTCTGTGAAATTGAATTCGTTCGCGTCACCAATGGCAACGCATCCAGAAACATCATCAACTCAATTAAAGCATTAGCGAGAGGTGGCCGCACTTGATTGGACAGTTTTACCCATATCTTAAGTGGAAATCTCGCGTTAATGCCTACGCTGTATTT
>NZ_JAIEMO010000042.1 GCF_019752095.1 Nitrosomonas sp.
CAGGGATATCCTTTTACATTGCGCAGATACAGGAAGCATAAACCAAAGCCCCAGTTTCTCCGATTGTGTGTCAGCCGTAGCAGCAAATCAGCGATGGTACGATTATCATCGCTGAGCCTAGCTCGATAGCGGTAGCAGTTTTCACTGATATCATAGGTCTTACAGGCCAAACGGATACGGATCTTTCTTTGCTTAACTGCCTGTTTGGCCATATCGCGCCGATCAGGTGCAGGTTCGCTTGACTCCGCCTGTTTGAGAATCGCCTTGATCTGGCTATCACTGAATCTCGATTATTTCATTGCAGAACCTACTGTTTATTCATTACAAGAAGATTCTACTTTTGATCTCCGTTATTTTTCGGGGGGGCTACCGGACGACCTTCATCGTGGTAACAATCAATAAACCAAGCTTTGCTTGGTGCCGAGAATGCTGTACATAACACACAAAATAGACTTAATTCTGATCAATCGCTAAAAACATGTCAAAAAAGTGAACATAAAAAGACTGCAAAACTACTAGGTTATGCTGCTGATTTACCCAGGAGTTTTATAGGACAAGTTGACTAGTAATTTAGTATCAATTGCGATAAATCTCCCATTCCCTGTGTTTATTAGAACAAAGGTAATTGACCTTTCTTTTACTACTATGGTGCACCCGATATGCGAAGTAATTATTAAAAATTGATGCGTAATATCAATATAATGAATTATTTTGTGGTGATGTTTGTTTCTGTTTCGAACATGAAAAGGTGTGCGGTGATCGAGAATTAAAAAGAATAATGATCAGCTGATAAAAAATTTGAAACTGTATCAAACACGCAGTGATTAGCTCAATTTGACTTAGGACTTTTATAGGACATTTCCCTATTTCTTGCAGTATGTTTTCAGGATACTCGTCTCTATTCTCAGCTGAATATTGAGCCTACTATATCTGCGTGGGTGATTCTGATTAAGTCTTTCGAAGAGTTCGAAGCGAACGGTAACTTATTACGCTTGCTGTGAGATTCTCCAACCATAAATATAATCGGCTTATTCAAAGTTTCCTTAATGTGTTTTGCAATTTTTATTAACAATTAGTTTTTGGGGCAATACAATGAAAAATTCTTTACGATTATTAACAGTGTCTATGATTCTTTGGTCTGGTCTGTTTTCGATAGCCCATGTAAAAGCGGCTTCGACTTCATATGCAGATGCAGGGGCACCTGTTCAGAATACTTACACCTTCACAGCAACAACAACCGGTTATATCGGTGCTTACTTCCAATCAAGCTCAGCATCTTATACCAATACTTTATCATTACTCGTAAATGGAGTAGTTACACCAGAGTCATCTCTAGGTGTTTTAAATAATCAAACTTCAAGTGTGGGCGATTTTGTTAATCTTGGTTACGTCAATGCAGGGGATGTTCTTACATTCCAACTAAATGTTCTAGATACTGGGAATGTTTGGAACTCCAATTCCGCATCTAATGCTGATGGAATGAATCACATTTACTCAGCCGGTTTTTCTGGAGATGAAATTCTTGGCATTCCCGCTGGTACCTATGTGGGATTTGAAGACTTATATGGCGGCGGAGATCTTGATTATAATGATCAAGCATTTGTATTTACAAACATTAATGCGTCGTCATTGTTGGCTGAGAACATAAGTCCAGTACCTGAGCCAGAAACTTATGCCTTGTTGTTGGTAGGATTAGGGTTGATAGCTTTTGCGGCGCGATCTAGAAAGATTAGCGCATAGTAAACTGGAGGCATACATTTTTCCTGTTTAATCTCTTCCGGGTTTAATTCCTCGCCCCTTGGGGCGAAGGCTGGTTGAAAACCAGCAGTCTGAAGAGCGCTTTTAATACCTCGCTGCTTGCGGCGGGGTGCTTTATTGCGCTATTTACGGAATCAATGAGGAAATAGGGCCAGTTTACATTTGAAACTTATGCCCTAGTGCTTAATGTTCTTTCTTGCGACAGATTCTGATGCAAATGAGGGATGTGTACACAAGAATTTTACGTAGCAAATGTATCGGATATCCATTAAATCGGTTTTCTCATCTGAATTTTTATTCATATCGCTGCTCTAAAAAATTATAATAGAATTCATAAAGCGGTCGAGTCATTCAGCATGAAAAATATTTCCCGAAGGAAAGTGATTAAATTGTGTGCTCTGAGCAGCATGGCTAGTGCGCTTGGCAGTAATAGTTTTGCTAAAGTATTAGCGCTAATGCCCACGCCCAAAGAGACAGAAGGTCCATTCTATCCGGTAAAAAATCAGAAAGATAAGGATGATGACCTAACACAAATAGATGGATACGTTGGCAATGCCAGCGGTCAACATATCGTGATAGGTGGACGTGTAACCGATATCTTTGGTAATCCAGTTGAAAATGCGCTACTTGATATTTGGCAAGCAGATGCCAATGGTCGTTATCGTCATCCGCGTGATCCTAATAAAGCAAGGCTGGATCAGAACTTCCAAGGGTGGGCGGTTATCAAGACTGATGATAAGGGTTCTTTTCGCTTTAAGACCGTAATGCCCGGCGCTTATCCGGCTAGCGGAACTTGGGTTCGACCTCCGCATATCCATTTAAAGATTTTTAAACCTAATTATTCCCCTCTTACAACGCAGATGTATTTTCCCAATCAGGAATTGAACAAGAAGGATTTATTGCTGAATCAAAAGTCCACCAGTGAACAATCGGCTATGGTGGCCAGAGAAATCGGTCAGCAAGGAAATTTAATCATTTACGAGTACAATATCGTCCTCGATTTACTCCGTAAATGATATTTATGACAACCAAACACAATTCATTGCTTATTCTTGGCTCTGGGCCGGCTGGTTATACTGCCGCTGTTTACGCGGCACGCGCCAATCTGAATCCGGTTTTGATCACCGGCTTGGCTCAGGGCGGACAATTAATGACAACAACCGATGTGGACAACTGGCCAGCCGATGCAATGGGTGTGCAAGGACCGGAATTGATGGAACGTTTTCAGAAACACGCGGAGCGTTTTGATACTGAAATCATTTTTGATCATATCCATACCGCAAAACTGACAGAAAAACCGATTACCTTGATTGGTGATCAGGGGACGTATACCTGTGAGGCACTTATTATTGCCACTGGCGCATCTGCGCAATATCTTGGGTTACCTTCCGAAGAAGCATTTATGGGGCGCGGTGTGTCAGGATGTGCAACTTGCGATGGTTTCTTCTATAAAGGACAAGATGTTGCCGTTGTCGGTGGTGGCAATACGGCAGTGGAGGAAGCATTGTATCTTTCGAATATTGCCCGCAGCGTGACAGTAGTGCATCGGCGTGATCAGTTCCGCTCGGAAAAAATTCTGATTGATAAGTTAATGGAAAAAACCCGCGCCGGTAATATTAAATTAAAACTGAACCATGTACTGGATGAAGTGCTGGGCGATCAATCCGGAGTTACCGGCATGCGCATTAAAAATACTCAGAATGATTCTACGCAAGCAATAGATTTACAAGGTGTTTTTATCGCTATCGGTCATAAACCCAATACCGATATTTTTGCTGGACAATTGCAAATGGATAATGGCTATATTGTTACTCACGGTGGTGATCAAGGTAATGCGACAGCTACTAACATTTCCGGCGTATTTGCTGCGGGCGATGTGCAGGATCACATCTATCGCCAAGCGGTAACTAGTGCTGCCAGCGGCTGTATGGCGGCACTGGATGCGGAAAAATATCTGGATAACTTGAAATAGTTATTGAATCTTAGACTCAACAACTGCTTGTTGACGAAACTAGATGCCTAAAAAAGATTCTGTTGTGGATGAGGATGAAATATCGCTGTTTCAGGCAGCAATGAGTGATGTGGCGCGATTGCCAGCCTCAGATAAAATAATTTCCGGCGGCATTAAAACTTCACCGTTTCCACGCAAAAATAAGAGTCAGGAAAATGCAACGTTAGAAGATGCGCTAACAGACTATGTTTTCGTTGAAATCGAAGCGGGAGATGGGTGGTCTTTTGTGCGGCCGGGCATGTCGCATCAAACCTTGCGACGTTTGCGGCGCGGTTACTGGAGGATTCAGGATAGTCTCGACTTACATGGATATACGCGTGATGAAGCCAGACAGGAATTAGGTGATTTTCTGGGTATCTGTGTACAACAAAAATTTCGTTGTGTTCGTGTCATTCACGGTAAGGGATTGAGTTCCAGAAACCGTGAGCCAGTTTTAAAAACGAGAGTTGGAAATTGGCTGATGCAGCGTTCAGATGTATTGGCTTTTTGCCAATCAAGACCGGAAGACGGAGGAGGAGGCGCTATCCTCATTTTGCTCAAATCTAAAGTATAAACTGGTAAAGTATTTAACAATTATAATGAAGGATTTGACTCTTGCGGAAAAGCCTTTTCGTATTGAACTTGACACTGAATGCAACGTTGTGCGGATGGATATACTAGCAATCGCTCAAACCCGATCTCGTTACCACAATCGATACAGTCACCGAATTCTAGTTCGCTTAGATACTTCATCGACATCTCCAGTTCGCGCATTTCGTTGATTTGCCGGTCGACTAATGCCGTATCAATGTCGTCCGGTATATTGTTTACATACTCTGCTAGCTCAGCATCACTGATATCTTGAGTGTGTGCAAGCTCGTTACGTATTTCTTTTTGTAGACCTAGATAACGCTTATGTAACGCAGCTTTCAACTGGATTAATTGCTCTTCACTAAAATTTGCCATTCTGCCTCCATTTCTTGTTATGCCTTACATGTTGTCTGAGATGTAATTTCTAATCTTTGATGAAAATCAAAAGAGTGTAAATCTATAGACAGTGTACTATGCCCTATATTGCTTGCAACTGTTTCAAATCTGCAATTACCTCGGAAGAATTGCGTGCTGCACTAGCCGATAAATACATGCGTGCAATTTTTCCGTGTGGATCGATCAAAAATGTATTGCGCTTGGCAAACTTGATAATGCCCAGATTGATTAGCGAATGATATCGAGTGGCCGTTTCTGTAGTGGTGTCCGCCAATAGAGAAAATTGCAGATGAAATTTTTTAGAAAATTCAGCATGACTATTTGTGTCGTCCACACTTACACCAATCACTTCGGCGCCCAAGTCAGTTAACTGCTGAAGGTCATCACGAAAAGAGCAAGCCTGCTTGGTGCACCCGGGCGTGTCGTCTTTCGGATAAAAATATAACGCCAGCCATTTACCATGGAAATCTGCCAAAGTATGTATTTCCCCAGATTGATCCGTCAGGCTGAATTCAGGTGCAGGCTGACCCAGCTTTAGTGCTTTTTTAGTTGTGGAAAAAAACCAGAACATGAATCCCACTGTGATTATCGACAAGATAATAGCTAACCATTCCATGATACTTATCCATCCTCATTTGTTATATTTATGCCGCGCAGGCCAAGCCCACAATCGTAGCCATGCTATGGCTAGTAACGCCAATATGCTGGCAAATAAAAATGCTGCCGCCGCATTGTATACATGCCATATTATCCCAAACAATAATCCTGAAGGAATGGCGGCGATACCACTGATAAGATGATACCAGCCAAAAGCAGTGCCACGCTCATCGGGTGTTGCATAATCACTAATTAATGCACGTTCGGCATCTTCTTTCATACCCATACATAAGCCATAACAAATACTTACTACCCATAATCCGATATTGGTTGTCACCTGGCTTATAGCCATAAACGGAATGGCAAGGGCTGACCAACCGATCAGAATCAAAGCGCCGCGGCCAAAATGATCCGCCAATTGCCTTCCCTGCGAGGAAGTAATGGCCTTAGCAAGATTAACTGCTGATCACAACAGTAGCAATTTAATAACACTAACGCCTAATTCATGACCAAATAGTAAAATAAAAGTTTCAGAAGCAGCGTGCAAACGTGGAACACCATCAATACCAATAAATAATGCTGTGATATGTGCTGTGATATTGGAGTCCATGTAGTTAAGCAGCAGCTAGATTTGCATAGTATCGCTGGGTAAATTCTGCTGGTGATAGATAGCCAAGTCTTTCTTGCTCACACTGTCGGTTATAAAAGATTTCTATGTATTCGGTAATTTCCTGAATTGCTTGTTGTCGTGTTTTGAATTTTCGATGATACGCCAGTTCGGTTTTAAGTATTCCCCAGAAGCTTTCCATCGGGGCATTATCGTAGCAATCGCCTTTGCCACTCATGGAAGCGAGCATGCCAAATTGCTTCAATAGCTTCTGGTTATCATGTGCACAGTATTGGCTGTCGCGATCTGAGTGAGCAATGAGTCCTTTATCCGGATATTTTTTGGCTGTTGCACGAAACAGGGCTTGTATAACCAAGTCCTTTGTCATTCTCTCATTCATCGCATAACCGACCAGTTCTCCATTAAACAAATCTTTTACTCCAGCTAAATACAACCAACCCTCGTCTGTAGGGATATAGGTGATGTCACTGACCCACACTTTACCCGGTGCGTTAACAGAAAATTCCCGGTTCAGAATATTGGGTGCAATTGGCAAATTATGTTTAGAATGGGTCGTTACTTTGAATTTCAGTTTTTGCTTACAACGCAAACCCAACTTCTTGCGCAATGCCCGAACACGGTATTGCGTGGTCTGTACACCGTAATCAGTTAATTCACTATGCAAGCGCATAGCGCTATAATTGCGACGTCGGGTATGGCGGTGTTTTACAATCATCTGGCAAATGCCACGAAAATCAATATGGACGAAGGATTTGCCAAAATACTTGCGGATCAGTAACAGCTTGTTTACTTTCCGCGCATAAACAACTTGTCCAGATCAGATAGGCTGGTTTCAAACCAAGTGGGTCTGCCGTGGTTGCATTGATCGGCGCGTTTGGTCATTTCCATTTCACGCAGTAAGGCATTCATTTCTTCAAGGGTCAGCTTGCGGTTGGCGCGAATTGCGCCGTGGCAAGCCATCGTTGCTAGTATTTCATTGCGTTTGGCGGTTAGAATCTGACTGGCGCCGTATTCGCGGATTTCGTGCAGAATGTCGCGCGCAAGCTGTGCAATATCGGCATGTTGCAGTGTAGCTGGCACTGCGCGCACTGCCACAGTAGTTGGCGAAAGCACTGCGATCTCAAATCCCAGTTGATCCAGGATTGCTTGGTTTTCTTCGATCACGGTGACATCCAGCTGGTTGGCATAAAAGGTGACCGGAATGAGCAACGGTTGTCTCGGTATTTCGTGCTGATCAAGCGCTTGTTTGAGTTTTTCATACATAATCCGTTCATGTGCGGCATGCATGTCGACAACTATCAGTCCCCGCACGTTTTGCGCCAGAATGTAAATGCCGTGCAGTTGCCCCAACGCAAAACCGAGCGGATGGTTGTCTTGAGTTTCTTCCACTGTGATGGATTGATCAGTCCTTGCTGTCGGTATGACAGGAGTTAGGTTAGTCGGGACTGTAGGAATAGAACGAACTTCCGTGCTAAACAAAGTACCGTAAAAGCTGGCCGGTTGCGATACCATACCGGCTTGAGCTTGCCCAGTTTTTGGATAAGCCGGATAAGATCGAGCGATTGGTGTTGGTTCTTTAGACTGTGACTCTGTTTGCGGTGAAGCCAGTGCTTTGTTGATTGCATGAAAAATAAATTGATGCAGCGCACGCGGTTCGCGGAAACGCACTTCTGTTTTGGTCGGATGTACATTGACATCAACGCCTTCCGGATTAAGGTCAAGAAACAGAACGAAAGCCGGATGCCGGTCCAGATGCAGCACATCCCGGTACGCTTCGCGCAGCGCATGCGAAATCAGCTTGTCGTTGACAAAACGATGGTTGACAAAGAAATACTGCGTATCGCGCGATGAACGCGCATAAGCCGGTAACGCAACCATGCCGTGTAAATGCATCTCGGCTGACTGTTCGTCAACCCAGGCGGCAGTTTGTTTGAATTCTTCCCCTAACACCGCTGCAATTCTTTGCGCTGAATCGCCCGCACGTAAATGCCGCCGTGCTTTGCCATTATGTTGTAGAACGAATTCAATGCTCGCTTGCGATAAGGCAATGCGCTTAAAGGTCTCGTCGCAATGCGCAAATTCGGTGGCTTCCGACTTCAGAAATTTGCGTCTAGCAGGAATATTAAAGTACAAATCATTGACATCCAACGTAGTGCCCTGTGCCAATGACGAGGGCTTGGGCTGCGAGATTGTTTTGCCTTCTACCAGAATTTGCCAGGCATGGCTTTGCTCTGCGTGACGGCTAGTCAAGGTCAACCGTGAAACCGCTGCAATACTAGCTAACGCTTCACCACGAAAGCCCAGGCTGGTGATCTGATGCAAATCTTCCAGCGTGCTGATTTTGCTGGTGCTGTGGCGCATCAAGGCTAACTGCAATTCATCTTTGGCAATGCCAGCGCCGTCATCAGCGACGCGAATTTGCTTCACGCCGCCTTGCTGAAGTTGTACGGTAATTTTCCTAGCGCCCGCATCAACACTGTTTTCAAGAATTTCCTTAAGCGCAGCAGCTGGGCGTTCAATCACTTCACCAGCAGCGATTTGATTGATTAACAACTCGGGAAGCGGTTTAATCGTGGCCATATTCAGCAGGTGCTTTAAAAATTGTGATTATAATGCGTAACTGAGTATTCATTGTACTTTGGCAGAATCATTAACTGCATAAAATTGGGGGGAATGATGTTAGCACTAGATCGATTAAAAACCCATGTTCCAGATGCCGTGCTTGATCAAGTTCCTGATTGTGCGGAAAAGTTTAATATCAATACATCCTTGCGCCTGGCACACTTTCTCGCGCAGTGTGCGCATGAAAGTGCGGAGTTTAAAGCACGAGAAGAAAATTTGAATTATTCTGCCGCAGGTCTGAAAACAGTATTCCCCAGGTATTTTCCGGGGAATTTAGCGGAAAATTATGCGCGTCAGCCAGAGAAAATAGCATCCCGAGTTTATGGCGGCAGAATAGGTAATGGCAACGAAGCCAGCAAGGAGGGATATAAATACCGCGGCAGAGGGTATATCCAGTTGACTGGCAAAGACAACTACAGTGCTTTTGCTAACAGTGTTAGCGATGATATTTTGGGCAATCCCGACTTGGTGGCATCGCAGTACCCTTTGTTGTCGGCGGCATGGTTCTGGGATACTCGGTCACTCAACGCATTGGCCGATGCAGGTGCCAGCGATGATGTGGTGACGAAAATAACCAAGAAAGTAAATGGTGGTCTCAATGGCTTGGAGGATCGCATCGAGCATTTTAAAAACTATTACGCTTTACTATTGGCTTGAGAATGGCAGCTGTTGGCTTTGGCGGCTTCATAATCCTGTTTTTTCTGGCTGCTGCGGTGGATGCAGCGGAATCGCACTGCCAAGGGCAAGAGCAAGTGATATTTACCTGCTCACTGGGCGAGAGAACAGTTTCAGTCTGCGCCTCGAATGATTTTTCCGCTAACAGCGGCTATCTGCAATATCGATTCGGACCACTTGGCATGCTTGAACTGACATTTCCGGTTGTGAATGACGCATCAGTTCCAGCTGCTCAGTTTATCCAGGCACGCACCTTGATATTTGGGGGCGGCGGCGGCGGTTACTTGCGCTTTATCAACGGGCAGTATCATTACATCGTATATACCGCGATCGGTAAGGATTGGGGGACGAAAGACGGCGTTGCGGTGGAGAGAAACCATCAAGTGATCGCCAATCTCGAATGCCAGGATGTGCCTGTCTCAAGAATCAGTGCAGAGTTTTTTACTCGCGCCGGATTATCAATTGATCGAAATGAATTTGAGATTCCGGGGCTTGATTAAGTAAGAATAAGAATTTTTAGAGTACTTGGGACGGATGGATTTGGTAAAAGCGCTGGAAAATTTGATCACAAAAGATGACGTAGTTTTAGGGTGCTTCTGGTTGATAAGAAATTGAGTAGACTATTGATTTGTATATATTGTAAAGGTTGTTTGAGATTTTAATACGATAGAAACCGGTATCATGGCGGTTGAGGACTATGGTGAAGAAAGCATTGGTAATGCGATTGGCGCATTTGATGATGTAAATGGTAATGCATTAAGAATGACCTTTGCTCCAACCAATTTCATTGGCATGGATTTTGGAAATGACGAGCCGAGCCATACGAACCCAGGAGATCTGGCATTGTTACAAGTATACAATGATGCTACTTTAGTAGGTTTCTCGACGGTTGTTCTTAATCGTGATGACCTGATGAATCAGTCGATTAGTTTTAATGGCGCTTCTTTTGATTCAGCAATCTTCTCTTATACCGATTCTTTTTTTAATCCATTCACGGGTGGTGGAGTTGCTTCTACTGGTTTAATAGAAATTGTGGACAATATTTCACTCGTTCCAGAGCCAGAAACCTATGCAATGTTGTTAGCTGGTTTAGGTTTAATCGGATTCATGGCGCGGCGTAGAAAAGAAGCAATCGTGTGATTTTATCGGACATGTTGAAAAATGTTTTAGATGCGGCTGATGCAAGGCAAGAACAGGTAAAAAAGGCAATTTATGCATAATAAATGAGCATTCTGAACCTGTTTTTAACACCGCAGCAGCAATGCAGATAGTTTTTCAACATCCTGTTTGTGGAGATTGAGACTGTAACGGGAACTTTGGTTTCCGCTTTTATTTCCCAATGCTTCTGAATGCTGAGTAACTTATCAATCCCAGTGCGATCAGAGATTCTTCTTATGCGGTTGTTTGTGATGCTGTCTGCAAGTGGTAGGTAGGGGATTGATTGCTGATAGTTCTGATGAGCTCCGGCAGTGGCATGGCTTTGCCAATAAGATAGCCTTGAATGACGTCGCATCCCAATGTGCGCAGGCGTTCGTAGGTTGCAATATCTTCCACACCTTCGGCAACTACGGATAGATTCAGCCGGTGTGCAAGATTGATCATCGAGTCGACGATCCGGTCATGTTTATGATGCGTTGTCATATGCCGGACAAATACCATGTCGATCTTGACTTCGTCCAGAGGTAAATCCAGCATGCGTGCCATTGATGAATAACCGGTTCCAAAGTCATCCATGGCCAGTTTCAGTCCCATATCCTTGAGTTGACATAAGGTGTCCAGTGTTCCTGCTTGATTATCCATAACAGCTGTTTCGGTCAGTTCAATGGTGATATCTTCTGGCGGTACGTTCCAGAGAGATAAGCCCTGCAGAACGAGTTCGGTAAGTTCAGGATCGCGTAGGTCGTCAGCAGAAAAATTGATCGAAACACCGGCGTCTAATCCTGCTCTGCGATATTCGGAACATTCCCTTAATGCGGTATGGAAAACCCATAGCGTGAGTTTGGGCATGAGCGAAGTACCTTCAGCAAGTTGGATTAATTTATCGGTACGGATCGGTCCATGATGTGGATGATGCCATCTTAGCAAGGCTTCAGTGGCTTTGATCCTACCACTGGCAATATCGATCTGGGGTTGATAACCTAAATACAATCCGCCGTTATCGATGGCGTGACCTAAATCTGACCAGAGATCAATCTGGAACATTAGCGGATCTTGCATTTCGGCGTGAAAGAGCTTGATCGGAAGTTGCTCCAGTTTTGCTTGGCGCACAGCCGCGCTTGCGTTACACATCAATTGATCTAACGCGTAACTGCTTCCATTGTTCACTGCCACGCCAAAACGCGGAACCAGGATGATATTTTTTCTATCAAGCTCGAATGGAGGTGCCAGGATTCGCAGGATTTTATGGGCGGCCAGCATGGCATGTGCATCGGTAAGTAGATCGACCAGTAAACAGGTTATTTGATATCGTCCGGTGATGCCGACCATATCGCTTGGGTTCAGAGCATTTTTTAATTGTTGGGCAATTTTCTGTAAAATATTATCAACAATGGTAAATCCAAGGATGCCATCCAATTCTACTAGCCGCTCAAAGTTGATGATCAGTACGGCATTGCGACGACCCAATTGGCATTCATCATGTAATCTTCGTGAAGCTTGTTGCAGAAAGTGTTGATAAGCGAGGATGGTCATAGATTTAATGTAATGATAGATTTTGGATGTTTATAAATAATATTTCTTTGGATCAATTCCGTATGCGCCCTGGGGGAGATCATCTACGATGACGTACGCAACCCCCCCTGGATTTTTGCCAGCGGTTCTTAGATCTAAGGTTGCAGGGTGCTCATAGGGTTTCTTCTGAGCATCACAGATGATCATGATTTGAGGAAGAAATCGTTGCGTGCGATTGTGGGTGAGGACAATAGCAATTTCGCCACTGTTTAGTTCAACCAGACTGCCTACCGGGAACATGCCGATGCAGTGAGAAAATTGCTCCACCAAAATATAATTGAGTCCGTTTTGCGCATTATCTTTAAGTTCTTTTAGCGCCTGAAAAGGCTTCATACCTGGCATGCGCGATTCTCCCCAGATAAGTTCCTCATAGCAATCGATAATGGCGGCCATGCGCGCATAAGGATGTAATTGGTTGGCGTATAATCCAGAAGGATAACCGTTGCCGTTTTCGCGCTCATGATGCTGTAAAATAATTTTTATGACTTCTTCCGGTGCATCAGTTAGCTGAGCGATAATTTCTTCTCCATACGCGATGTGCTGTTTCATCAACTTGCGTTCATTCGGTGCGAGCGATATATTTCTTTTGCCCTGGATTTCTTTTGGCAGGCGTTGTTTGCCGATATCCATTAGTAATCCACCCAAGCCGAGAATTGTCATTTCCTTGTGGGGCAAGCCGAGATGACGGCCGAAAGCAAGCAGATGCACCGAAGTCTTAATGGCATTGTCATAGAGTTCTTTTCCGGTGGTTTTAAGCTGTGCCAGTAGTAATGCTGCATCGGGGTTACGAATAATGCTTTCACGTAATGTGTCGACCACTTCATGCGCTACGCGCATATTGATTTGAATATTGCATTCCAGGTTGGTATTGATATCGCTAAATAACATGGAAACGGTATTATACGCTTTGGTGGCCGCAGGGATTTCTTGTTCTGCTGTGCAGATGTCGCTGTAGGTATTAACGCGTTGCAGTAGTGAGTCGAGCGATTTAGTCTCATGCAATTTTGGTGGCTTGCCACGATCTGAAGCTGTGGAGGTGACATGAAATGAGGCGCTCGGTTCATGCGATGCTAATGGCTTACCCTGATTTGAAACAGCCTGAGGGTGGTGGAGGGTACTTGAGAGGTGTGATCGAGCAGCGAATGATTCGCTTCTGTCGATGTCCACGTAAACATGTTTGCAGTAGCGCTGGAGCTCGTTAATATCATGCTGTGATTGAATCAGGATGCCTTGAATTGGGTAAGCTGTTTCAAGCCAAGGACGATCAAGGTCACTGACATACATGCCGAGCTGCAAGTCATTAACGGAAACCTCAATGGTACTATCGCTTATCATCACAGAATAATTGGTAGAATAATAAAGTGTGGCTCATAATTAGTTCAATAAAAACACAGAGGAATGAAATTGTTCTCTGTGTTTGATAGTTACGACTTTATTAGTGTGTTACTTGAGGTAATTTATAATAATTTGAACAAGATTAACGTGTTGGGTTTATGAAAAATTCACGCATTAAGAAATCTTCCAATCCTGCGCTATCTCTCTCTCTCGCAGATAAGACGATGACACGGTGCAAGCGATGCGATTCCCAATTAAAATCTTCTTTGTAGTGTTCCCGAATCAGTTGGATCATACGGCGAATGATGGCACGTTCAATATCGCCATCTGTTCCAGTTTCGACCCGAATCATCTGTAACCGTGGATTGCTTTGACCGGTAGTCCAGGCGCGAAATGAAAATTCCGCCGTACGCGGGCCGATGCGAAGAATTTGGAATATACCGCTGGTACCAGGGTTTTGCAGATTACGCCGTACATTCGCCATACGGATCTCGTCTGCTGAAGGTTGATTTGCAGTACTGCTGGATGCTGTACTTTCCTGTGAGTCGAAGATTCCTTCCGCGGCGCGGCGGCGCGCTTTTGCTTGATTAATATACTCAGACAGATCAGTGGGCGCATCCGCAGGAGGTTCCGGAGGCGCTTTGGTCTTGGCAACTTCCTGCGCTGGGATAGGTGCTTTGGGTTGGCTCGGCTTCTCGGCTGCCTTGGGCTTGGTTGGAGGTCTTGATGGTGGTGGCTGAGCAGGTGTCGGTGGTGTTTTAGGTGCGGGTTGTGCTTCAGCTACTTGAGGCTTTTCGGGTTGCGGAGCGGGCGTTCTTGGTTGAGAGGCAGGCAGCGAATTACTAGCATCTTCGGATTCATTTACGTCGATGAAGCTGGCGGCTATGGGGAGTGGTGTATCTATTTCCACTTCAGGTAATGACAGAAAAAATCCCAGACCCCAGATGGCCAGCAGCCAGACGAGCGTAGCCAATGGCAGCGGCCACCACAGGCGGATTTCTCTCGATCGGGAACTTGCCATTCTTAACGTGCTATTTATGTTTGACTGCAATCAGAAAATGCTGGGCTCCGGCGGATCGGGCGCGCAGCATAGCTTGTACGACGATACCTTGAGGCGCTTCGTTATCCGCGGATACGATCAATTTTTGCTTGGAATCGGCGAGTAACGGCTCGAGTGTGCTTGCCAGCGTGTCCAGCGTGACTGCTGTCTGATTGATATAGATTTTGCTGTCTTTGGTTAACGTCAATGTAACCGGTTTTTCCGCGCTGAGCTTTTCTGCTTGTCCTTCGGGCAAATCGACCTGTAATGAATCCAAATTTTGCATCGATAAAGAAGCCAGCATGAATGTCGCCAGCAAGAAAAACATCACATCGATCATCGGGATGATCTCAATTTTTCCTTTCGGAATGATGCGGGATTTACGCAGTTTCATCGTGATAATCCTGTTGATCCCGACGGATGTTGTCGATCAGTCGCGTACCCAGGCGTTCCATTTCATCCATTGTTAGCGATTGCAGGCGGGAAAAGTAATTGAATCCAAACAAAGCTACCAACGCAATTGCCAGCCCTACTACGGTAGCAATGAGTGCTTCGGCAACCCCGCCGGTGACCGCTGTGGGATTAACCAAGCCTTCACTGCCGATCACCTGGAAGGCGCGCATCATGCCGATCACGGTGCCCACCAGTCCAAGCAGCGGCGCGGCAGTAACAATAGTTTCCAGTGCCCATAATCGACGTGCCAGTGATTCTTCAATAATTTGCGCCTCATCGGCGGCTCGAGATTCCGTCCACCAAGCGGGTTGATGCCGATTGGAAATTACTACTTCAAAGAAACGCTTGTAATAGTGGCGGCTATCCAGCCCGGAAAGTATTTTTTCCAAATCGTTCCATTTGAAGCCATAGGTTTCCACCAGATTGAGTAGATCGCTGGAAAGACGCGCATAACGCCAATAGATAAAAGCTTTTTCAAGCATAATTGCTACCGCAATAACACCCAATAAAACCAGCGGTATGATAATAATGCCACCAAGCTTTAACATGATCCAGGCTTGATTCAATTCTTCCATTATATTAACTCCAGATTAAGGCTATTCATAAAACTATCGCTGCTCGTATTCATTGGATGATTGTTTTAGTACAAGAAAACCCTGCGGCGTTCATGCGCTGCAAAATATCATTACAAAATACAGGTTCATCCCAACCATCAGTAAATCTGCAGCCGACGTATTATCGTGTGATTTTTCAAAAACCTGTGGATAAAGAATCCGGTATTGCAGAATATATGGATGCTAAGAATAGTTGAAAACACCAGCAGTTGGAACTATTTAATGGCAAAATGACTTACATTTATGATTTTGTTGTAGAAAGGCGAAATCTATTCAAATTACCCATAGCTTAGACACTCTGTAGAATGAAGAAACAGATGAAACGAGCAAATCATAGTAATTAATGATGATGAAATATTTAACAGTACTATTCCTGCTATTTGTTGTCATGCCTGCACAAGCCAAGTGGATTAAGCTGGATATGACTGCCAAACAAGGCGAAACCCATCATTTTGAACCTGAAACAATGCAGAAAAACGATCAATTCAGAAAAATTTGGGTGCTTTCCAGCTACGATGAGAAGCAAAAAGGAGGGCATCATGCAGTTAAAACTTTGTATGAATTCGATTGCGCTCATCACAAAGCCCGTTCGCTCACGATGTTGTTGTGTCCGGATAAAGAGGCCACAGGTAGGGTGATCGGTGCGCACCATGAAGAATCCAGAGATTGGTTTGGTTTTTCGGCTAATTCTATGTTTCGACATATTGCGGAGACGATTTGTTTTGACTAAGCAGGCTTTAGTCAAAACAATGCTAGTTTACTTAATTCGATTATTTTTCTTGTTACCACTTTGCTTGTCAAAAACTGATGACTATCCTGATTAAGCGAGCATACGAGCCATTCGCGCCAAGCGATGGGTTTCGAATCCTTGTGGATCGGCTTTGGCCGCGAGGAGTTTCCAAGCACTTGGCACATATTGATTTATGGCTCAAGGACGTGGCGCCCAGTACGCCTCTTCGTAAGTGGTTTAATCACGATCCATTAAAATGGATCGAATTTCGAGATCATTATTTTCTGGAACTTCGTCATAATACGGAAGCGGTTGAGCAACTTGTCGGGCACGTGCGCCATGATGTGGTGGTTACACTCGTATATGGTGCGAAGGATATGGAGCATAATCATGCTGTCGTACTCAAAGAGTATCTTGAGAATATGAAGTGACTGACAAGCCAGGGCGGCATTTCTGAAGCCGACCTAACTCAGATGTCGGGAATTGCAGGATAATTTAATCTCAAGAATTGAGTCGCATTAAAAAATTAATTAACGCTTAACGATACCCAATTTACCTCACACTCACCCGATTCTGTGGCCACATAAGCAGATTCCTCGGAAATCGTGACAGAGATATCCATTGTTCGTTGCGCCAGTTTTGCCAGGGTTTGGATGTTGTGCCATTGGAACTGGAAAATAGTTGCCGTCAGTGCATTAAATTTGGTTTGTTCTTGTCTCCACCACACATTCGACTTGGAGTTAAAACTATACACTTTGACAGTCTGGGCGAGCCGTGTAGCTTTTTTGATTCGATCCGGGGCAGGCTCGCCAATGTCGATCCACAATGCAATTCGGCCATCCGGAGTATGTGCCCATAGGTCAGGTTCTTCCGCGGTGCTTAATCCTTTAGTAAGCGCGAGAGATTCCTGAGCATTGATGCAAAATGCGAGCATGCGTGTCATCATGCGTTCAAGCGTTTCGGATGGGTGCTGGGCGATGGTCAGGTTAAGTGTGTCGTAATAATTGCGATTGAGATCCGTCAGCGCAATCTTGAATTTATAAATAGTTGGTTTTAAAGCCACTGGCGTTTCCTGATTGTTGGAAACCTCGGAATAGCGCCTGATGAGTATTTCGAGATTTCTAGCGGTGATTTATTTCTCCATCGTACTGATAAACGCGTTGGCCTCATTGATCGACCGCTCCATCGAAGCAATGAGCGCGGATACATCGGACTTGATCGTGCCCAGTTCATTCTTGAGCGAAGCTATCGCACGCGCATTCAGGTTGTGCTTGAGGAGCATGACTTGATCTTGGAAAACGCGCAGGATTGGCTCAATCTTGGCCTCGGCTTGTTTCATCGAGGCAATCAGTTGGTGGTAGTGCGCTTGCGTGGTGTCGAGTTTTTTTTGGCTGCTTTGTTTCATTGATGCATTGCTGTATTGCGTGATTTCTTGTTTCCATTCGGTAAACAATGCTTCAGAAACGCTTTCAATATCGGCAATGCGACTGTTCACTTCCTCGGCTTTGCTCACGCTGTCTTCATAGGCATCATTCAGCTTGTTATAAGTGGCTTCGAGATCGCCGCCTTGAAAGTTGGTGGCGGCGGTGAATTGTTCTAAGGCGGACTTGAATTGCTCCTTGGTTTCTTCTTGCGTGTCGCGCGCTTTCTCAACCCGATAGACCATGACGTCCCGTTTGGGAATGCCGACTTTTTCCAAGCCTTCGAGATACATCGTGGTGCAAGCAGTTAGCAGCAAGAGAACCGGAAGTAAAAATAAGCGATTTAAATGATTCATCAATATCTCCCTAAGAAAGTCCAGTTTGTGAGTATATAGCGCAGCGGGTGATTAATCTTTCTAGCGTACCACGCCGCGTCTTAATAACTGCCAGGCTACCTTTAAGCCCCACAGAATAGGATGGCGGCGTAATTTCGGCGTGACTTCCACGCGCACGCCGGTATGCCGTTCAATTTTCCATGCGGCGTAATCTACGCTATTACTAAATGTTAGTGTAGCTTTGGATAAGCGCAGGATGGAAAGGATTCTTCCCTGCCAGCGACGCCAACGCCAATGCCATAACGCCCGTCGTTGCATTTCTGGTGTGGTTAGACAGCGATATTTCCCATTGTCTTGTTTTTCTAATATTCCTTCCAGCATGGGGCTCGCTACATCGGTGAGACGGGTAAATGCATCCAGGTTGGTTTGGGCCAGATGGCGTGCGCGTGTCTCCCGCTCAGCACGTAATTCAGCTGCATAGGTGAGCATCAGGCAGCGAGTCCAAATTTCTTCAACATTAATGATACCAGGGTCGATTGTTACGACACCTGATTTCAGGAAATTAATCACAGCATGGGCTTGTGCTACATAGAGGCGTTCCCGTACGGAATCATCACGAAAATACAGCATTCTCGCTGGCTGTGCGAAGCGTGCCCAGATATACGGATGAAACCAGAATTGTGCACCACGTTCAAAATCTTTGGTTGAAATGACGGCGTATTTGGCACGTAATATGCGTTCTTGATACGGTATTTCGAGATAAAAAACATTGGGTGCCAGCCCAGTGTTTAAATTGGCTAAATATCGTTCGGGATAAGCTTGATAGTAGCTGTTAACGATGACATACAAATCGACAATACCTTCGTCCAGACTGACAGCGGAATGTAGGCAGGATCCATAAAGCATCACGGCATCCAGTGATTCACCGAAACGCATCGTAAGGGAATCTATCAAAGGTACAAGATCGGGTGATGTTTCTTTGTTGTTTTCCCAGGCAACTTCGCTAATCAACCGAATGGGTAGTTGTTGGGTGGGCAGTGGTATAGAAGAGATCATGGTGCTAACGGTGTCCTTGAGTACTAAAAAAGTGATGGGGTTAGTTGCGGTAATTCGCAGGGGGTTCTGTGTATTGATTGATTGATACAATTCGCCGTCCACAATGTATTCGTCATTCATGTGTACAGTCAGAGCGGAGGTGTTATGGCTATAGTAGCCATCTTTTTCCTGTAGCACCTTCCCTCCACCCGAAAGTAGCGGCCACAATGATCGCCACAAGCGTTTGGATTGCTGATCAACCCATGTCACATGGAGTGGTTCTGATTCTTTGCCCCAATAGGGGCGGATATTGAGCAACAGACAATCCAATGCACTGACGAGTGCAAATAAATAGGTGCCTTGGTGAATCCGACCATTTGCCTCCGTCATTGTCATTTTGACAGGCATCCACTCCTTTTGCTGGCGGCCTAATATCATTCCGGTAATGATGCCTACAAGGGATCGCAGCATAATCAGAAAGGTAAAAATGCTACCGGTGATTCCGATTTGCTTTACCGAGCTGCGCGAAAATTTGACGCCGCGTGCTACGAGTCCAGCGGCAAAGAACATGCCGTAAATGGGGTTTGTTCCTGTTTGTTCGATACGCAACACCGGGCGTTGTGCCAGTTTAGGTGCGGATGGTTCGAGTAGATAATGATGTAATTGCCGGATGATTTTCTCCGGCTTGCCGTGAATTCCTAGATCCAGCGGTGTCATGTTGGTGGTTCCGCCAGGAACAATCATAATGAGTGGCCATTGTTCAGGTGCCAGCGATGTGAATAGATGACCGAAAATAGCGTGTGTGGTGCCGTCTCCTGCAACGATGACCAGCAAGTCTATTTTTGCACGGATGAGCTGATTAATCGCAGTTTCAAAACCGGAGGCATCGCTGGCTTCGCATATGAGAATGCTTGGTATCGCCTCCAATGCCTGCCGGATGGCTAGGTTGTGTTTGCGTACTTGGCCACCCATAGGGTTAAGTAGGCAACCGACCTTGGCTGTTCCGGCTGTTATGCGATCGATCCGCGATTGTAAAGTCATCAAGTGTTGTTGTAAGCCGTTAAATTTCAGGATAGCGGGAACGGTTTCCTGAGATCAATCGGAGCACGCGTAAAAATTCTGACAGCGAGTATTTCCCGGTCACGTGTTGGATCCACATCCTGTAACCAGGATTTCAGTGTTCCTTCTGCATTTTTGGTTCGCCAAGCCATTAGCACGCGCCATGCGAGAAACACGGTCGAAATCAAGTGCCAGAACACGACCAGGTACAATCCGATATCCGGACGATCAACCCACCAACCATAGCTAAGAAAGAGTAGATTGGGGTTACGTCGGGCTGTAATCAAGCGATTAAATGAATCCAGTTTTTGCCAGATAAACATATCAAACGGCGCTAACCATAGTTGAAATGTGCCTTCGCACAATCGTCCGCCGATATAACCTAGAAACATCAGTAGCATGAAAATTTCCAAGCCGGGAATAGCTGTTTGTGTCCCCGCTAATCCTGCTCCCCATGCCAGGTACCATAACGGTGGATGGACAATATCCAAGCCGTGATCCAGGACGTCTCCAATGCGACTTGAAGTGACTGTGACCCGCGCCAATTTTCCATCGACCGTATCGAGGAAAGTCATGAACCATCCCATCAACAATCCAATGCCAAAGAATCCAGCCCAGAATGCCAGTCCGGTTAGAATGGCAAGTACAATGCTGAGATACGTTACGTGATTAGGTTGCCAGCCCTGGCGCACGCAAAAATGTGTAGTCCAGTATGCCGGTAATGGCCAAATCCATTTAGTAACGAGATCGGTGACACCTTTGTATGATCCTGAGAATAGTTCTTTTTCCAGTAATGAACGATTCTCCTCGCTGATAGGCAGAATGTACGGTGGGTCTTTCTTTTTTAGATTCTGTTGAAAATCAATTTTCAAATCTTTTAAATCAATTCGCGGCATGGTTAGCAACACGAATTTATAATTTTGACTTTTGTTATTGTTAAGATTTTTAAGTAGCCGCGATGCCTGGTTACCATCGGTGCGTATCGCAGCCGGGCAACCTTCTTCACTGTATAAAGCGATTCTCTTATCCAGTCCGAGCAATGCCGAAAGCACGCGTGCATCAAACAGAAAGTTAGCATTCAGGAATAATGCATTGGCATGCATGGGAATTTTCTCGACATCATCGACAAGAGTGACTTGTTCGTGTGCTTTCAGCATGCGTTGCAAACGTTCGAGGCCTGTTAATCCCCAAATGGTTATTTGATTGTCACCGAAAATATGAATATAGGTTGAAGTCGGCATGTTTAATAGGTACCTGGTTCTTATATGAATTGATTATCCGACCTTGGCGAGCGTATACTGGATTTAGCAAGGTTATGCGATTTTAGATGTTTTATGACAACAATAATAGACTGTTGCGCGCTACGAATTGTCAACGAAGTTTTGAAGAAGAATCTACATAAACGAACTAATGTGTTAAAGCGTGTTTGAAAACTATATGATTTTTTATTTACTTCAGGTGGTTTTTGCTGCTTTCTCATTTACAGTTTTATGATAGGTTCAGAGTGACTTAATAAGTTCGGTTTAACCATAGATGAGCCAGAATAATCATAGTAAAACCGGGTGCCAATGCAATCAGCGCTGGGTTTAATTGCAATATCAACCCAGTATTTGCAATAATTTGATCGAGTAAATAAACTGCAATACCAATCAGCGAAGCAAATACCAGTTTGTTGCTTAAACCGCTGCGAATCGATCCGAAAACAAAAGGAATGGATAATAGCAGCATTGCGATGGTCATCAGCGCACTACCGATTTTTCGCCATAGCGCTAGTGCGTAAGAATCTGCGTCCTGGCCGGTGCTGCGCAGAAATTCAACATGCCGGAACAACTCAAGTGGTGACAGACTTTCTGGTGGTTTAGTCAGTGTGGCGATGTCTTCCGGGCTGACAAAGGAAGTCCAGTTTAAAGTGTTATGGCGAATGGCCAAGATTTGGTTGTTTTCGAATGTTCTGACAATAACATTGCTGAGTTCCCAGGTTTCATTATCAATAATTTCTGCAGTTTGAGCCTGGATATGTGCGGCTAAAAAGTCTTCTTGATCCAGTTGCAAGATTTCAATATCGGCCGCTTTTTTATTGTGGATGATTTGACCGATGCGCAGAATATTCTTTTCATTGCGGGTCCAGATTCCCAGGTTTCCACCGAGTTCAGCACTTTGTTCCAGTGCAATAGCCCGATAAGTAATTGCTTTTTGTTGTAGTTGCGGTGCAACAAATTGCTCTAAAATGGCAACGCCCAGCAAGAGTAAAATACCGACACTTAAAGGTGCGATGCTAATGCGCCAGGGGGAAAGTCCGGCAACTCGCATGGCAATCAATTCTGAATGTATCGCTAATTTTCCAAGTGCCGAGACAGTGCCTAATAAAGCCACGAAAGGGGCGATTTGAATAAATCTGCGTGGCAACAGCATGGCGGTATAGAGAAATGCATCACTAATACGATAAGTGCCTCTACCTACATCATCTAATTCCTCCAGTAAGTCAAAGAAACTGAAAAGCGGCAATAATACAGCGATGGCAATCAAGAAGCCGATAAAAACTTGAATGGAGATATATCGATAAATCATTATTTCGGGCGCGATAATTGTTTTTGTCTAACAATCAGGGCATAAATGATAAGCGCAAGAAGCATGAGCAGCTCTAGCCACCATACGCCGGGTATGCTGCCAACAGTTTCTTGTTCTACCCAGGTTTTTGCTAACCCACTCAGATTGTAGTACGCGGCGAAAACCAAGGCAGCAATGAGATAGGTTTTCTCCGTTTTATCTTGGCGTGGAGCAGCGGTGTGAATAAAAGTTAAGGCAATCAGTGCCAGTAGTATGGTAGCCAGCGGACGTGAGATACGCCATTGTAACTCTGCGATATCACGCGGCAGATCGGATTCCCACAGTGTTCTTGTCGCGGCTGCTTTACGTCGGTAATTCATAACAAAATCATTATCGATGAAATACATCAATTTTCTGAACTGAATGACATCATCAATGTTGGCCGTGCTGGTTAATTGGTAAATGACACCTTCTGATAACTGAATGTGCGGTCTATCGTCTTCTGTTGTTGGTTTAATCTGTCGAGCTTGTTTAGCAATGACGATTTCACTGGCATCAGGTTTCTTGATGTAGTGAAAAATATTTTGCATTTGTTTATTGCTATCATCTTTATTACGCACATAAATGACTCTGCCACTTTTTTCACTACCATAAAACCGTCCGGCTTGGAACCGGTTGGTATTGAGTTCCGCTTCGGCTTGTGCGTCGAGGACATAACTTTCTCCATAGGCCCAAGGGCGAACATACGATGACAGCATGCCACTGATGATACCAATCGGTATAGCAACTGTCAGCACCGCAAGAACGATACGGCTGCCGCTGATACCTACTGAACGGATAACATTCAGCTCTTGATCTTTGTTGAGTCTGCCTAAGCCAATAATGACTGAAATATAGAGAGCAATGGGGATTAGCACCTCCAATGCGATTAGAGTTTTTAAAAAAACCAGTTTAATTAAGCCGGCGATTCCCAATGTTTCCGTGACGGCTCCAGCTAGAAGCCTGGCGCTGCTGAAACTGGCGAACAGTCCGATCAGAATGAGAATGACTACCGTGAAAGGTAGCATTATTTCCCGTGCAATATAGCGCTCGATTAATTTCATGAATCTGCTTTGAGTATCGATTCAGCCAGCGCTAAGTCTTCGACTTTATCTACGTCTACTCCTGCGCGCGGGTCATCCTGCATAATTGCTTGTATGGTTACTCCTGATTTTTCCGATACGGCTGCTAAGGCCTGGTGCAAGGTTAAGGATCCGAATAAATAAGATAATACCGTTTTCAACCCCAGTACCTGTGCAATTAAGCGCCATGGGCGTTTACGTAAATCTTCTGCTTTGCGCCAGAATTTGACTATGGGACGTCCTGATGGTTTGAAAGTAAATAGATTGCAGCCACAAAATCCACCGTCTCGTAGGCGAATTACAGTACGCTTGGAATTTGGGAATGCAGCCGCAACAATGCGCTGATCGATTGCACCCACTGTAGCGTCACTCTCTGAAGCCAGCGATTTTTTCAGAAAATTTTGTACAATATTAGGTGTGAGTAAAGCGTGGTCGGCAGTGGTTAATAATACCGGTGTATTGCTAGGCACTTGACTCAACCCACTCTCAGTGCTGCGGCTGGGGGAATCCAGATTGGGGAGCCAGCTTACTTGCCCTGAAACGATGCGCTGTTTTAATTCCGGGCAATGGACGTGTAACGATTCCGGTGGGCCGCATAAAATGATGGCGGAGATTTGCTCACAAGCCATCAGCGTATCCAGAACACGGATAATCATCGGAATGCCATCAACCGGCGCAAAGGCTTTGCAAGTTGAACCGGTATATTGCGTGATAGGGTCCTTGCCGGTACGGTCAGCGGCTAGAACCAGTGCGACAAATTGTTGCGATGTCGGATTGGGCGCATTACTCATAATATTTTTTGGTAGATACGATAGCGTTTGTGCTGTTCACTGCCAATAGCGTCGAGAATGCTGCGCATTGCCATGTTATCTTCCAGTATCCATGACATTTCAACCTCCTGAATGCCACGGGCAATAGTAGTCTGTCGGGGCGCGTCTATGACCAAGCAAGCTAATGCCAGACCAATGGGCGTATTGTGAAACTGTTTACGTACGCCCATCAGCGGTATACGGCCTGAACGAATCTCATGGTTTCTAATACTTTTGATGATCTTGAGCCAACCAAATGGAAACAGGCTTCCGTTCAATTTAGCTAAAACTTCGTTAAGATTGGGTAACCCCACCATAAATGCCGCAGGTTTGCCATTCACCTCGGCAATTTGGATGAATTCGTCTGATACCAGCAGGCGTAGACTACTTCCCAGTTCGGCAAATTCTTCTTGTGTAAATGGAATGAATCCCCAGTTTTCAGACCAGGCATCGTTGAAGATATCGCGTAGCGTTTCCATTTCTTCATCAAATTTATTACGTTGTATTGTACGTATTGTAATTTTTGAGGAAAATCGATTGATCAGCATCTGCATCACGCGTGGTATTTCAAAATCAACCCTGACTCGGTAAGCCAATAAATCTTTTACTGGATGATATTCCTGTTCCGCCAGTAAACGGTCATACCAGCGTGCTGAGTGTGGCATCATGATCACAGGCGGCGTATCAAATCCATCCACCAGTATGCCGCATTCTTGATTTATCGAAAGATTGAACGGGCCGCTGATACGCCGAATTTTCCGGGAAACTAACCATGCTTCTGCGTTAAGTATCAATGCAGCAAATACTTCCGAATTGTCGATACATTCCATCAGACCGAAGTGGCCGCTGTCTGTGCCGTAGCGTTCCTGGTGTAATGAATCGATTTGTGCGCTGATACGCCCAACAGGTCGATCGTCTTGAAATGCTACCCAGGCTTGCCATTCGCCATGTTTAAAAAAGGGGTTGTAGCGGGAAAAATGAAAGCGTCGTTCCAAACGCAATGGCGGCACCCACATCGGGTCATTAGCGTATATGTGCCAGGGCACATCAATAAACTTACTCATGTCACGATATGTCACCACCGGTCGCACCGTCACTCTGGGATTGCCCGGTTTATCGTGTTTAATCATGGTGCATAGTAAGCGTTATTTTGATAATGACGCTGTGAAGAATTAACTATCACAGTTTGCTATTTTGATTGGAAGCTAAAAAGATATTATTATAATTCAGTATGTTTTAGTAATTTTGAAGTTAGCTTCTGAAAAACTACTTTTGGATCGGATTCCTGCTTGACGGATTGATTGTTTTCAGTTGCTCTTTGCTCAGCTATGGCAATTTTTTCATCGGTAATATCGCGGCAGAAATCACGGAAATTGTTCCAATCTATGTTGTATTCGCGTAAGTTATCCTGTGGAATGAAAACGCGAAGTACCTCAAAATTTTGATACATTTCCGGTAATCGGGATGTGAGGTAATGGTTAATATTTTTTGGCCACCGTTTGTGTTCCGGGTACATGTCGGCCAACTCTTTTTCAAAGGTATAACGGAAATTATCGACGGCCAAAGCGCGGCGCTTACGGTTAACAATATCTACCATAATGGCTACTATCCCCAATAAGCCAAATAATACAAAAGGCCATAGCGGGACAGTTTCAAAATATCCGGAGATTTGTTCAATATATTCGTTCAAAGTTGTCCCCAGTTTCTAGTTAATAAATGTATTAGATAAAATATTCCTGTGTTGACGCAACATACCGTCTCATCTTGCCATAGTAAAGCACATGGATCAATATGGGCATTTTTCACGTATTCCGATTTTAATAAGTATTACCGAATCAGTTTTTTCTATCGAAAATGTGTTTGATGTGCAGCAATCGTTCAAATGCCAATTTTTTCATTTAATTCTCACCTTTGCGCTGTGATATTAAGCGTGCTCAGTGCAGTATTTGATTAACGAACTCTTATATCAGTCAGTTATTCTTATTTGAGTGCGAAACTAGGAGTCTGCCAAGCTTTTAGAGGTGAATTTTAGTTTTTGACAAAGCAATGGCTATTCTTCATGCTAGCAGTTCATTATTTTCACAGCTGATTATTTTAACCTATAGCAGCGATATTTGTTGTAAGTCCAAAATTTGCATTGACCTAATAGTGCTAATTGCGTTATTTTTACCAGTTTTGTAATCGCGGAAGATAAGCGCCTAAATTATATCAATCTTGTTATGGTACCCAAAAAGCCTAGTAGTAGTAATGCCACTTCATCTCAACCCGAAAGTTTTGAGGCTGCATCGGCTGAACTTGAAAAAATAGTAATGGCTATGGAAGCCGGGCAGATGTCATTGGAAGCTTCACTTTCAGCTTATCAGCGCGGCGCAGAGTTATTGCAATTTTGTCAGGATAAATTGCAAAATGCGCAGCAGCAAGTGCGTGTGCTTGAAGCTGGGAAGTTAAAAAACTTTAATCGATCTGATAGCGATGAGTCCTGATTTCCAGAATTGGGCGAGTAGCTGTCAGGCGCGTATCGAAACATTTTTGGAAGCGAGATTGCCGGCTACCGATTGTGTTCCTGAACGGCTGCATAAAGCCATGCGCTATTCGGTGCTGGGTGGTGGAAAACGAGTGCGTCCATTATTATCATTTGCGGCGGGCGAGCTTGCTGGTGCCGATTTTGAGCGTGTAACGGTTGTAGCTGCTGCAGTGGAGCTGATTCATGCTTATTCTTTGGTGCATGATGATTTGCCCTGCATGGATGACGATATTTTACGTCGGGGAAAACCCACCTGTCATATCGAATACGATGAAGCCACTGCGTTGTTGACAGGCGATAGTTTGCAAACGCTTGCATTTGAATTGTTGGCGGAAAAGTCTCTGGCGGATGTGCCTGGGACGCAACTGGAGATGATCGCGCAGTTGGCGTTGGCATCGGGTTCTCGTGGTATGGCGGGAGGACAGGCATTTGATCTGGATAGTGTCGGTAAGATGCTGAGTTTGCCAGAACTGGAGTTTATGCATATCCATAAAACCGGTGCACTGATTCGTGCTGCCGTGATGTTGGGTGCGCGGTGCAATAGCTGTTTGAGCAACGAACAATTGGCTAGGTTGGATCATTTTGCCAAATGTGTCGGTCTGGCATTCCAAGTGGTTGATGATTTGCTGGATACAGAGGCAACAACGGCGACATTGGGCAAAACCGCTGGAAAGGATGCTGAGCATAATAAACCGACTTATGTCAGTATTCTGGGTATTAGCCAAGCGCGTGAGCTGGCTGAAAAACTGCAGCAGGATGCTTATCAAGCTTTGGATGGTTTTAATGAAGCTGCGGTAAGGTTGCGCCAGGTAACTGATTTTATAATTAAACGTAAATTCTGATTCCAAGAATTTTTTCTACATCTTTTATTTTCAGGCATTGAATGTATCCATTGTTAGATACCATTAACTTACCCTTCCAATTACGCGAATTAGAGCAAAAGAAGTTACCGCAGTTCGCTAAAGAATTACGAGGTTTCTTGATAGATTCAGTCGCAAAAACGGGTGGGCACCTATCTTCTAACTTAGGTACGGTTGAATTAACTATTGCCTTACATTACGTGTTTAATACACCTCACGATCAATTGGTTTGGGATGTAGGGCATCAGACGTATGCGCATAAAATTCTGACGGGTCGTCGCAATGGCATGAATAAATTACGCATGCAAGACGGGTTGGCTGGTTTTCCACGTCGCGATGAAAGTGAATATGATGCATTCGGTACTGCGCATTCGAGTACTTCGATCAGTGCTGCTTTGGGTATGGCGGTTGCTGCGCAATTAAACCGGACTGATCGGCGAGCTATCGCGATTATTGGCGATGGTGCCATGAGCGCGGGTATGGCATTTGAGGCATTGAATAACGCTGGCGTGATGGATGCTAATTTACTGGTTATTCTGAATGACAACGACATGTCAATATCTCGCCCGGTTGGAGCACTTAACAATTATCTGGCCAAGCTGATGTCAGGGCGATTTTATGCTACGGCGCGGCGTGCGGGTGAGAAGGTGTTAGGGGTTGTTCCAACCATGCTGGAATTGGCTAAGCGTGCTGAGGAGCATGTCAAAGGTATGGTATCGCCGAGCACTTTATTTGAAGAATTCGGGTTTAATTATATTGGACCGATTGATGGTCATGATTTGGATGTATTGGTTACTACCCTGAGAAACATCAAGCAGTTAGACGGTCCGCAATTCCTGCATGTGGTAACTCGAAAAGGTGCGGGCTACAAGGTTGCGGAAGAAGATCCCATTTTGTATCACGGTGTGGGGAAGTTTGATCCGAAAAAGGGGATTGTTGCTAAAGCAAATGGGAAACCCACCTATACACAAATTTTTGGTGATTGGTTATGTGATATGGCGGCGCAGGATTCTCGTTTGATCGGCGTGACGCCTGCAATGCGGGAAGGCTCAGGGTTAGTTCGTTTCTCTCAAGAGTATCCCGAACGCTATTTTGACGTGGGCATAGCTGAGCAACATGCTGTTACATTCGCGGCAGGTGCAGCATGCGATGGCTTAAAACCAGTTGTGGCGATTTACTCAACCTTTCTGCAGCGCGCCTATGATCAATTGATTCATGATGTGGCGATCCAGAACTTGCCTGTAATATTTGCCATCGATCGGGCTGGTTTGGTCGGGGCAGATGGACCCACGCATGCGGGCAGTTTTGATTTAACCTATTTACGTTGTATTCCAAACCTGACCGTGATGGCACCAGCAGATGAAAATGAATGCAGGCAAATGTTGTATACGGCCTTTAAACTGGACACGCCGACGGCCGTTCGCTATCCCAGGGGAACTGGTGCGGGTGTACAGGTTCAAAAGGACATGCAGGCATTGCCTATAGGACGGGGAGAGATCCGACGTCAAGGGGAAAAAATTGCTTTGTTGGCTTTTGGCAGCATGTTGACACCTTGCTTAGCTGCAGGAGACGAACTGAATGCCACAGTGGTTAATATGCGTTTTATTAAACCGCTGGATGATGATCTTGTGGCATCGTTGGCTGCTAGTCATGGTTTGTTGGTGACGGTGGAAGAAAATACCGTGATGGGAGGTGCTGGCAGTGCTGTCATAGAATCGCTTAGCAGCCAGCAGATCCAAGTCAGATTGCTGCAACTTGGATTGCCGGATATTTTTATTGAACACGGCGATCATGCACAGATGCTTGCAGACTGCGGATTAGACAGCGGCGGAATTATCAAATCAGTACGAGCAGTATTGCCTGAATAATCATTAACAATCGATCAGTTGCTTGATTTGCCGTTAGCAGGAACACTTGGTCGTACAGGAGAGAATATGAATAAACAGATAGATATGCCAATTGCCGATGTGCAGAGCTCATTGGATACCCGGCGAATAGCGATAGATCGAGTTGGGATTAAGGCGATTCGTCACCCTGTGGTTGTGGCCGATAAAGATGATGGTGTGCAACATACTGTGGCGGTTTTTAACATGTATGTTAATTTGCCACATAATTTCAAGGGTACGCACATGTCTCGCTTTGTTGAGATCCTCAATAGTCACGAGCGGGAAATCTCGGTAGAGTCATTTCAAATCATCTTACAGGAGATGATTACAAAGCTGGAGACGGATTCTGGTCATATTGAAATGACTTTTCCCTATTTCATCAATAAGTCGGCGCCTGTTTCACAAGTTAAAAGCTTACTGGATTATGAAGTGACATTCATAGGCGAGATTAAAAACAGTGAATATCTGTTCACCATGAAAGTTATAGTTCCTGTTACCAGCTTGTGTCCTTGTTCCAAGAAGATATCCAATTACGGTGCGCACAACCAGCGTTCGCATGTCACCATTTCTGTGCGTACTAATAGTTTTGTCTGGATTGAAGATATTATCCAAATTGCTGAGAACAATGCTTCGTGTGAGCTATACGGTTTGTTGAAAAGACCTGATGAAAAATATGTGACTGAGAAGGCATATGATAATCCAAAGTTTGTTGAGGATATCGTAAGAGATATTGCAGAAGTGCTGAATCATGATGAACGGATTGATGCCTATGTTGTGGAATCAGAGAATTTTGAATCTATTCATAACCATTCAGCATATGCGTTGATTGAAAACGACAAGACGCAGAGCAGGTAGTATGTCATAACGGTTAACACCGTATTAATTTAGAAATGATGTGTCAGAATTTTTCCGATCACAAGGCTTGGCAGCCTTTTGCTGTAGTTCGTAGTTGAGAAGCTGCAAATAGTTCGTTGCTGGATGCCAGAATGAGCTAATAACTGGCGGACGCGATTGATAAGCGGCCGAAATAAGCATGACAGCTATAGTGTTATTTTTATTATTCAATGCCTTGTGATTCAAGATAATCTTCATAATTACCTTTGAAATCATTAATGCCATCCGGTTTCATTTCAATAATTCGTGTGGCCAGTGAAGAAACGAATTCCCGGTCATGGGAAATAAAAATCAAAGTCCCTTTAAATTTCTCAAGTGCACTGTTCAGTGATTCGATGGATTCCATGTCAAGATGATTGGTCGGTTCATCCATCAGCAAAATATTCGGTTTCCGGAGGATCAATTTGCCGAAGAGCATGCGGCCCTGTTCTCCGCCAGAAATCACGCGAGTAGATTTTTTGATGTCATCGCCTGAGAACAGTAATCGGCCCAATGTGCCCCGTATCGTTTGATCATCATCGCTGCCTTGCCGCCATTGGTCCATCCATTCGGTTAATGACAGAGCTTCTTCAAAATCAGCCGCATGATCTTGCGGATAATATCCGGAGTGTGCCTTCTCGGCCCATTTTATCTCACCGGAATCCGGTCTTAGATCACCTGCAAGGCAGCGTAAGAGCGTGGTTTTTCCGATTCCGTTAGGGCCGATGATGGCGACTTTCTCGCCGGCCTCTATGTCCAGACTTAAATGATTAAATAAAGGTTTGTCCAATCCCTGGTAACACTTGCTGATTGCTTTGATGGAAACGGCTAGGCGATGCAACTTATCCCTGTCGTTCACTTCAAACTGGATAAAAGGATATTGGCGGCTGGATGGCTTGACGTCTTCAAGTTTTATTTTCTCAATTTGCCGCGCGCGACTGGTTGCTTGTCTGGCTTTCGATGCATTCGCAGAGAAACGGCTGACAAAAGATTGCAAGTCGGCAATCTGTGTCTTCTTCTTGGCGTTATTCGCCAACATGCGCTCGCGAACCTGGGTCGAGGCGGTCATGTAGTCATCGTAGTTGCCGGGATAGATCCGTAGCTCACCATAATCCAGGTCAGCCATATGCGTGCAAACGCTGTTCAGAAAATGCCGGTCATGAGAGATAATGATAATGGTATTTTTGCTGGCGTTGATGACGTCTTCCAGCCAGCGGATTGTATTAATATCGAGATTATTGGTGGGTTCATCCAGTAATAAGATATCCGGATTGGAAAATAATGCCTGTGCCAATAATACGCGTAGCTTAAATCCTGGCGCAATCGCGCTCATCAGTCCTTGATGCTGGGAAGATGGAATGCCTACCCCAAGCAGCAGTTCTCCGGCACGTGCTTCCGCAGAATAGCCATCCAGTTCGGCGAATTGCGACTCAAGCTCGGCAGCATGCATATATTCTTCTTCGGTGGCATCCGGGTTGGCATAAATGGCGTCACGCTCCTGTTTGACGTGCCATAATTCCGCGTGCCCCATTAATACCGTATCGATAACGAAACAATCTTCAAAAGCGAATTGATCCTGGCGCAGCTTTCCCACGCGTTCACCGCTATCAACAGCAACATTTCCAGAAGTGGGTTCAAGATCCTTGCCAAGAATCTTCATGAATGTTGACTTGCCGCAACCATTGGCGCCAATTAAACCATAGCGGTTACCGTTACCAAATTTTACGGAAACATTTTCAAACAGCGGCTTGGCACCGAATTGCATAGTGATATTGGCGGTTGTAATCAAAGCGAGTACCTACGGATGATGGTTTCAAGAAAAGGGCGCACATTTTAAAGGTTTTGAGTGGGATGGTGTAAATTAATCTCATTTGGTTTTAAATTAGATTAGAAGGGATCGGTATTTCCTAGAAAAATAGGGAGCAAATTGCACGAAATGGCGATTGGGGGTTATGCTTCGCAAGTATAGAATTTTGGGGTGGGGGATCTAATACCCATCTTGTGATGAAGCTTAGAATGGTGGCAATTCCATAAAAATAAGGAGATAGTGTGAATTCTGCAGGTTTAGATATGGCTTTTGACGTGATATATTGCACCATTTAGGCTGTCTAATCCCAGCTAAGCTTCAAATACTGTGATGAACGAATATAAAAAATACCTAGTTTTGAAGTCTGCTCTTGAAAGTATCTTTGGTAAAGCTGCCTGGTACGCACTGAAGGAATCGAATCACGTTCCGACGTGGCGAAAATATGGAATCAAGACGCTACAAATCATTAAGTTAGCAATAGAGGCAACGGTTGAAATCGCCGATGAAGAATGGCGACAAGAAATCAATAACTTAATCTCTGATGGAATTGCAAGTTTAAAAACAGACCAAGAAATTGATGAAATTATTTCTACCCTCGCAGGTACTTTAATTCAAATTTCTTTTCATCAGATCGGTTTGATGCCAAATTGCAGAGGCTCAGCCAAGCCTAGTGTGCTTAAAAAAGGGCTGTGGCGCCTTAATTTATTTAGGTCAGTTGTGTACCTCCAAACTCAAAGTCAAAAAGAGCAGTTATTTCTGAGTAATCAGCGAAAAGAAATTGGCTTTGACGCACAGCTAGGCTTACAAGACAAATACAGAAAAAGCAAAACCGAGCTGTCTTTTTCTGAATGGTGTAAAAATGAAGATAACCCGCGTAAGGCGGAAGCTGAAAGCGTTCCGCCGAATGGAAATGTTCCCCCCGTATGATCCCACTGCATGAGCGTGATGATGGCATTGGATGATAGGTTAGCGCTGGTTTTGATTTGACGGATTGCCCTTCGTCCTTCGGACATCCGTCCTACGAAGCTACGCGTTTCGGCGCCGCTCAACGACACGTTAAACCGCAATGCGAAACATGTAGCAGCCGTACGGAACCGTGTAATCTCTAAGCTCAAAGGAGATGTGAAATGACAAAGATTGCAAAGAACACGATCTGCCTCTGGTACGAAAACGATGCCGAGGGCGCTGCGCGATTTTACGCCCAGACATTTCCCGATTCGTCAGTCGGCGCGGTGCATCGCGCACCAGGGGATTATCCATCGGGCAAAGAAGGGGATGTATTGACTGTCGAGTTCACCGTAATGGGTATCCCGTGCCTCGGACTCAATGGCGGGCCTGCGTTCAAGCACAATGAAGCCTTTTCTTTTCAGGTTGCGACCGAAGACCAAAGTGAAACGGATCGCTATTGGAACGCGATCGTCGGCAACGGCGGTCAAGAGAGCGAGTGCGGCTGGTGCAAGGACAGGTGGGGTATCTCTTGGCAGATTACGCCAATTGCCCTGACGGAAGCATACACCAGTCCTGACCGTATGGCCGCCAAACGAGCATTTGATGCGATGATGACGATGAGGAAAATCGACATTGCCGCAATCGAAGTGGCATTTCGCGGTTGAGATGTGAACGATCTGATAACTCGCGTAAGGCGGAAGTTATATATGCCCAAATCATGGGCATTACACTGGAGCAGAAGGCGTAATGAGGTGGTTGTGTCATGGCAACCAAGGTACCGGGTCTTGAATTAATACCTGTCATCAGAATCATCACGGTTAGTGAGGATGACATTGAGAATCCCAACATCGTTCTAACGTATCCCTATCCGGTACGATCCGAAATAATTTACGCCGTGGCTTAATGACGATCATCGAATTACAAATAATGAAAAATACCGATCAATGAAATACCTCCAGTGGCATAGATGAGCGGGCTGTCCCAGGTATGTGGAGAAAAAGCTTCCGCTAAGGTAATCAGTATCGGCATTAGCAGTAGTGCGGCGACTAACTGAGTGGAATTGAAATAGGGGTGAAATGCTAGTATGGCAATCACAGTGGTTATCCATACGCATGCGCTGCCCATATAACTACGAACGTATTTTTGCTGGGTAAAAAGCGCATAAGTCGCATATTTTCTTGTGCCGAATCTTATCCCGACGGGTTCCGCCAGACCGTCACCAACACCATTGGCAATAATGATGATCATGACGAGCGGTAGCATGTCGCGGCTTTCGAAGTAAGCCAGCAACGGGATGAGTACCAAGTAGCTGGCGATAAACTGTGTGTAAAGCCAGATCAATGTGAATGGTCTATCTTCCGGCCTGTCAAACGAGCAAAACATCACAAAAAGTACCCTGATCCTATTGCGTAAGGGTGCGATAAAAAATGTCAGAAAAATAAATACGCAGATGATATCGATGAGAAATGTTGTTGCACTATAGGGGTATTCAATGACGGATGATAGTAAAGTTGGAAGAAAGAAAAATGCGAAATGATTGATTTTGCGCGTGTAGTTAACCTTGAAATTTCGATGAATGACGAGTAATCCGCACGCATAATGAATTGAAAATAATAATGCGTAGAAAATTGCGTGATGCAGCCAATATTCGAAAGGGATAGGCATGTGCGGATCGGCTATAATTGTATCTGTTTATACGTTAACGATAGCAATTTTCCAAATCGCATTTCAGCCGGTTTATTAGCGCTTGACGGGATTCAATCCGATCGAGGCGATGATCATTCCAAGCAGTGCCAACCCCGCCACTATGGGAAATGCATCCAGATAGCTGCCGGTGATATCTTTGATACTGCCCGATATCAGAGTTCCCAGGATGGCACCGGCGCCATAGGCCGTGTACACGATCCCATAATTCTGCGCATAGTACTGCTTTCCAAAGAAAATTCCAGTTGCAGTGGGCGCCAGTGCAAGCCATCCGCCCAGGCACATCCATAATATGCAGAATGCGACTAAGTACAGCATTGCGTTTTCTTGCCCAAAAAAGGACATCATTAAGGATGCTGCAAAAATCAGGATAAATGAAAGCATCGCGCTATGTTTCGGGCCTAGCCTATCGGTAATGGCTCCAAATATTGGTCGTCCGAGGCCATTAAATACCGCAAAAAGTGAAACAGCCAGCGCCGCCATAGTTGCATCCAGCTTGGCTACTTCTGTACCCACCGGGGATGCTATGCCAATCGCCATTAATCCAGCCAGGCAACCGATTGTGTAGGTAGCCCATAACGCATAGAAACTGGGAGTTTTTAGCATTGCTTGTCTGGAGAGGTTCAAGGTTGGGAATGTAGCAGTTGCGTGGGCAGAAGAAATCGCTTCAGATCCTGCAGAAATCCATTTGTCTGGTGGAAAACTCAATAACTGCGCCGAAAGCATAATGATGACGCCAAATGCTATCCCTGAATAAAGAAACGTGTTCATGATCCCTATGTCCGGATTGTCGATCATCGCTTTCATGAGGGATGCTGTGACTAGCGCCGAGACGCCAAATCCCATAATCGTTAAACCAATCGCTAAACCGCTTTTTTGGGGGAACCATTTCGCGATTACCGCAATCGGGCAGCCGTAAACGATGCCGACCCCAGCGCCGCCTATTACTCCGTATACAATGGTCAGGATAGTAATATTCGGAGAGAAACTTGCAGCAATCCATCCTATCGCTACCAGCATGCCGCCTAGCATTGCGGTCTTTTTCGGTCCCCATTGTGCGATCAGATTGCCTGCCAGCGGCATTGCTATTGCAAATACTGCCAGAAAAACCATAAACGGATAGCCGCTTTGACTCGAAGTGATTCCCCACAAGGTCTCCAATGGTTTTCTGAAAATGCTGAATGCATAAATGGAGCCTAAGCAAACATTGATCAAAAATCCAACTGAAACGAGTAGCCACCTGCCTTTTTCTGCGGCCATGCCCAGTATTATCAATTGTCGTTCCGCATTTCTGTCTTTGTCCATCAGGTTGCTTTTTCAGTTAGTGCGTGGATTTTTGCCGTGATCTTACCGTTGTGCTTGCTTTTTACAGGAATTTAATCGGGATGATAACTGGGTGGAACGCAGTTGTGCCTGAGTTCGATTTATTTAATACGTAAATCCATTGGATGAACGCAGATACACTTAAATTGTTGAAGAAAAAAACTACGCTTGACGGTTTTGGATTACATTTTAGACGTGCGATTTCCCGTGGTTTTGCCCTAGGGTTATTTATTTGATCGCATATTCAGAAACTTGCCACATTCCATCTTGAGTCTTGGCCAGCGTTACTGTCTCCATAATCAAACCTTTTTCAGTAAAAGTGGTATAGAACTGTAAGATTACATAATCTCCGTCAGGAAATCCTGATAATGATTTTGCTGCACTTGCCGTCGCAATAAATCGAGCATTCATGGCACCACGCGATGACCTAATTGCAGTTATTGATTTGATCCACTCCGCTTCGGGTGTTTTAGCTCTTAATAGAGGAGATGAGCTTTCCCAGCTTTCTTTATATTGCCCACGATCAACCGATCCTAACCAAGAGCGTGCACTGCTCTCAACCTTTTCAAGAATATCACCCTTTTCGGCATGCACCGTATTGATATATAAAAGTAACAGAAATATCGCAAATAATCGTTTTATCATAAAAAAACTCCTAAAATTTCTCGTGTGATGTTGTCACTTCGCTTGACTAGGCATGGGGAAAGATATTTCCTATTAGCCAGATAGAAGAAATTCCTAATAAGATAAGAATAACTTGCTGGATGGTGGCATGAATCTCAGGGCGTTTATGCAAACTTGGAATCAAATCCGACATGGCTACGTAAATCATGCTCGCCGAAGCAATTCCAAGTAATGGCAGGATCAAATAATCCATTTCATTCAGCATAAAATACGCTAGCACACCTCCAACCAAAGTAGCTAAGCTGGACACTAAGTTCAATAAAAATGCCATGCGGCGCGTATAGCCAGAATTCAGCAGAATAATGAAGTCTCCCGCTTCTTGCGGTATTTCGTGAGCAATAATTGCAATCGATGTCACAATACCTAATTGCACATCAACCATGAATGAAGCTGCAATCAGAATGCCGTCGACAAAATTATGAAAGGTATCCCCTACGATTACCATCATTCCGCTGCGCCCATGATCATGCTCATGAAGGTTGCCTGGGGTTACCGCAATGCCATGTAACGGATCATGCGCTTCGCAATCCTCTAAATGGCAATGCCGCCATAACACCAGTTTTTCCAGGATAAAAAAAACTAAGATACCGAATAATACAAAGATGGTTACTTGTGTTGGATTATCTGAATGCTCAAGCGCTTCGGGCAAGGTATTTAAAAAAGCAACGCCTAATAATGCACCTATGGCATAGGATATGAGTACTGAGAGCCATGACACACGGGCGTTGAATGCCAATATTGCGGCAACCAACAGACTCAATACGCCGCCCAGCAAACTGACAGCAATAATCCAGGTAAGCGTTGACATAGCACGAATTAAAAAAGAAAGGCGGGATTATACGCTGTTGCAATGCAATAAATAACAAGTTAAGGAAGAGAGTTTTACTCAAACCAGATTAAAGCGGCCATGCGTCCGGTTACACCATCCCGACGATACGAGAAAAAATGCTCAGAATCGCTGAAAGTACAGATCCCTCCACCATAAATCTGAGCAATGCCACTGCTTGTCAAGCGTTGGCGTGCCAACAGAAAGATATCCGCGAGCCATTTTCCCCCTTGCTGCCCGCTCTTGGCTACAAATCCTTGTTTCGCCTGTGTGTCATGCTGAACAAAAGCTTCGTAGACGTCCGTGCCGACTTCAAAGTGATTCGGGCCAATTGCTGGCCCCAGCCATGCTATCAGCTCACCATGATCCGCTTGCATAGCTTGGATGGATTTTTCAATAATTCCTCCAGCCAAGCCGCGCCAACCTGCATGTACGATACCCACGGTAGTGCCCGCTGTATTACATAATAATACCGGCAAGCAATCGGCGACCATTACAGCGCAAACTGTTTTTCGCTTACGGCTAAAAACCGCATCTCCTTCTGGAATTTTCGTTGTCGTCTGATCTATCGGGATCGGTACTGTCCCGTGTACTTGTTTCAACCACCTAGGCTCGGCCGGTAAGTAGCGGCGTAATAAAGTCCGATTTTTTGTAACGTCGGCCAAATTATCATTAACGTGTGTGGCTAGATTTAGCGAAGCATAAATACCATTTGCGTCGTGACTCATACCGCCTGCGCGAGTTGTAAATAGTGCTTTTACATTGCTGGGTGCAGGCCAATCAGGAACGATCCAATCATGCATAGTTATCGAATTTCACCATTATTCAGAAAAGTGTCGAGAGGCATCATTTGTAGTTCTCGCAGCCATTAAATTGTAATAATTAGAACGCCTGCTCACAACGAATTAAACCTAAAAATAGATATTTCTGAGTTAAAATATTATCAATGAGGTCACAATCTATCTCAATGCGTGTTGCATTGTTACTGAATCCCGTTAATAACCCCGATAGTTGATAATAACAAGTCCAATATAGGTGTAATCAATGAATTATATAAAAAACTCAATTAATACAATGCACAAAACTTTCGTGTGCGCAATCATGCTCATCTTTTTATTGACATCCTTTGCCCATGCTTCAACCGAAGATGAAAGCGAATTTCTTAAAGCTGCATTTTCCGGAAATATAGAAGCTATTAAGCAGTTATTGGAAAAGGGCGTCAATGTTAATTACCAAAATGAAATGGGATTTACTGCGCTCATTGTGGCTTCCCAATTTGGACATAGCGATATTGTCGATCAATTGCTGGAAAAAAATGCTGATGTAACTATTAAAAATGCGGGTGATGTAACGGCATTGACCATTGCCGCAAAAAATGGCTATGCTGACATCGTTGGTATGCTGTTAGCCAAAGGCGCGGATATTAATGCGCAAACCACCGATGGTATTACACCATTGATGCTGGCAATACAAAAAGGCCATGAAGCGATCGTCGATACGCTGCTTGAAAAAGGTGCGGATATTCATCTGCAAACCCAGGAAAAACTTACAGCCTTGATCATTGCCGCCCTGGAAGGCAGAAGCGCCATCGTCGATAAGCTCTTGGCTAAAGGCGCAAAAATTGATGTGCAGGCGTCCGATAATACTACCGCACTATACATGGCGGCAAGAAACGGACATACGGCAATTGTTGAAACCTTATTAGCAAAAAATGCCCCTGTTGATTTGATAGCGGTCAACAATACCACGCCATTGTATGTTTCTGCACAAAATGGCCATCTTGATATTGTCAATGCTCTGCTGGCAAAGGGCGCTAAAGTTGACGCAAAAGACGAGAATGACGCGACGCCCCTGATTTTAGCGTCATTAATGGGTAACGCTGAGGTAGTAGAAGCTCTTATCAAACATGGCGCTACGGTAAATCATCAAGCCAATAATGGATTTACTCCGTTGATTCTGGCCGCGCAAAACGGACACGCGCCGGTCATAGAAATCTTACTGGATAGCGGCGCTAATATTAATCAGCAAAATGACGATGGTGTAACCGCATTAATGTGGGCAGGCTTGCACGACCATGCCGATGCGGTAAAAGTGTTATTGGCCAAAGGCGCTGACATAAAGATTAAAAGCAAAACCGGAAAAACCGCGGTTGAACTTGCCAAAGACCCTGCCATCATCGAGTTGCTGCAAGCCACTCAATAAAGCGCAATACCACGCATGAACACGATGTCCGAGCAAAACTACTCCCCGCCTAAAAAAAGTATGGTGTTTGCGCATCGTGGTGCGAATCGGGAAGCTATGGAAAACACCCGTAATGCCTTTGACAGAGCATTACGATATGCCATTGATGGCATTGAAACCGATGTGCAATTGAGCCGTGATGAAGTTGCTGTGCTATGGCATGATCGCTTTCTCGATAAAATCAGACTGAACGATAAGCGCATTGACGATTTCGATTATCATCAACTACAAACGCTGATTAATCCAAGTTCTGAAAATGAAGGCATTCTGACTCTGAAGGACTTTCTAATCACCTATCGTAAATGCTGCCACTTATTGATCGAAGTCAAAAACCGTGACTGGGAACCGCCTGCTCGTCACCAAACAAAAATGCGCCAAACGCTGGATTTGATTAGCAACAACCCTGAGCAAGGCATACTGGTTTCCTCCTTCAATCTTGTGAGTCTTGAATATGCTCACTGCTACCGGCCAGGGGTTCCATTGATTTATAACTTTGAAACTGAACAAACCATCGCCGATGCACGCCAATTACTTACTACCCATGATTTTCTGTATGGTTTTTGTCTACCGATTGCAAGCACTGATCAAGCAATGGTCAGTTTATTGCATGATCAACGCAAATGTGTCGGCGTATATACCTGCAATAGTGAGGCTGAAATCACTAAAGCTTTGCAGCTAGAGGTTGATATCTTGATCAGCGATTTACCTGAAAAAGCGCTGATACTGCGCGATCAATGAAACGGGATTTTGCAGCATTATCCGCTCAATCATTCGATCTTTTGATTTGTGGCGGTGGCATTTACGGTGCTTGGACAGCGTATGATGCTGCACTTCGCGGTCTGAAAGTGGCTATCGTCGAACAAAACGATTGGGCCAGCGGGACATCCTCAGCATCGACCAAGTTGATTCATGGCGGTTTGCGTTACCTGGAAACATACGATTTTAAGCTAGTGAGGAAATCACTCCAGGAACGAGCTATGTTGCTGCGCGTTGCGCCTCACCGTGTATGGCCGTTGCACTTTGGCGTTCCGGTTTACGCACAACAGCGCATCAACCGATTGCAATTGAAACTGGGTTTGTCGTTGTATGATTATTTGGCCAGCGATGCAAGTGCGTCCATGCATCACCGTTATTATGATGCCAAGCAATTTAACGTGCATTTTCCCATGGTTAGGGAAGATACCTTGAAAGGAGGATTCACCTACGCTGATGCACAAACGGATGACGCACGGTTGACCTTGGAATTGATTGCAGGCGCCCAAACAGCTGGTGCTTGTTGCGTCAATTATTGCCGATTGATACAACTATCGGAGACAGATGGCAAAGCCGATGGCGCAATCATTCAAGATCAACTGACTCATAATAAACAAAGAATTCACGCCAAACAAATTGTTTTTACGGCTGGACAGTGGCTGACTAAGAAAGCACCAAGCAACGCATGGTGTCGTCTTGCCAAGGGTGTTCATCTTGTCATGCCTGCTTTGTTGAATGCTGAAGCTTTGTTACTGACCACCGAATCGGATGGGCGGGTATTTTTTATGATTCCGTGGTATGGTTTAACGCTACTTGGGACAACCGATACCGATTTCAAAGGCGATGTGGAACAAGTTACAGCTGAAGACAGCGACATTGATTATTTGCTCGCCGCTGTCAATAGTTATCTGAACACACCGTGGACGCGCAGCGATATCATCGGTAGCTTTGCGGGTGTGCGGGTTTTTAAGCAAAATACATCGACAGTTTCCTCCAGTTCACCTTCAGCTGTTAGCCGCGATTGGGAATTAAAATCCGCGCCCAACGGTGTACATTATGCCATTGGCGGAAAAATCACTTCGTCGCGCCAGGACGCTACGCGTATCGTTGATGCAATATGCGCACAGCTGGGTGTTTCACTACCTTGTGCGACTCAGGATCGTTTGTTCCCTTGGGCGCCGCAAGAAAATTTCACGGTATGGTCTGCCCGTATGTCTGACCAAGCGGCGCAACTAGACATTGATGCGGAAAGCGCACATTGGTTGTTGCGTCGCCACGGTGTGCGTAGCGTAGAAATTTTCCAACGTATTGAAATGGAACCTGATTTGGCGCAACGAATTATTCCTTCTTTACCATTTCTTCGTGCTGATTTGATGCACTGTGCAGCAACCGAGATGGTGATCCATCTGGATGATTTGCTACGCCGTCGCATGCCCTTACTTATATTGTCAAAAATTACCGAAGATCAATTGCTAAAAATTGCTCGATACATAGCTGGTATTCTAAATTGGAGCAGCACGCAAATTGCTCAGGAAATTACGCGTTGCGACAGATACCGGAGCATGCAGTGACCGTGGCAATCGCGCTCGACTTGGGCACGACATCTATTAAAGCTGCTTTAATGGATCAACAAGGGAAGCTCCAACACATCGTCACTCACCCAGCACCTGTCATCGACAACTGGAATGGGCGATACGAAAGCGATGCGCTGCACTATGTTGCGACTGCTGAACGAGTCCTCAAAGAATGCCTTGCACAAACCCATGACAAACCGCCGTTAGGATTATGCAGCCAACGCTCGTCTTTCCTGCTCTGGGATAAAACCACCGGTGAACCAGTAACGCCATTAATATCCTGGCAAGATGACCGAGGTGCAAGCTGTTGTGATCACTTGCAGGCATCGTCAGACACCATTCACAAACTCAGCGGCTTGCAGTTAACACCCTATTACTTTGCAACTAAATTGAGTGTATTGTTGCGGGAAAATCCGGCATGGCGAGATAAGCTTATTCAAGGCGAATGGCTGACCGGTACGCTGGATACATTTTTGATTTGGCGCTGGACAGACAAGCAGTATTTTGTCACCGATGCATCCATGGCTGCGCGCACGCTGTTGATGGATATTTATCAGCAGCAGTGGTCAAATGCTTTATGTCATTTATTTGATATTCCCCATTCAATTTTGCCGCAAATCAGACCTTCAAACGGATTGAATCTGCTTTTAAATAATGGATTAATCTTACAAGCCAGTGTTGGCGATCAATCGGCAGCACTGATTGCCAGTTTGATTAACAGTCAGGGCGAAGCTTTGGTCAATCTTGGCACAGGCGGTTTTGTGATTCGTTCGCTTGCTAAGAAGCAAGTGGCATTTGATGGTTATTTGCAAACATTGGTTTATCAAAACGAAAACCAGCATGTGCAATTTGCTATTGAAGGCACGCTCAACTCTATTGCTGCCGCGCTTGCATCTTATCCGGTAAATGAGTGTCGCTTTGAAGATCTGGCAGGCAATGATATTTTTTGTTTGGCTGAACCCAGTGGTTTAGGCGCGCCTTATTTTTGCAAGGATTGGGGTATCCATTTTTCTCAACCTGTCACCGGATTTACTTCACGGCAAGTTGCTTCACTGTTGCTCGAAGCGATTGTTTTCCGGGTTGTGCGCATCCTAGAAGAATTTCACCAGTATGCGCCGTTAACTCGAGCTTATTTGTCTGGGGGTTTATCCGAGTTACCCTGTTTGCAATATGGCATCGCACAATGTACTACCTTTCCGGTTTATCACCTGCAACAAAAAGAAACGAGTCTGCAAGGTACTGCTGTATTGGCCTATGGATTTAAAGTAACCTGCCACCGAGAAATGCATAAAGTAGAAAGTAGGCAAACAAACATCGCGCTCTTGAAAAAATATCGACGTTGGAAAGATTGGTTGGATGCTTTATTAAGAATTCCCCGTGGTTAATCCTAAAAAGTCTACCCGAATGAATGACCAATCCTGTAAAATCGCGCATCGCGAGTGTCACTCTTATACGCAATCAAATTTTTGTATTTTATTATCATTCATTGCATAGTCTCATGATATCAATCGTATAGCATTAAAGTTGATTGTTTCGTGCGATGATGTTCTACCTTTCAAAAGGAAGCCTTGTGACAACCAATATACCTGGTTATACTTATGGCAGCGCTTCGTTGCAAAAATCTCCCGTATCCATAGATGATTTTGCCAAGTTGAAACAAGCCAGTCTGTTTGGCGATGACGACATACGTTATCTAAAAATGTCGCATGACGTGCTGAAAGATCAGGTCGAGCAAATCCTGAATGTATGGTATGGTTTTGTCGGCTCAACCCCTTTCCTGTTGCACTATTTTACCAATGCGGCCGACGGTCAGCCCAACATGGATTATCTGGGTGGTGTACGCAAACGCTTTGGACAATGGATTCTCGATACCGCCAACGCCGAGTACAATCAAGACTGGCTCAATTATCAATATGAAATCGGATTGCGCCATCACAGTTCGAAGAAAAACACCACCGACAACGTAAAATCCGTACCTATCATTCATATCCATTACATTTTTGCGTTGCTGATCCCGATTACTACTACACTTCGTCCATTCCTGGAAAAAGGCGGTCATTCTCGTGATAATGTAGATCGCATGCAAGATGCATGGCGCAAATCGGTGCTGTTGCAAGTAATTCTGTGGTCACAACCTTACATCAAATCAGACGAGTTCTAATCTTTCTGGGAGAGTATTTTTTCGCTATCCCAGAAAAATATACCTGAAATTCATTTTCTTAAAAATTCTGTTGGCACATGCGCCTATCCATCATCATTCCTGCTTTTAACGAAGAGCGACTGATTCTCGATTGTTTGAATTCCATCCAAGAATCTATCAAGGCAAACCGAGAACCCGGTTTCACTTATGAGATCATCGTCGTCGATAACAACTCCACTGACAAAACGGCACAACTCGCTACACAAGCCGGCGCGATGGTGGTATTTGAGCCGATCAATCAAATCGGGCGTGCGCGTAATACCGGCGCAGTAGCCGCCACTGGTGATTGGCTGTTGTTTGTAGATGCCGACAGTTTATTGAACTCCGGTATGGTTGGCGATATCCTGCAAATGATCGAAAGCAAGAAATATGTCGGTTGCGGCAGTGTTATGCACATGCCAAATTTACCCTGGTGGGGCAATGCTGCAATGCAACTTTGGACCGCCCTATCAATTACCTTCCGTTGGGCATCCGGTGCACTGGTTGTATGCCGCACCGATGCATTTCGCGATGTCGGCGGATTTAACCAGGAGTTATTCGCCGCCGATGAAATCGATTTAAGCCAATTATTAAAAAAATGGGGGCGCCAAAGCGGCCTGAAATTCACCATCCTGACTCGACATCCTCTGGTTACGTCACCACGCAAAGTGCAGCTATACACCGGGCGAGAAATTGCCATGCAATTCTTCAGCGTATTATTTAGTCCTCGTAAGGCCTTGCAGAACAAGGAGAAGCTTCCAATTTGGTACGATGGAAGGCGTTGATTTTATGCTTAGACTCATCACAGTTCTCATAACGCGGCTTAAAAATTAAAATACGTGGATTACACAGTTAGTGTTCAACTAATATCAACATCTACTCTCTGAGAACTTTGCACGGTTAGAGTCATTTTCAGGTGCGGATGATGATATAATAATGTTTTGAATCATATTGTTGAGTTA
>NZ_JAIEMO010000028.1 GCF_019752095.1 Nitrosomonas sp.
TGCATTGTCATTCCAACATTTCTGATGGCGTTTTACCACCGGCTCAACTGGTTGAGCGCGCCGCACTGCGAGGCGTTGAAATACTGGCGTTAACCGATCACGACGACATCTCTGGACTGGCAGAAGCACGTCAGATGGCCGAATCTAAAAGTATAACATTTATAAATGGCGTGGAAATCTCCGTGAGCTGGCGCGGCCGCACCTTGCATATTATCGGATTGAATATTGATCCGACCTATGCACCACTGATCGAAGGTTTGGCAGTCATACGCGCGGGGCGTGCGCAACGCGCCGAAAATATCGCTCTCGAGCTGGAAAAAATCGGTATTCAAGGTAGCCTGGAAGGCGCTTATGCGCATGTTGGCGAGCGGCGCTTGATCGGACGTACGCATTTTGCTCGTTTTTTAGTTGAGCAGGGATATGCCAAGGACGTAAAATCCGTGTTTAAAAAATATCTGGTGAAAGGCAAGCCAGGCTATGCCTCCCACGAATGGGCCTCGCTCAGCGATGCTGTGAGCTGGATTCGCAATAGTGGTGGTCATGCGGTGATCGCACATCCAGCGCGTTATGGTTTGGGTAAGAATGTCTTGAATGATCTGCTTGATGAGTTCTGCGCGCTGGGCGGATCGGGCCTTGAGGTGGTCACGTCAAGCCATACGCCCGAGCAAATGCGACATTTTGCACACCACGCACAACATAGAAACCTGCTGGCTTCGTGCGGCTCGGATTTTCATGGCCCTGGTGAGAGCTATTTTGATCTGGGGCAGTTACCGGAATTTCCACACGGTTGTACGCCCGTCTGGCACCATTGGAAAAACAACAGCGCAGCCGAACTCACAAATTAGCACATTGACTACTTAACTTAACTTAATCCTGATACCGTTTTATTGTGGCTCAATTCTTTTCAATTCACGCGGATACTCCGCATGCGCGCCTGATCAAGCAAGCCGTTGCTATTGTTCAAAAAGGCGGAATTATCGTATACCCCACGGATTCCTGTTATGCCTTGGGCTGCCATCTGGGCGACAAAGACGCGATGACGCGCATTCGCACCATTCGGCAAGTAGATGAACGCCATCATTTCACGCTGGTGTGCCGCAATCTGACGGAAATTTCCGCCTACGCCAAGGTGGATAACAGCCAGTATCGATTGCTTAAAGCCACGACACCGGGCAGTTACACGTTTATTTTACAGGCAACCCGAGAAGTACCACGGCGCATGCAGCATCCGAAACGCAATACCATCGGCTTACGCATTCCCGATCATCCGGTGGTGCTGGCGTTACTGGAGGAACTCGGCGAACCGCTGCTAAGCTCGACGCTGATTCTGCCAGGAGACGAATATCCGCTGAATGACACCGAAGAAATCCGCGAACGACTGGAACATCAAGTTGAATTAATTATGGATGCTGGTTCATGCGGCATAGACATGACCACGGTGATTGATTTAACCACTGATGTGCCTGCATTGGTACGTCAGGGAAAAGGTTGTCTTGATCCATTTGGAATCGAACATGGATGAAATTATCCGGGGTATCGCCATTTATGCGCTTCCCGTTATTTTTGCCATCACCCTGCATGAAGCCGCACATGGTTATATCGCCAAGCATTTCGGTGACTTTACCGCATACAACGAAGGGCGTATCAGTCTCAACCCAGTACGGCATATCGATCTTGTGGGTACGATACTGGTTCCGTTGTCATTATTCATTCTAAGTAAATTAACCATCGGTGCCGGTTTTTTATTTGGCTGGGCCAAACCGGTGCCGGTTAATTTTTCCAACTTGCGCCAACCCAAACGCGATATGCTCTGGGTAGCCGCAGCCGGGCCCGGCGCCAATTTACTGATGGCGTTTTTCTGGGCCTTGATGATCAAACTGGCCATTATTTCGCCTGAAAGTAGTTTTGCAAAACCGCTGGCGCTGATGGGAATTGCAGGAATTGAAATCAATGTTATCCTGATGGTACTCAATCTGTTGCCGCTACCGCCTTTGGATGGAGGTCGAATGGCAGTGAGCTTGTTGCCGCATCAATTGGCTTACCAGTTCTCCCGGATTGAACCTTATGGCTTTATGATACTGCTGGTATTGTTATTCAGTGGCGCGCTGGGCGCCGTGATTGGCCCCGTGATCACATGGGCTAAAATCATGATCGTATCAATTTTTGGATTATATATTTAATAACGTTTCACATTTGGAAAATCAACATGTTTGCTGATCGCGTTTTATCAGGCATGCGCCCCACCGGTAGCCTGCACTTGGGACATTATCATGGCGTTCTAAAAAATTGGGTCAAGCTGCAGCGGCAGCACGAATGTTTATTCTTCGTCGCCGATTGGCATGCCTTGACGACCCATTACGATTCACCTGAAATCATCGAACAAAATGTCTGGGATATGGTAGTAGATTGGCTGGCTGCGGGCGTTGATCCATCCCAGGCGATCTTATTCATTCAATCCAAGGTTCCTGCTCACGCCGAGCTGTATTTGCTGCTATCGATGATGACACCGTTGGGCTGGCTGGAACGCGTGCCCACTTATAAAGATCAACAGGAGAAATTATCCGAGAAAGACCTCAGCACTTTTGGTTTTCTGGGCTATCCGTTACTGCAAAGCGCGGATATTCTGATTTATCGTGCTAACCTAGTTCCCGTCGGAGAAGATCAAGCGCCGCATTTGGAATTTACGCGCGAAATTTCCCGGCGCTTTAATCACATCTACGGCAAAGAACCCGGCTTTGAAGAAAAAGCGGAGCAGGCCATTAAGAAACTGGGCTCGAAAAAATCCAAGCTGTATACTGAGTTGCGTACGCTATATCAGGAACAGGGCGATGAGCAAGCGCTGGAAAAAGCCAAGTCATTACTGAACGAGCAGCAGAATCTAAGTCTGGGTGATCGTGAACGGCTATACGGCTACCTGGAAGGCGGCGGCAAAATGATTCTATCCGAACCGGAAACATTGCTGACTGAAGCTCCCAGAATGCCGGGGCTGGATGGTCAGAAAATGTCCAAATCCTATAACAACACCATCAGTCTGCGCGAAGATCCGGAAAACATTCGCAAGAAAATCCGTACTATGCCAACTGATCCGGCACGGGTACGGCGTAGCGATCCGGGTGATCCGGCTAGATGTCCGGTGTGGCAATTCCATCTTGTTTATTCCGATGACGCCACACGCGAATGGGTACAACAGGGTTGCAAAAATGCGGAAATTGGCTGTTTGGATTGCAAAACACCCGTGATCGACAAGATTCTGGCTGAACAGGAGCCCATGTTAGAACGCATCAAAAAATACGAAGAAGACCCGACCCTGGTACGCAACATCATTGCAGACGGTTGTGAAAAAGCCAACAAGCTGGCGGAAGAAACCATGCGCGACGTCCGCGCTGCGATGGGACTCAGTTATTCATAAATTTACGGCACACAGACGAGACTGATCCTATTGTTCAATGAACGACAATTCAGTAATCGAAACCAATGAAACACAACCAATCGCCAGAATCTGCGGCGAACCGTTGCTGGAAATTCCACAGGATTTGTATATCCCACCCGATGCATTGGAAGTCTTCCTGGACACTTTTCAGGGTCCGCTGGACTTACTGCTGTATCTGATTCGCAAACATAATCTGAATATTCTGGACATTCCGATGGCGGAGTTAACGCAGCAATATATGACTTATGTTGAAATGATGCGCGTGGATCAACTGGAACTGGCAGCCGAATATCTGCTGATGACCGCTTTGCTGATTGAAATCAAGTCGCGCATGCTGCTCCCCAATCCCAAAACAGAAACGGAAGAAGAACATGATCCGCGCGCTGAACTGGTGCGGCGTTTGCTTGAATACGAGCAAATGAAACATGCTGCAACCCGAATAAATGAACTGCCACAAGCCGGGCGCGACTTCAGCGTAATTCAGATATGGGTTGAACAACAAGCTGCGGTACAGTTACCCAATATCGGCATGGATGATTTACGGAACGCCTGGATGGCTATTCTAACGCGCGCGAAAATCAATCGTCACCATCAAATTAAACGTGAAACACTTTCGGTCAGGGCTTATATGAGCCAAGTGCTGCGTGACTTGCGTGGACGTGATCAGGTAGAATTTTACGATTTGTTCGCTCCCGCAGCCACGGTTGCAGAAGTCGTTGTCACCTTCCTGGCTGTTTTGGAATTGGTCAAGGAACTGTTGCTGGAAATTTCTCAATCGCTTGATTCCGGAATTATTTATGTCCGCTCCATTGATGCAGCTCAATCAGCTTGATACATCGGATACACTGAATCCTGAAAAAACCCAGCGAATTCTGGAAGCTGCCTTGCTGACAACTTCAGAGCCTCTGCCCATCAACGAATTGCGTAAGTTATTTAACCTGGAATTAAGCGCCACCGTGTTATCGAAATTACTGGAAGAAATTCGCGAGAAATGGCGTGATAGTGGCGTGGAGCTGGTCTCGGTCGCCAGCGGTTGGCGTTTTCAAACCAAAGCGGACATACAACCGTATCTGGAGCGTTTGACACCGCCCAAAGTACCGCGCTATTCACGCGCAGTTCTAGAAACGCTCGCCATCATCGCCTACCGTCAGCCGGTAACCCGCGGCGATATCGAAGAAATTCGCGGCGTTAGCGTTTCCGGATCGGTGCTTAAAGCACTCACAACACGCGGTTGGATAGAAGCAATCGGACACCGCAACGTGCCTGGAAAACCCGCGCTGTTTGCTACCACACAACATTTCCTTAACGATCTGAATCTGCGCTCACTGGAAGAGCTCCCGCCACTGGAAGAAATGAAATCCTTGATCGATTCCAATGAAAAAAGCCCAGACTTGCCTTTTGAAGTTCCTGAAACACACGATTAGTTGAGCCAAGTAGGATTTTGTGCCTTACCTACATCAATCAATTTAGATAAGAATACTGTTTGCTGGGTTAAATTATGCGTTGAGTTGTTGGTGTACCTGCGTGTTGCGTTCACTCAGTGCCTGGAATCCTTCGCCTTGATGCACCGTTAGTTGTGTAAATGGAATAACCCAGTGTTCCCGGTTACAGACTTCAACACAAGTTTTCTGGATCAAACGATTAATCGTAAAGTACGAACTGGCTGCCTCACCTTTGCAGTTGACAACAATCAGATAATCCAGTGAGTTCGTATTGGCTTCCTTAAATTCAACCAGCAAACTGACGATCTTATCGCTAAATTCCGCTTGCGCAAGCGCGTGCTCTAATGCCTCGCGCAAACGAGTCGGCACTTCATCCAAACACTGCGCCTGATGCTGATAATCAATGCCGAATGTAACGACCACGACAAATCCCTTGCGAGATAGATTGAGCAGGTCCAGACGAAAAAAATCAGCCGCAGGAAATTGCACCAGGCTACCTTTCATTTGCAGCAACACCAATTCCAAGGTTTGCTCTAATACTTCTCCGAAACGGCCATCCGACAACATGACATACTCACCTGGACGGCAAGGAAACCAAGGTTCATCAATATCTGGACGCGACACCATATCATCCAGCGCGTTTAATGGTAGCCGGATGATCCCCTTTAGATCAGGATTGCGTAGCAGCGAATGCACATTGATCGATCTAACCTGCATCGGCAAACCATTATAGACTACTCTTTCACCGATTCTTACCGGCCCGATATCCAACAATAATCGGGTCTCGTTGATATAGCGCGGCAAAATATGTCGGAGGCTCAGCGCAACCGCGATTAATAAAATAATCGCCAATGTCAGTAGCAAAAAATCATTGGCCAGATAAAATGTTATCAGAACTGCCAATATCACCAGTAGTCCGGTCAGCATACGATATGCGTATCCCGCCAATCTCACCTTGATGCTGTTGCGGTTACCGGGAGAAACCAATTTCTTTTGATACAACCATAGTAAGCCGCGCATTAGCATCCAGACAGTAAATGCGGTCAAGATGGCGATTGTTAGCGTAAGCCCGCGGCCCTGCACAAAGTCCACCATCCCGGTTTTCAGACTCTGCCACCAGTCTTTATTGCTTTCTTCCAGACTGGCCAACTGAGAACGGGCAATTTCCAAATCTTGTATGTTATCGGCTTGTCTCTGCAACCACTTTTGGATTACAGATTCAAACTCTTGTTTAGTCGACTGGGCCATAGTATCTGGCTGAAACCGCGCCATCGCGTCTAACGCAAGTTCAATTAGTTTGCGCTGCTCATGCAACAGGCTGATATCGCCACGCAGTTTTTCAATTTTGCGTGGTTTCTCGGTCAAATCCTTCAAAGCATCAATGATCGGTTTAGTCGCCAGAATAAGCTCTTCTTTCCAATCAAACGGTCGCGTTGATGCATCCAGAAATGGGTCCAAATCCAGACCGCCAATAATTATCTGCTCAAACGAGTGATTCAACTGCTTGATAACTGCCTTGAGTTCATCAATCCGCTGCTGCAAATCTTTTTTCTCATCTTCTTGGGTAGCTTTAGCCAACTGCTGTTGCAATGCTTTTCGTTGCTTACGTTTCTCCTGCAGGGATTGAACAATAGCGGATAACTGATCTGTTGGTCCTTTGCTGGTGGTATCAGCATCCTTGACTGAATTGCTAGCAGCTGAGTCATTAATTTGAGGTTTAACTTGTGGAATAGCTTGCGCATACAGCGCTGACCCAGGTAACCCTAAGCTCAACAGCAGCATTAAGGGGAATATACGAAGAATAATGAATTGAAAAATATAAATGCGCAAAAAATACCTTTTAGTCAAGCAATTGATTTAAAACTATCTTAATTGATACTTACGCCTCGACTGCTTCCCGTGCGACGTCAACACTTGAATCCATTATAACGTTGCAAAGTTTCAGGAGCAAACGACGCACCGTGTACGCGTCAGCACAGCTTCTTGGAATGTTGGTAATTTAAGTCCGAGAAGACTGGCTAAAAATTGAACACTATGAGTATCTCAACGATCTATGCTTGATCCGGAATGGACAGGTTGATCCATGTTAATTTTCTTGAAATCTTAAGTGTTATAAAAATTTTGCAGAGCAATATCCCAATGAAACGAGATTTCGTAAAAACGTATCGTTCTATTTCACGCGAGAACCGCCGTGAAATGCGTTCTGATTGAATTCGTGCGACCATGTACCTAGCGTCTTAAGCTATCGGCACTCAGACGTTGATTACGTTCGTAGAGTGATTCAAATACTGAACGTAATCAACTCATGCAAAGTAAGTTATCCCTACACAAAATCCGTCATCACATGAACCCCAACCAGCACCACCGCCTCACCATTAGTGAAAGTGTGATAACCGTCAGCAACGCCGCCATCGGTCCAGCCGCCGCTGAGTCCAACGACGCTATCATTGTTATTCCCGTCCACTGTCAAGGTATTGCTGGTACTCGATAGATTGAGCACATCCAACGCGTTTAAAGTCAGCGTGTTATGGCCGTTGCCCTTCATATCAATGGCTTCAATATCGCTGATTCTGCCGCGCTCACTGGCCAGATTCAGATCCAAATGGCTGCGATCCAGTTTCAAGGTGTCGTAGCCGGCGCCGCCGTCCACTAACTGGAAATCAGCATCGCGGATCTCGATCGTATCATTACCCGCACCGCCATGAAACACATCCGCGCCACCGCGGCCGATCATCACATCATCACCATCACCAGCCACCATACGGTCTGCTGCCTTGGTGCCTTTGAGTTTATCTGCTCCGGCTGTGCCCAAAGCAGTCACCGCGCCGTTAAAGTCACCGCCAAATATCACGTAACTGGAGCCAGAGGAAAGGAGGCCATTCGGGCTGGCTTGTTTAGCACCAACCATCAAATCAGAAAAACCATCGCCGTTGACGTCCCCGGCGCTGCTCACTGATTCGCTCGAAAAATCATATGCCGCCCCATCGAGGCGGAAACCGCTATTACCGTCGAGATTAGACAAATCCAGCGTGGCGCCAAAACCAGCAGCCTTACCAAATACCACATAACTGGATCCGGAAGCAGGGCCGTTCGGGCTGGCACTGGCAGCACCGACAAGCAAATCAGCAAAACCGTCGCCGTTGACGTCCCCGGCGCCGCTGACCGAAAAACCCGCCCCGTCACTTGCTGCTCCATCGAGGCGGAAACCGTTGCTGCCATCCAGGCTGGACAGATCCAGCGTGGCACTGAAACCGGTAGCTTTACCAAACACTACGTAGCTGGATCCTGAGACATAGTAACCGCTCTGCTCGCCAGCACCGGGAGCACCAACAAGCAAGTCAGCAAAACCATCTCCGTTGACGTCCCCAGCACTGCTAACTGAGCCACTTGAAAAATCATACTCCGCCGCTCCATCCAGACGGAAACCATTGCTGCCATCAAGGCTGGATAAATCCAGCGTGGCAGCAAAACCGGCAGCCTTGCCAAAAACCACGTAACTGGAGCCGGACAAACTACCGTTTGGGTCAGCATTGACAGCACCGACAAGAAAATCAGCAAAACCATCACCGTTGACGTCCCCGGCATTACTCACTAAGCCCGAAAAATCACCCGCCGCCGCCCCATCGAGGCGAAAACCATTGCTGCCATCGAGGCTGGACAGATTCAACGTGGCATCGAAACCGGCAGCCTTACCAAACACTACGTAACTAGAACCCGCGGCATCGATACCATTCGGGTCAGCTCCGCCAGCACCGATAATCACATCAGCAAAACCATCACCGTTGACGTCTCCGGCATTACTCACCGATGAGCCCGAAAAATCAAACCCCGCCGCTCCATCGAGGCGGAAACCGTTATTACCATCGAGGCTGGATAGATCCAGCGTGGCATCAAAACCAGTAAGCTTGCCAAACACTACGTAACTGGAACCAGAGACATTGCCATTCGGGTCGGCACCTAGAGCTCCAAGAATCACATCAGAAATACCATCACCATTGACATCTCCTGCAGTACTAACTGATATGCCCAAAAGATCAGATGCCGCTACTCCATCCATGCGGAAACCGTTATTGCCGTCGAGCGTAGACAGCGCTAGCGTGGGATCGAAACCATCAGCCTTACCAAACACTACGTAACTGGATCCGGAGAACCCGCCGTTCGGTTCAGCACTATAGGCGCCGATAATCACATCAGCAAATCCGTCGCCGTTGACATCTCCTGCATCGCTGACCGGTCTGCCCGCAGAATCAAATGCCGCTACTCCATCCATGCGAAAACCGTTATTGCCATCAAGACTGGATAAATTAATTGTTGAGATAGCCATGATAAGAACTCCTTAAAAGAATATTTCAATAAACTGCTTGAAGAATTGCCACAACCTCGCTTATACGCGCTGCGCAGCTTTGTGGAAATCAACCCTTAACGAAATCAGTTTATCAACACGAACGTTACAGATGAGTTACAGATTCAAAAATAATTTGCATTAAATTGATTTTAAGAGAAACATGGTTAATCGATACCGGCACAGATTCATCGGGAAACTCATGTTGTGGTTGAATCAGAAGGGAAAACAAATTGACCTGAAAATGCGAGGAATTAATTTTTGACGAGTGTTTGATAGATGGCTTGAAAGTTTTGAGAGGGGTTAATACCCAAACGGGTCAACAGAGCCTGGTGGCAGCGTTGATAGATAGCCAGTGCTTCGATGCGCTGATCCTGTTGCAAATAGATATCCATAAGACGGCAGTAGAAAAGCTCTACGGTAGGGTCAGCCTCAATAGCTTTAAGGTAACACTCCGCTGCACTCAGCCAGTCGCCATCCTGCTCGAGCATAGCGCCATATTGCTCAATTATTCTCCGATAGTGGATACGCGACCGGTCACGGAAAGTTAATACCCAGGGTGAAGTATCGCCCTCCAAAAAGTGGCCGCGATACCAATTCAATGCACGCTGCAACGAAGCTCGATCGGTCATGTCTGGATGATGTGCGACTCGATCAAAGGCCAGGCAATCCACCCAGATATAGCCCCGATCCAAGGATAAGTGGCGGTCTTCAAATCGAACTGCCTCAGCATGTTGCAACAGTTTGCGCAAACGATGCAGTGTAGTCCTGAGTGCTTGTTCCGCGGCACCGCTCACTGAGTCAGGCCACAGTGCGTCAATTACCCGATCCTGGTTAATTGCCTGGCCTCCATAGGAACATAAACATTTTAATAATTCCAACGGCTTGTGCTGAGCTTTTCCCGAAATGCGGAATGGGTTGCCGTCGAATGTTATTTCAAACCGTCCAAGTGTGTAGACCTTGATTGGCCACGGCCAATTATCCGGTTCCGGCGGCTCGGCTTTGATGTTGCGTCGTCGGATCACACTTGTCACATAGGATTCCTCGATGCCGGATTTAAGAGCGAGAGAAAATAAGCGCGCCATAACTTGTGGACGCCACCACAGATTGAGAACGATATAATCGTTCTCACGACCAAGTTGCAATCCTTCACTCAGTAGTGTCAAGGCTCTCGCTTCCTCTTCCTGTTTTAACCATGCATGAGCCTTTATTAACAAGCATTGATGTTCTAAAAATGTACTTTTCATCACACGACTGTACTGGATCACTTGATCAAGATGAAAATGGGCAATTTCAAATTGATTCAATTCAACCAGAATTTGTGCCAAACCAAACCGAGCGCCCTCGGTCAGAAATTGCCTTCCCATTTTTTCATGAAGATTGAACGATGTTGACGCGTCATCGAGTGCGGCCAGCAAATTTCCTTCCAGCAATTCAATGCCTGCTCGCAAGAATCGGTATTCGGCTAAAGTATGTTTACCTTGTACATCTAATGTCGCTTCAACTTTCTCCAGAAAAAATTTCGCTTTGGTTAATTCACCAGCGGAAAGCGCGCTGTATACGGCATTTCCCCATTGCATACAATCCAAAATTGTAATGCCCGCTTCTCGCGATATATCAATACCTTCCAGAATCTTTATTTCTGCAATCTGATAAGACGCTGTAGTAGACCAGGCATAGGCGGCCTCAATTACCCGCCAGCGGATAAGATCAAGGGGAGGTGCTGACATGGTAGTCATAAGGAGGTTGGTTTCTTCTATGATCTTCCGAGCCTTGTAAATATCACCACGCCAGAGTGAAAGCCATATGAATGCACAGGCAATTCCGAATCGCAAAAATGGATCGATCGCTGTTTCACATACAATTTCTGCTCGTTTCTCAAGTGTTTCTAACAGCGGGTGATGAGGTGCGGCATATATCAAACCTTGCATACTGGCTAATACCTTGGCTTCAACGTCAAGTGACGGGAAGCCGTGGCACTGGATCAAAAGATCTTTTAACCGCTCAGCCCATGTTAATACGAGCGCCATATCATCTTCGATTAAAACATAGGCATCGATTATGCTGCCACAGATCAGAAACAGTCCGACAAGGTCATTTTCACGCTGAAACATGACATATGCCTGCTCAAAATCTGCAATAGCTTCCCGAGGGTTCAGCAGGACATGACTCATTCCACGCCAGTAAAGCAACCAGGATGTGGTTTGGCTCACTTCAGCGGGTAGATAATCTATCAGACTTTGTAGGGTCTGATGCCGTCCCTGGCTGAGTAGAATGGTTGCGTACCTGATGATCATTTCGACAAGCCTTGTCCATTCTTTTATCTCTGCATATAACTCAGCGGCGGCTTTGAATTTGCCATTTCGTTCGGCGAGGTTGGCAGCCATGCGCTTGATGTCGAGAAGCTCAGATCCGGAAAAATGTTTATTCGCCCGAGCCAACAAAAATTCACGAAACAAAGTGTGGTATTGATAGCTGATTTCGTCACCGGCGCGCAGGTCAATAAATAGCCGACGACGATAGAGAAAATCAAGCAATTCATGGGCGCTTGTATTTCCACTAATAGCTTGCGCCATCTGAACAGTCAGGTACGGCAAAGTAGCCGTGCTCATCAGGAATCTCTGCATGTCCACAGATAATTTGTCGAAGATCTGGTTAGCAAAATAATCAAATATGAACTCCATGGTTTCTGTCGGGAGAACATGAGCTGTGCCCGACAGCCTGAAACGTTCCAACATCAACACGAGTCCTGCTGCCCAGCCATTAGTTTGAACTTGCAACAATTGCAGTGCGTTTTCATCAAATTCCTGTAGGCTGGACGCTGTAATGATTGCCTTAATTTCTGTCGGTGTCAGTCGGAGAGCTTCCCAATCTATTTGCCCGATAAGGTTGCATGCCAGCGATCGTGCAAAATGAGGCGGAGATTCGAGGTGACTGATGACAATGATGTGGATACTTTTTGGTAGTTCTGTGATAGCACCTTGAATCGCACTATGGAATTCTGATGTTGAAACTATTTCCTGATAATTGTCGAATACCAGTATGGAGGTTTCAGGAATTGCAGCGAAAAGTTTGCGAAAGAAGCGACGGAAAAATTCTGGCAGATCTGGCAGATATTCTGGCGTTAAAAGAGGTAATGAAAGATGCTTGCTAGTGGAAGCTTGTTGTCCAGCCAATCGCATGTAATAAAAGAATGTCGCGAGATCAGAGTCGCCACCATCAACTTGATACCAGATGGCTGGCAGCTGACGTTCTTCAAGATAGCTTGCCACAAGCGTTGTTTTTCCCGATCCAGGGGGTCCCTTAATCCATACAACAGGATGATCGTTACATTCTTTATCTAATAGTATAAATAAACGATCGCGAGCAACAACTCTATAGAGATTTGGTCGGCTCAGCTTCGCAATATTAGACCATTTTGACATGAGATAATTGATTAGCTATGGATTCATCTTAAAAGATGATGCCACATTTATACTCAATGCAGTTTAGTTTAAACTAAGGCGCTTTCTTGAATCGCTCCAACGGCTCCGGAGATAAAATGCAATTTATGCAGGATAAATGAGCATTTTTATATTTTGTATAGAGGCATATAACGTTTTTAGACGATACCAACTTGCCTGCTTCACTTTTTATCATGTGGCAATTCTATGCGCGTCAATATTCCAGCATCGGGATCATTAAAAACTTCCATGGATACATTGTCTTCACTGCGCGCAACAATAATTGTAACGACAGCATCCCCGGTGACATTGGCTGCGGTACGCAGCATATCCAGCAAACGATCCACGCCCATGATCAACGCAATGCCTTCAACTGGCAACCCCACTTGATTGAAAACCATGGCCAGCATAATGAGTCCGACGCCAGGCACACCCGCGGTACCGATTGATGCCAATACCGACATGCCGATAACAGTCAGATAGCCCGTTAAACCCAGTTCAATACCATAAATATTGGCAATGAACACTGTGGCAACACCTTGCATAATGGCGGTGCCATCCATGTTAATGGTGGCGCCAAAAGGCACAATAAATGAAGCCGTCGAATTATCCACGCCCATACGCCTTTCAACCGTTCTGAGTGTAACGGGTATGGTTGCATTGGAGCTGGATGTACTGAAAGCAAAAACCTGGGCAGTGCGCATTTTCTTAAGAAACTGATTTGGACTGACCCGTCCAAGAAATTTCAATAACAACATAAGTGTGCCGGTTACATGACAAATTAACACCAAAATAACGATACCGAAATAACCGATCATTGGCAGAATCAAGTCAATTCCTTGTAGCGCAAAGTTCTTCACCATTAACGCAAATACCCCATAGGGTGCAATAGACATAACGACATTCACCAGCTGCATCATGACGTCATTCAATTTTTCGGCGCCATCAATTAGTGTGCGCCCACGCTCACCGATCATCAGCAAGCAAATTGCAAACAAAATGGTAAAAAAAATGATCTGCAGCATGTTGCCTTCTGCAAAGGCGGTTACTGGATTACTCGGCACAAGATCAATAAAGACTTGTGTTATGGGCGGTGGCTCAGGTGCCACAAATTCCGTCTGAGCACTTTGAGTCAAATTAAAATTTTTACCAGGGTTTATCGTGACAGAAACAAGGAGCGCTAATGAAATGGCAAGCGTAGTTGTTAGCAGAAAGAGCCCGAAAGCTTTGATACCCACCCGACCCAGTTTCTTAACATCACCAATGCCGCAAACGCCGCAAATCAATGAAAAAGTCACCAATGGAACAACCAGCATTTTCAATAAATTAATGAAAATCGTGCCCACCACATGAAACAAGCCATGAACCAAATAATCCTGAATGAGTGCGACATCATAAGCAAAGGTATTAATCAAACTACCCAGCAATAAGCCGGCAATCATCCAAATTATTATTTTTGTAGTCATGTTCATGGGCTATTGGAAAGATAAACGCAGTCTGTTATCGAATAAGCGTCTGATTAGCTATCAAAAACGCCTGATACTGGAGGTTGAGTATTCGGAACTGGATTGTGGTACCACGTGGATGCCGAATGCAGATCCACTGTCGTTAGGCTAAATTGGTTTGGCAGAACGTTGCGCTTCGATCAACTCAGGTGTGAGATGCGGCGCAATCACCTGCAGCAATTGACTAAAAACTTTTGGATTTGCAGCAATAATTTGTCCGCTTTCCAATTGCGTGTCATTGCCTTCCAAATCGCCAACCAATCCACCCGCCTCAGTAATCAGCAAACAACCGGCGGCCATATCCCACGGCGCCAGTCCGATTTCCCAGAACCCATCATAGCGTCCAGCCGCCACATAAGCCAGATCCAGCGCGGCGGAACCCGGTCGCCGTATTCCTGTGATACGGGGCACGATATCCCTCAAAATCGCAAAATAAGCATCGACGTGCGTCAAGTCACGGAATGGTATTCCGGTGCCAATTAAACACTCTTCAAGCTTAGTGCGCTTACTGACACGAATTCGGCGATCATTTAAAAAAGCGCCACTGCCTCGACTCGCGGTAAATAACTCATTATTGTTCGGATCGTAAACCACCGCATGCATCAGAACACCTTTATACCTTAATCCGATGGAAACCGAATATTTTGGAAAACCATGCAGAAAATTAGTCGTTCCATCCAGCGGATCAATGATCCACTGATATTCTGACTGCTTCTGATCACCCTGGCGTCCGCTCTCTTCCGCCAGAATTGCATGATTGGGATAGGCCGCAAGCAAGACTTTGATAATAGCCTCTTCAGCTGCGCCATCCACTTCACTGACATAGTCACTGTGTGATTTTTTTGACACTGTGAGCAAATCCAGATTTTGGGAAGCCTTATTAATGATATTACCGGCACGACGCGCAGCTTTCACCGCAATACTCAACATTGGATGCATGATCTTGATTCAGAATTTAACGAAAGGAAAGGCTGTGATTTTAATATGAATTGCTCTTACCCGCTTTCATAATTCAAACGAAAGCGCAAATACCAACCGACATCACCAATATCCTCCGAAGTGCTTGCCATTGGTTAGTACCGCTGATTCAGTCTGTATTGATAAGAAACGGGGTGGATTATAACAAAAATGACGCTTTGTAATTATTCCCGCAACCCTACAAAGTCGGGATATTTTCCAGAAAATAACTAGCTAAAAGGTATTTCATGGGACAAACACCATCTATTTAACCATAAGCAAGTCTGTTAAAATATCAAATAATAATTAGATGTATAGTTACAATATATATTATTTAATTACAATTTTATATACTCGAGTGTCATCCTTTTAGCTAGGACTCTTTGTAATTGACGGATAATAAAAAGCGTGATTGAACACCCTGATTCAAGAATACGCATTCTAGTAGCCGAGAGCTTCGAGCTCGTTCGTTTAGGACTGCGCTCACTGTTTGAAAACCACACTAACGTCAACTTGATTGCAGAAACTAATAAAATCGGAGACTTATTTTATCTAGCAGAACAGCATAAGCCGGACATAATCCTTATGGATCTACACCTGAGCGGCAATAGCTACGCGGAACATATTGCCCTGTTAATGCGCACTTGCCCACAAAGTAAAATACTGGCTTTTTCTGATTACAATAACGAACAAACTCACTTAAAAACTTTTCGCTCTGGCGTGGCAGGGGTAATCAAGAAAGGCCATTCGACAGATTTATTAATCAAGGCCATTATTGCAATCCATAAGGGTCATCTCTGGTTTGATCGCAATATCACCAAATTGCTCTGGCAAGCACAGTTCGATCCCGATTCAGCTGTAGAAATCAAACCGCAAACTGATGCTTCAACATTCCAGCAACCTAGATTAAGCGACAGCGAACGTCACGTTGCTCATCTCGCATGCAAAGGTCTATCCGCCAAGGAAATCAGTGCGAAGCTATCTGTAACAGATAAGACCGTACGGAATCAATTATCTATTATCTATAGAAAAATTGGCGTCAAGAAGCAAATCGAACTATGTCTCAAAGCCCATTTATATAATTATTTCGAAGAATCCCACAAAGTAGGGATATTTAATCCAGAAAATAACGAAAGTTAAGCACTGCTTTAAGGACAAATGCCTTCTATTTAGAAAAAAATAGATTTGATAGAATATCGTCCAGCTAGGATTGCATTCCCTTTTTGCAATCAACTTGCTAAATCTTACATTGCAAGTGAATTGTGAACCCCAAATAAAAATGCCTGCATTGATCTGCCAAGATGCATTTTCATACACGCTTCACTTGATATGCATTTTTCACATTAGGAGGGTCATTAAATGCTGTTTCAATCCAACCGATCCGAGTACGACACGAAGCTCATAAAAAATTCCAATGCCTCGCCGACTATCACACAAAGACCTTTAATAAAACTGTGTGCCGTGACAATCGCACTTACTCTAACACTATCTACTTTTTCTGTAGCTTTTGCAGCCGAACATATTATTCAACTGACCGCAGAAGAAACCCTAGACGATGGATTTGGCAACAAGTTGCTGGCTTACAAAATGTTAAGCCATAAAGTTAATGGTACGGATATTACATCACGCTATAGCCCGGAAGCCACCATTCCCGGCCCTACCATCGAGTTAACCGAAGGAGACACGGTTAAGATATCAATTCAGAATGCAATTCCTGGCAATAATACTCCTATTCCTGGAATCAGCAGACAGGTCAGCATTCATGTGCATGGCGTCCATTACGATATTCTTAGCGACGGAACCCTCAAGGTCATCAATAAAAATTTTGACGAGGGAGCAGGTGCCGGGCTTGAAGAAACCTATGTCATCTACGAATATCACTGGAATGTTGCAGCTGGAACTGCTGGCACCTGGCCATACCACGATCATAATTTTGAAACCCATAATGGAGCAGAGCACAAAGGTCTTTTTGGAGCAATCATCGTCAACAAAATCGGCACTCCAAATTTTGACAAGGATTATGTAATTTATTTAGGCGACGATGCTTTCTGGGGTATGGAAATCGACGGAGCGAGCAGAACTCAGTCAAAACATGGCACCAATCCAACATTGGCTGCAACAAAAAACTCCAATGTCCGGTTTCATTTAATTGCCTTAGGCACCGATATTCACACCTTTAAGCTAGACGGCTATAAATGGGTCGACCCCGGAACCAACAATCTTATTAATCAAGTTGCAATCGGTCCGCTAGAGAAACATGTTTTCAGTGTTATTGCCAAAAATAGCGCTGATTATAAAGACAAAAATTTCTCCAATAATCTTTTGGGCATGAAGGGAAAATTTCGAGTCCAGTAAGCATATGTTAGCAACTTAATAATAGGGATAAAAAATGAAGATTAAAAATGCCTTTGGTCTTAGAAGACCAATGACTGCAAGTGTTTTTTTTGTAATCACACTCTTAATTTCGCAGTTCGCTCTGGCTACAGAACATAACTTCGCGCTTACGGCCGAAACATTGCCTAACGGGCAGATTGCGTATGCACTGGCAGGAAACGAAGGAGTCATACCGGGACCGACTTTGTTCGTAAGGAAAGGGGATACAGTTAATGTGTCATTAACAAATAACACCAGCATCAAAATTGGGTTTAAGGTGCCTGACCTTGCGCAATCAGGCTCTGGTAAAATTCAACCTGGAAAAACAAAAAATTATAAGATTAAAGCTGGCAAAGCAGGCAGCTTCGTTTATCACGGTGATAGTAGTGGCAAGGAACTACTGGGTCTGTTTGGCGCAATCATTGTGGATAAGGCACATGGACCAATTGACAGTTATGTAAATGCAGATGGCAGCATTATTCCTGTCACATCAGCTGATATCGATAAACAATTTGTTCTATTCATGGTAGGTTCAACTTTCTGGGGAACTGAAATTATTCCAGGTGGCTCACAACAAAAACCACTTTGGGCGAATCCTAATCCAGGCGCCGTTGAAAATGATATCGTACGCTTTCATATCTTATCAATTGGACCCGGACACACCTTCCACTTACACGCGCATCGATGGTTGAAAACGGGCACCAGCGAAGTGATTGATACCAAGCTATTGAAAGATGAAATCGATAGCCATTCCTTTACCGTCAAAGCAGGCACTGGTGTTGGCACCGGAAGCTGGCAATATCATTGCCACTTAATTGCACATATGGAAGCCGGTATGCACGGTAGTTTCAGAGTTGATCCAATCGGCGGTGACGGAGCCAGTGAAATCGGTGCATCGCCCTATGGTCGAATTTTACTCGGGCCAAAAGATGAGCCAGGCTTGGTAACATTTGAAATAACTGATGAACCAGCCAGTTGGTTTAGAAGTGCGCGCGGAGATGCACTTGTAGGATTGGGTCTGGGCATTAAAACTAAATCATTGGAAGTTATTGCTCCAGGTAGCAGCGTTAATTTTATCATGTCGGACACCAACGCCGTGCACACCATCAGCTCTTTGTTATGGCCTACGGGAGCTCATCATATGCCTTTCAATCAAACCGATGCTTACCGGGGAGGCGGAATTCTCAGATTAGATACGCCAGGCCTTTATGTATTTACTTGTAAAGTTCATCCCTATATGTTTGGTGCAGTGATTGTTGATGATCCTGAAACTACGCACGCGGAAGGAATACTTGGTCTTGCACTTGACTTAGGTGATAAAGCTTCGGATTTTAAAATCGATCTCGTAACCGGAATTAAAGGATTACCCACCAATAGCGATTTGGCCATTCGGTTATTACGAACATTCTTTGTCGCTACTGCACCAGATAACTGGCAAGACTATTCATCCGGCAGTTGGAATGTAAAATTTCCTGATCTTTCAGTCGTGATCTCGGGAGCCCCATTCAGTAAGGAGCTAACCGATGGGGGCGTTGCTGCTCCTTTAAGCATCTTGGATATCAGCGGTGAACTTCTTCCAACGCCAATTCCACCAACAGAACACGGTGTCGGAGAAGTATGGATTAATACCCAGTTTGAGAAAACTGCAAGCAAATACAAGCCAGGCACCATTACCGTGGTTGATGCATCCGATTGGACGGTTAAACGCAAGATTGGATTACCTGAGATCGATATGAATAATCCACATAATATGTGGCCCAATCGAGATCAATCAGTCATTTATCAGACCCAATGGTTTGATAACAAATTAACCATGATCAAGCGCAAGAATGGTCAATTGATCAAAAACATTCAAGTGGGATATGCACCTTCTCATGTTATGACATTACCCACGAATGATGACGCAACGATTGCTATCAATGGTGAAAACAGCATTGCAGTTATTCCTGCTGGGACTAAGCATGTTACCAAAATGATGCCAACACAAGGACGCGGACATACCTCTGCAAATCCTCATGGCCATTGGATCAGTGCAGATGGATCCAGAATCGTAACCCCCAACATCAATACGGGTGATATCGGAATCTATGCTGCCGATGGCGATATACACGCCAGAACCGCAACAGGTCAAGGTGCTCCCGGCGCACATCCAATCGCAATCGGTATGATGCCGGATTCCAGCAAAATTTATGCAACCAACCTTCTACACCATTCATTAAGCGTGCTGAATGGCAATACCGGAGAGCTGATCAAAACTGTTAATCTCATTGCTGATTACGATCCGATTGACGGCAGTTTTGCTGATAATGATGGGAATGGAGAAATTGCAGTCGGCGTATTACCCATCCAAACACCCGTTTCTCCCGATGGCAAAGCAGTTGTAATCGCCGCAACAGGCGGACAAATTGTTATCGTAGATACCGCTACCGATAGCATCGTTAAAATGCTCCCCTGCGATCCCGGTTGTCACGGTGCAAACTTTGGTGCCAAACAGGGTGGTGGATATTATGCCTACGTTACAAGCAAATTTTCCAATCGTCTGATCGTAGTAGATACTGATCCGAATGGCGATGGCAATCTGAATGACGCAATGATTGTGGGAGCGATTTCTCTAACCGCCGGAGAAAATACAGCTAGTGATGACGTGGTAAGTCGTCTGCCAGGATTTGGTGGTCAAGGAGTGCTTGCGATTCCCAATGTTTACAACGGCTGGGTGCAAAATCTGCCAGAAGACTGGAAAGCCGGCTTGACCGCTGCACAAAGAAATCCAATCGGAGACTAATATCCGTACAGCTGCCAGCATCGAACTGGTAGCTGTACTTTTTGAGCACTTCTACCTTGTGTTGCAAATCACAAAGTACACTTTTGCAAAAGTCTCTAGGAATACCATTCTGGATTTCTGTCGCACGCAATTAAGCAATGCTATGATAAGACACTGATGCACCGAGACACTTCATTTTTACCCACTGACACGAGAGCAAGCATTTTGACGTCAATTATGCTAATGTAAAAATAGTAATGCAAAGATGAGTATATTGTATGGTCTGGATGTGACGATGAAAGCTCCAGAAAAATTGATCATTTCTTAGTCCTAAGAAAGACTGTTACCTTCTTGGCCATTTATCGTGAAAAACAGCAATGACGAATCAACCAAAAATAAAAGTGTATTACAACTCAGCCTGTCCTGTATGCAAAGCTGGAATTGAAGCTCAGATGGACAAAGAAAGTTGTTGTGAAATCCAGTGGAACGATATTCATACGCATCGTGCGCTTGTTTCCGAGGTCAATTCAGATCTTGAGTTCGTTCGCGAACGTCTGCATGTTATTGATGAGGTGGGCAATCTTCATGTCGGTTTTGATGCCTTTTTGGCCATCTGGCGTGCATCTGCGCATGAACGCTGGAAAGCGAAAATGCTAGGGATTCCGGTTGTCAGGCAGTTGTGTACGTTGAGCTATAATTTATTTGCGGCAGCGCTTTATCGCTGGAATAAAGCCAAAAAGCATTGGTAGCTTTATAGAACTTGATTTAAACCAACTCGGTGGCAAGGTTTCAACAGCCTGTTAAGTTGATAGTCTTGATTCTTGCTATCCTTCCAGTTTCTTTTTCAAAATAGTATTCACCTGTGCTGGATTGGCTTTTCCTTGGGTTGCTTTCATGATTTGGCCGACCAGTGAATTGAAAGCTTTTTCTTTGCCATTGCGATAGTCTGCGACTTGTTGTTCATTGGCCGTCAGTACTTGTTCAACCAGTTTCTCAATGGCGCTATCGTCGGAAATTTGTTTTAACCCTTTGGCGGCAATGATAGCATCGACATTTTTTTCCAATTCACCATTCCACATGCTTTCAAATACCGTTTTGGCTGCCTTGCCGGAAATGGTGCCATCACTGATTCGCTCCAGCAGTGTCGCAAGTTGGGAAGGGGTAATTGGGCATGCGGTGATTTCAAGTCCTTCTTTGTTCAATTGCCCACTGATCTCGCCCATGATCCAGTTGGCGCACAATTTTGCCTGTGCAGGCAATTGCTTGATAGTTGATTCAAAATAATCTGCGGTTTCGCGAGAGCTTGTTAGTACGGAGGTATCGTAGGCGGATAGCGCGAACTCCGACATATAGCGATCGCGGCGCGCCTGAGGTAATTCCGGCAAAGCTGATTGCACTTGGTCAATCCAGTTTGCGGAAATTTCGAGCGGCAATAAATCCGGATCGGGGAAATAACGATAATCGTTGGCATCTTCCTTGGTACGCATAGTCCGCGTTTCGTCTTTGCTGGCATCGTACAGACGGGTTTCCTGCCGGATTGTACCGCCGTCTTCTAGAATTTCAATTTGTCGCCTGGCCTCATAATCAATCGCTTTCTCGAGAAAACGGAATGAATTCAAATTCTTGATCTCACAGCGCGTGCCCAGTTTTTCCGTGCCGTGTGGACGCACCGAAACATTGGCATCGCAGCGGAAAGAGCCTTCCTGCATATTGCCATCGCAAATGCCGATCCAACGTACCAGCGCGTGCAGTGTTTTCGCATAGACTACGGCTTCCGCACTGCTGCGTATATCCGGCTCAGAAACGATTTCCAGCAAGGGTGTGCCAGCCCGATTCAGATCAATCCCGCTCATACCATGAAAATCCTCGTGCAGCGACTTGCCGGCGTCTTCTTCCAGATGCGCGCGCGTCAGGCGGATATTTTTTTCCTCACCATCAGCCTGAATCTGAATGTTGCCACCTTGCACCACCGGCAATTCGAATTGACTGATTTGATAGCCTTTCGGCAAATCGGGATAAAAATAATTTTTGCGGGCGAAAATAGAGGGTGAATTAATTTTAGCGCCGACTGACAAACCAAATTTGATAGCCCGTTCAACCGCGCCCTTATTGAGTACTGGCAAAACACCGGGCAATGCCAAATCGATTACGCACGCTTGGGTATTCGGCGGCGCACCATAAGCGGTGGATGCGCCTGAGAATATTTTAGATTGCGTTGAAAGTTGAGCATGTACTTCAAGACCGATGACAATTTCCCATTGCATGATAAATTTCCGGCTAGATGATTGATTTTATGAATGAACGATAGCTTTAAACAGGCGACTTCAAATGCCAGTCTGTCACCAATTGATATTGATGTGCAATATTCAGCATTTGCGCTTCCTTAAAATAATTACCCATAATGTGTAAGCCAATTGGTCGATTTTTGTCACCAAAACCAATCGGGATCGACATTGCCGGCATTCCGGTCAGGTTTGCCGCGCTGGTATAGATATCCGATAAATACATTTGGATCGGGTCGCCGCTTTTTTCTCCCAGATTAAATGCGACCGTGGGAGTGGTAGGCCCCATGATAATGTCGCACCGTTTATAGGCTTCAGTAAAATCCTGCGCGATCAGGCGGCGCAGTTTCTGCGCCTTGATGTAGTAGGCGTCGTAATAACCATGCGACAACACATAGGTTCCGATCAGAATTCGTCGTTTCACTTCTGCGCCAAAGCCTTGCGTGCGTGTTTTGCGATACATGTCAGCTAGGTCGCTGTATGCTGGAGCACGATAACCGTAACGTACCCCATCAAAACGGGATAAATTGCTCGACGCCTCAGCAGGTGCCAAAACATAATAAACTGGAATCGACAGTGGCGCATTGGGTAATGAAACCTCAATCGTTTGTGCACCTAATCTGCGATACTCAACCAATGCTTTTTCGATCGCGCTTGCGACATCCTGGCTCATGCCCTCGGCAAAATATTCTTTCGGCAAACCGATGCGCAGACCCGCTAAAGGTTTCTGCAAATCCTGCGCGCAATCCTCAGCATCGCGCTGCAGACTGGTGGAATCACGCGGATCAAACCCAATCATGACATTCAGCAGTAGCGCCAAATCTTCGGCCGATTTAGCCATTGGCCCGCCCTGGTCCAAGCTGGAGGCAAAAGCGATCATGCCGTAGCGCGACACCAATCCATAGGTCGGTTTAATTCCGGAGATGCCGCATAATGCTGCGGGTTGGCGGATGGAACCGCCGGTATCTGTGCCGGTTGCTGCAGGGGCTAGTCTGGCTGCCACTGCACACGCCGCGCCGCCTGAACTGCCACCAGGAACTGCCGCAATATCCCAGGGGTTTTTAACAATGCCGAAATAGGATGTTTCATTGCTTGACCCCATGGCAAATTCATCCATGTTGGTTTTGCCAATGTTGATCGCACCCGCCTGATTGAATCGTTCAATAACACCGGCATCATACGGTGAAACAAAATTTGACAGCATTTTTGAGCCGCACGTGGTCAACCAGCCTCTAGCGCAAAAAATATCTTTCTGTGCAATCGGAATTCCGGTTAATGGCCCGGCCTGTCCTGTGGCAAGCATTTTGTCAGCTACCTTTGCTTGCGCCAAACTTATTTCTTCGTTGACCGTAATAAACGCGTTGTATTCAGGATTGAATTGTTTGATGCGCTGCAAAAACTCGGTGGTAAGTTCAGTGCTGGAAATTTTTTTTTCGGCAAGCTGAATCGAGAGCTGTTTAAGACTGGCATTAAACATGGATTTACTGATTAGAGAAAAATAAAATGTTACGTATAATGGCTATTCTTTATAGCCTTAGAAATTCCTTGGGCACATTTCGTCACTTATCTATTCAATGACTTGTGGAACCAAATAGAGATTAGCTTCGACTTGTGGTGCAATCGATTGATATAATCCGTGTTGGTCGGCTTCAGTGACTTCATCTTCGCGTAGGCGTTGCACTACACTTTGCGCATGAGACATGGGCTCCACGGTTGAAGTATCGACAGCTTGCATTGTTCCTATCAGATCAAAAATACCGGATAATTGATTCAAAGTCTCTTTTGCCTCGTTATCGTTAATCTCAATATAGGCAAGATCAGCAATTCGTTTTACATCACTAACAGATAAAGTCATTTGAGATGGTTAGCCTTATATTCAAAGAAGTATTAGGGTATCATGCCGCAGTTTAACTCGCGTATTATTTTTTGATGGTTTCATTTGTTATTCTATTTATTCGCTCTCATCATAATTACTAATATCGGATATTGCCATTATGTTTAATTTCTTGAACAACAGTATTCTTGGAAGCTACTTCTCAACAGACATGGCGATTGATTTGGGTACAGCCAATACGCTGATATATGTCCACGGCCAAGGTATTGTGCTGGATGAACCATCAGTAGTGGCTATTCGCACAGAAAGCGGAGCCAACGGTAAGAAAATGATCCAACAGGTGGGTCTTGCAGCCAAACAAATGCTAGGTCGCACCCCAGGCAACATTACCGCAATCCGCCCTATGAAAGATGGCGTGATTGCTGATTTTACCGTGACCGAACAGATGCTCAAAATGTTTATCCGCAAAGTGAATCCGCCACGCCTATTTTCCGCCAATCCGCGTATTGTAATTTGTGTACCCTATGGCTCCACGCAGGTGGAGCGCCGTGCTATTCGTGAAGCAGCTTATGGCGCCGGCGCACGCAAGGTTGAGTTGATCGAAGAACCGATGGCAGCTGCATTAGGGGCTGATCTTCCAGTGGAATCCCCGACTGGCTCGATGGTGGTTGACATTGGTGGGGGCACGACAGAGGTTGGCGTTATTTCGCTAGGTGGCATCGTGTATTCCAATTCTGTACGCGTTGGAGGGGACAAATTTGATGAGGCGATTATCAACTATATTCGTCGCAATTATGGCATGTTGATCGGCGAAGTGACAGCAGAGATTATTAAGAAGGAAATCGGCTCTGCTTTTCCTGGCTCAGAAGTACGAGAAATTGAAGTGAAAGGTCGCAATCTGGCGGAAGGCATACCGCGCAGCTTCACGATTTCCAGCAATGAAATTCTGGAAGCACTGACCGAACCAATCAATAGTATTGTCAGTGCAGTTAAATCGGCCTTAGAACATACTCCGCCGGAATTGGGTGCGGATATTGCTGATAAAGGTATGGTTATGACTGGAGGCGGAGCTTTGTTGCGCGATGTTGATCGATTATTAATGGAGGAAACTGGCTTATCGGTCATTGTTGCCGATGATCCGCTGACCTGTGTCGTACGGGGAGCTGGGATCGCGCTGGAAAATATGGATCGATCCATTGGTATTTTTGCTCGTGACTAATTATTGTTTAATTACTGATTACTTTTCTCTTTTCTAGTACAAAATTAAGTCTTTCTCTTAAAGACGGAACGTAATGGAAACAGCCCCACAGTTTTTCAGGAATGGTCCGGGTCCGTTTGCACGACTGTTTATATTTGCGATCCTATCCTGCTTGTTGATTGCGGATGATACGCGTTTCAAATATTTTCCTCAGTTGCGCCAAACAATTGGTGTGATCATCTTTCCTTTACAGAAAATTGCTTATATCCCTTCAGATATATATGATCAAGTTGAGAAATTGATTACCAGTTTCAACTTGCTCGAAGAAAATGTAAAATTGCGACAACTTTATCTGGACCGTCGTGAACAACTGCTGAGATTAGAGGCACTGGAAGCCGAGAATACGCACTTGCGCAGATTGTTAGGCGCAGCACAGCAAATCGAAACCACTGCTAAAACGAAAGTAGTTTTAGCAGAAATTCAGTATACTCCGCGTGATCCGTTTAATCACAAAATAACCTTGAATAAAGGCAGTTATCATGATATTGAGTTGGGTCAGGCAGTAATTGATGATAAGGGTATCGTCGGACAAATTACGCAGCTATACCCTTGGTCATCCGAAGTAACGCTTTTGACAGATAAAGATCATGCTGTTCCTATCCAAGTTGTTCGCAATGGTTTGCGATCAATCGTATCTGGAACGGGTAAAAATAATGAGCTGGAATTACGTTACTTATCGGTTAACACAGATATTCAGCAAGGTGACTTATTAGTTACTTCCGGGATTGGCGGAGTGTATCCGTCAGGAATTCCCGTTGCAACTGTGCTCAAGATTGAGCAGGACCCTGCAGGTGATTTTGCGCTTGTTACCAGCGCGCCGATTGCTGGTGTAAATCGGAATCGACAGGTTTTAGTTCTGTCCTTGGCGCAGGTAGAATCCAATGATTCTCTAGAGATGCCAACCATTGAATCCGGAACGAATTAAAGAAAATAATTCAACTAAAGAGAACTACTTAAGGCAGGATATGTATGTGCCTGCCAGTAGTTTGTTTATTGCCACAAGTCTAGTCATCGCACTCATCCTCAATTTTCTACCATTGCAAGGCGATCTTTTGATCGCGCGTCCTGATTTCGTAGCACTCGCAATAGCTTATTGGAATGTCAATCATCCGCACAAATTAGGAATGAGCTTGGCATTTGGCATGGGATTAATGATGGATGTCGGCAACGCTGGGATAATGGGCCAACATGCCTTAGCATATTGTGTTATTTTTTATCTGACACAAATTTTCGGTCGGCGTTTGCGGCTATTCAGTTTACTAAAGCAAGCACCGCAAATCGGTTTTTTCTTATTCATAATGCAAACAGTCTTCGTTCTGATAGCCCTATCGAGCGGATCAACACTGCCTGGCTGGAGTTACTTTCACGCGACTATCACAGGTACCTTACTTTGGGCGCCGGCTGCCTTTGTAATGACTCTGCTATCAAAACCAAAACCGGACTCTAGTGCGTTATGAAGCAACATGTAGAACTAAGAAATCACCCAATTGAACTGTATAAATTTCGTATGCGTCTTGCCATCAGCGCAGGCTTTGTTCTTATTCTGTTTCTGTTGCTCTATGCACGCTTCTATTACTTACAGATTATTCAGCAGGAGCATTATCATACGCTGGCGGAAGCGAATCGTATTTCCATTGCGCCACTGGTTCCCTACCGTGGCTTGATCTCTGATCGAAGTGGAAAAATATTGGCACAAAATTATTCAGCGTATACGCTGGAGGTTGTACCCAGTAAAATTCAAGATCTTGAGGCGACATTAAATGAGCTGGCAACCATTATTGAGATCACCCCCGCTGATCGCCAGCGATTCAAGAAATTACTAAGAGAGAGTAAACGATTCAAAAGTTTACCTATCAGGAATCGTTTGACAGATGTCGAGATCGCAACCTTTGCTACAAATCGTTACCGTTTCCCAGGCATTGAAATCAAGGCTCAGGTATACCGTCAATACCCGGAAAAGGAGATGGTTTCACATGTTATTGGCTATATCAGTCGGATCAATGATCAAGATCTCGAGCAACTGGAAAGCCGTGGCGAACTTCACAATTATCGCGGCTCTCATCACATTGGCAAAATTGGTATTGAGCAGAGTTATGAAAAACAATTACATGGCGTCACAGGATTTGAGGAAGTAGAAACCGATGCAGCAGGCCGCTCTATTCGAGTATTGTCACGCACACCACCGACGCCTGGCAATAATTTAATTCTCACATTAGATCTTGGCTTACAGGAAGTAGCAGAAATCGCATTTAACGATCGCCGGGGTGCACTGGTTGCTTTGGACCCTAACAATGGAGAAGTGCTTGCTTTTGTTAGCAAACCAGGTTATGACAATAACCTCTTTATCGGCGGCATTGACCAGGAAAACTGGAATTTGCTTAACAATTCGATTGATCGCCCTCTCAATAACCGAGCGCTACGAGGTGTTTATCCTCCAGGATCAACATTTAAACCCTTTATGGCGCTTGCCGCACTTGAGCTGGGGAAACGCACGCCCGAATATAGCATGAGTGATCCCGGATATTTTTCACTGCCCGGCGTCAGTCGGCGCTATCGTGACTGGAAACCCGGCGGGCATGGCAGAGTCGATTTGCACAAATCTCTCGTTGTTTCTTGTGATACCTATTACTACAGTCTTGCCAACGATCTCGGAATCGACAACATACACAATTTTATCAGTCAGTTTGGGTTAGGAAGTAAAACGGGCATTGATGTTGAAGGAGAAGCGTCGGGGTTATTGCCTTCCTCTGCTTGGAAAATGCGACAGCATAAACAAAAATGGTATGCTGGGGATACTATTTCAGTTGCAATTGGGCAGGGATATAATTTGACCACACCGCTTCAGCTCGCTTTCGCCACGATGATCATCGCAAACAATGGTAAAGCATATTTACCCCACTTGGTTAAACAAATTCAGAATAGTCAAACCGGGGAAGTTCAGGATATCCCTGCCAAATTGCTTTATAGCTTAAATCTTAAGCCTAAAAATCTCGAAGTCGTTAAGAATGCGCTTGTGGATGTTACCCGCCCCGGGGGAACAGCTGCAAAAGCGGGCGCCAATGCAGACTACACTTTTGCTGGTAAGACTGGCACATCACAAGTTATCGCTATTAAACAGGGAGAACGTTACAACGAAAAATTGATCAATGAACGTCACCGCGATCATGCAATGTTTATTGCATATGCACCAGCAGAAGATCCCAAGATTGCTTTGGCAATTTTAGTCGAAAATACTGGCACCGGCGGTTCAACAGCAGCTCCTATTGCACGACAAGTCTTTGATTATTTTTTATTAGGCAAATTGCCGGAAATAGATCTTGCTCATTTGATTGAACCCATTAAAGATCATGCGCATGATCATCTCTGAGAAGACTCAAATCAGTATTCAATTAATTATCGACCTGCATACATGATGCATGATTGAAATTAGAAAAATTTGGCACTATCTTACGCGCTATGTAGATAGCTTTCTGTTAGTCGGAATCCTCATATTAATGTCGATAGGGCTTATTGTGCTATATAGCGCCACGGGTGGAAATGTAACCAGAGTCAGTAATCAAGCAGTTAATATACTGGTAGCGTTAGTAATTATGTGGTTGGTTGCAAATATTCCACTGCAACAAATATTGCGCCTGGCATTCCCGATGTACATGCTAGGATTGATTTTACTTATCGGCGTTGCATTATTTGGTGAAATAAACAATGGTGCCAGACGCTGGCTTAATATTGGGGTAACTCGAATCCAACCATCTGAATTGATGAAAATAGCGATACCGTTGATGATGGCTTGGTATTTCGATAAGTATGAAATTGCTTTACGTTTGAGAGATTATTTTGGTGCAACGATATTGTTATTGTTGCCTGTTCTGCTGATCTTACGGCAACCGGATTTAGGGACCGCCTTGTTAATTGCTGCCAGCGGTTTTTATGTTCTGTTCCTGGCTGGATTATCTTGGCGCATTATTGTTGGATTAGTGACGGCTGCAGCCGCAAGTTTGCCGATACTTTGGTCGGTGATGCACGATTATCAACGACAACGCATCATGACATTGTTTGATCCAACGCAAGACCCTTTGGGCGCCGGTTATCATACGATCCAATCTTCTATTGCGATCGGTTCTGGTGGAGTCGTTGGAAAAGGATGGCAAAATGGCACGCAAACGCAATTAGATTTTTTGCCAGAACAAAGCACCGATTTTATCTTTGCTGTTTTTTCAGAAGAATTTGGGTTAATTGGGAATACTGTATTATTATTACTATATCTGCTAGTAATCGGGCGGTGTATAGCAATTACAGCAAATGCTTCAACGCAGTTTACACGTTTGATCTCAGGATCGATTACATTGACCTTTTGCACTTATATATTTGTTAATATAGGAATGGTAAGCGGCATTCTCCCAATTGTAGGCGTACCTCTTCCGCTAATCAGTTATGGCGGTACATCTATGGTTACGATGCTGCTTGGTTTTGGTATTTTGATGAGTATTCAGACACATCCTAAGTTGATAAAAACATGACAAACTCTAATTCTTCATTCTTTAAAGTGTATAAATATTTATCTGTACTCTGCAGATCAATTCCTGGATTGGCATTGGTATTAATTTTTGCACTATTGGCTGCGTGTAGCAGTACACCGCAATATAACAGCAGTGTGCAAGAACAACAGAGAACAACAGCGACCAAGCTATCAGGCATCAACCCAAGTGAAATGAACAGACGAGGAGGTGGATACTATCTGGACGATGGTCCAGAAGATAATCCGCCACCAAACTTACATCTTGTTCCAGATGCCGTGCCTAAAGCTGAGCCATTGCGTGCAGCCAATATGCAACCCTATGTCGCACTAGGAAAACATTTTAGACCCATGACTGGTTTGGAACCTTATAGGAAACGTGGAATTGCTTCATGGTATGGGCGTCGTTATCATGGAAACAATACAGCCTCAGGAGAGGTTTATGATATGTATGCAATGACAGCGGCTCACCCCACATTACCGTTACCTAGCTATGCACGGGTCACCAATCTGGAAAATGGCAATTCGGTGATTGTGCGTTTGAATGATCGAGGCCCATTTCTTTCTGATCGTATCATCGATCTTTCTTATACTGCCGCATATAAATTGGGAATACTAACTGGTGGTAGCGGTCAGGTTGAAGTAGAGAGCATCATACCGAATAATGGGCAAGTTATACTGGCGGTTTCCAAACCATCTCCCTCGCTGCCTGTTGCCGATAGTCACGCAGAAATGAACATTGTTTATTTGCAACTAGCTGCATTTGGTTCATCAGATAACGCAAGGAATTTTCTTTCTCAGATACATCAGAGACTCCCATCACTCAAAGAAACAGCCAGTATTACCAAGAACAAGGGGTTGTATAAAATACACGTCGGCCCTTATCCAGATTCAACCGTTGCCAGGTTGGCAGCCAATACGCTTAGTCAACAACTCGCGATAACACCTGTTCTGGTGAATGACTGAATTGGGTAAAAAAATCCCTATTGCAAGCAATAGGGATTAAAGGGCCTCGTCATAAAATCATCCATCGCAATTAACAGTCAAATGTAAAACATCTCCCTCAGTGCAGGTATCGATACATTTTTTACATTCCGGTTTCAATATTGCGATAACTGATTTTAAGTTTAATACCAACTGAGTATTCTTGAAGATGAAAACAGAGAGGGAATTTACCCTTATATCTAAACTATGACTGTGATTTTTGTCACACCTCAATGAAGATACATATTTGGTTCTCGCTCACAGATTCAAAACACATTAAGGTAACTGCTAAGCAACCACCCTAATTTGGCAGAGAACTCAATATTGAGTTCTCTGCTCGAATAAAAAAGCGCCACTCAGAATTGAGTGGCGCTTATATCAAAATCTCTTTAGTCCGACTATTGGCCTAAAGCGACTGCACTTATGCTAGACTGATTAGCTTCGTACTAAAATTGTTCCCAATCATCTCCACCACCACCGGACACAACTTTACGTGACTGTATTGAGACGGAATCCTCGTCGGACTTCACCGCTGCTTTCTTCGTAGGCACTCTATTTGGTAACTTAGCAACTGATGCAGGACGATTATTCCTTTTAATTGGCATACCCTGTGTATAGCCAGCTCCGCCAGATATTTTAAAGACACTGACTGCTTGAGTCAAAGCTTGCGCCTGATCACTCATGGACTCGGCCGCTGCGGCGGCCTCTTCGACCAAAGCCGCATTTTGTTGCGTAACCTCATCCATCTGCGTCACAGCCTGATTTACTTGCTCAATACCTGAACTTTGTTCATGAGATGCCGCTGAGATCTCACTCATAATATCGGTTACTCGCTTAACCGCAATTACAATCTCATCCATCGTGATGCCAGCCTCATCCACCAAACGAGTCCCATCTTCTACTTTAGCTACTGAATCACTGATCAATTCCTTAATTTCTTTCGCCGCCGCTGCTGAACGTTGCGCCAGCGTGCGCACTTCGGTAGCCACTACCGCAAAACCACGACCTTGTTCACCTGCACGCGCCGCTTCTACTGCAGCGTTCAGCGCCAGAATGTTAGTCTGAAATGCTATACCATCTATGACACTGATAATATCCACAATCTTCTTGGAGCTTTCATTAATTGAACTCATAGTTTGCACTACCTGGCCAACTACAGCTCCACCTTTTACTGCAACTTCAGATGCTCCTGCCGCCAACTGATTGGCTTGACGGGCATTATCGGCATTTTGCTTCACGGTAGAGGTCAATTCTTCCATGGAAGATGCAGTCTCTTCTAGGCTAGATGCCTGTTCTTCGGTACGCTGACTCAAATCAGTATTGCCTGAGGCAATCTCACCAGAGGCCGTAGCAATCTGATCAGTTCCTGTACGCACTTTACTGACTAGTTCGATCAAGTTTTCGTTCATGGTTTTGAGCGCTTGCAACAAACGTCCGGTTTCATTGGTTGAATTGACCTCAATTCGGCTAGTCAAATCACCCGATGCTACTGCATTTGCAACCATAACCGCTTCATTTAGCGGACCCACAATGGCACGAATCAAAATTAAACCCATAATAATCGCCAGAACCACACCCAATCCTATGGCAGCACCGGTCATCGTAAACACAAAATTAAAATTGCTTTGCGCTTCTGCATATTCCTGACCTGCAACTTTTGACTGCAATTCAATCAAATCAAACATAGTTTGATGCACTGCATCAAAACTTGGCGTCGCATCATTTGTAGCATTCTCAGCCGCCGCCTCAAAATTCCCTGCCATGGCCAGATTCATTGTACGGTCACGGGCTTCTTTATATATCGGCCATTGCTGTGTAAAAGCATTCGCTAACTTTTCCTCTTCAGGCGTCAAGTAAGTAGCCATGAATTTCTGCCATGTAGCATTGATTTCAGCATCCCTTTCAGCTGTCATTGCAGCACGCTGCTTAGCAACCGCAACATCTTGCATATTAGCTGCCATTACTGCGTTGAGACGAACGCGATGCATCCGGTCAAGTATCAAACTCAAATCTCCCAGAACTACCGTACGATCTTCATAAACCGTCTTTAAACCATCATTAGACTGATCGATACCATACAAACCTAGGGCACCAACACCTACCAACAATACCGACAACATTCCTATTACCAACGCCAGTTTCGACTTTATCGTCATATTCTTCAACATAAAAACCTCCTTAAAATCCACAGTTCGTTCCTAATCTATAGAAAAACTTATCAGAATCTCATCAATCTATGCTTTGCTCAATCAACTCCATGCCACTACTACTCATCAGTTTCTCGATATCAATCAATATCAACATACGTTCGCCGACGGCACCGAGCCCCATAATGTAATCAGTATCAATTACTGAGCCTAATCCTGGTGTAGGCCTCATTTGTTCTGCTTCCAAAGTAATTACATCTGACACACCATCCACTACGACCCCTACGACACGCCCGAATACATTTAAAATAATTACCACGGTAAATTGATCATACGTTACATCACTTAGCTTAAATTTAATCCGCATATCGATAATGGGCACGATAATTCCGCGCAGATTGACTACACCTTTGATAAAATCAGGCGCATTGGCAATCTGAGTAATAGCATCATAACCACGAATTTCCTGTACTTTAAGAATCTCTATCCCATATTCTTCCTTTCCTAGGCAAAAAGTTAGAAACTCGTTGTTTAAATGACTATCTGCTAAACTTGCGATTCGTTCTTGCAACATAAATCTCACTCCATCTTCTATATGAAAAACACGAACCTTATGCGAGTTCGCAGGTTATGATTTACGGAAAAAGGAATACTTTCTTAAATGAGTTTGCAGATTTTAATAGAATCGGTAATCAATCAAACTGGGAACAGGCGAACAAAATCACTTTATATCTGTAAAAATAATAGCTATAAAAAGATTATTGATTAATGATCACAATTAAATGATTTTTTCGAATGTTTCGTTCTCATTCAATTGGTTAATTCACTACACAGCGAATTATTTTATTACGCACGATATAATCTAAGTTTATAGTTACAAAGGATAACTACAAAATGGCTATCGCAGGCATGAATCATTTCACGGTATTAAGTAGTAACTTAGAAAGAAGCAAGGCTTTTTACATCGATATCTTGGGGCTTAAAGAAGGTTATCGCCCACCTCTTGCATCTCCGGGTGCATGGCTTTATGTTGGGGATCGATCGATACTGCACATCATGGCGGGCAGACCTATGCCCGCCAATGCTGCTGGCGTCATCGATCACATGGCATTCACCGCATCCAATCTGCAAGCCGTAGTTAACACTTTAAAACAATATAATATCGAGTATGAATTGCACCGCCTCAAAGGATTGGAAATCTGGCAATTATTCTGTCATGACCCAGACGGTGCAAAAGTTGAACTGGATTTCCCAGCGGATGAATCAGAGCCTGGATAATAAGCTGTTATTTTTTACAATTGGGATTCTTGCCGGCTGCACGTGCTTGCTGCATCATCTTGCTGGCCTTAGGTAGGAGCGCCCGTAAATCATCAATTCGGGTTTCATGGGACGGATGAGTCGACAGAAACTCTGCCGGTTGTTCCCCTTTGCTGGCCTGCGCCATTTTCTGCCATAATGTAATGCTTTCCGCAGGATTAAATCCAGCCTTTGCCATTAATTCGATACCAATCTCATCGGCTTCACTTTCATGCAAGCGACTAAACGGCATAATCAAGCCATATTGTGTGCCGACTCCAAGCAAGCCTAATGCGGTTTGTCCCATGGGAGTAGTCGGTGCAGCGACCGCTGCGATAATGGACATTCCCATTTGCGCCCCTAATTTCTGCGACATCCGTTCATTACTGTGTTTCGCCATCACATGACCAATCTCATGACCGATCACGGAAGCTAACTGATCTTGATTATCGACAAGATCAACCAGCCCAGTATGGACGCCAATTTTATTTCCCGGCAAAGCAAATGCATTCAGCGTATCGTCTTCAAACACCACCACTTCCCAATCTCCACCAACTTCACGAGTAATAGCATTTGCAACGCAACGCACAAACTGATTTTCTCGCGTATTCTGGTTAATTGATTTTTCATTCTTCATCGTTGTAAATGCCTGCAACCCCATCGCATCAAGCTCACTGTCAGGCATGAAAGCCAGTTGGCTTCTCCCCGTGGGCGTGGTCGCGCAAGCCGCGAGTAAAATGAAAATGAATAGAATTAGTAATAATCTGAACTTCATAATTAATATTCTCCGTACGTTGGATCAGCGGAATTTCATCTCATTCTGACCATGATACAACTTGTGAAACACAAGGGTATGTAAATACTTTTGGTTAATAATGAACACAAAGACTAATGCAGTGGATAACCAAGAATATGATATAACTCAGTTCTTAACAATAGCATAGGGGATCCAAAGTGAACGATCATATTTATAAAATCATTGAAATTGTTGGCTCATCAACCAAAAGCAGCGATGATGCCATTCAGCTAGCGGTTGCGAAAGCTGGCAAAAGCGTACGTAATCTGGATTGGTTTGAAGTAGTGGAAACACGCGGGCATATCGTTGATGGCAAAGTTGCACACTATCAAGTGAAGCTTAAAATTGGCTTTCGTTTGGACTAACCCTGTTGATTAGGACAGTTGGGGGGTATTCAACAATGTAAGCGATCTTAGAATATTGAGGCAGTGCATTTAGGGTGAAACTCTAACGGGGGGTTATTGTGCTAAAAAGAATCCCGTATAGGACCAACCGAATATCACTGCTATCAACAAGAGCCAATAATAGACACAATTCATCTAAATACTTCACGCTATAATTAGCTATCTTAAGTAAAAGTAAAAACTCCACGTCCATGCAAGAAAAATATCACCCCCAGGAAATCGAAAAGAACGCGCAGCAATATTGGGAGCAAACATCCGCATTCAAAGCAATCGAAATTCCTGAGAAACCTAAATACTACTGTTTGTCGATGTTTCCCTATCCCTCCGGCAAGTTGCATATGGGGCATGTACGAAATTACACCATCGGTGACGTATTGTCCCGATACCGCCGTATGCAGGGCTTCAACGTATTGCAACCGATGGGCTGGGACGCGTTCGGTCTTCCTGCAGAAAATGCTGCGATGCAAAATAATGTTTCTCCTGCTAAATGGACTTACGACAACATTGCCTACATGCGCAAGCAATTGAAAAGCCTGGGGCTGAGTATTGATTGGGAGCGCGAGATTGCTACCTGTGACCCGAGCTATTATCACTGGAACCAGTGGCTGTTTCTGCGTATGCTGGAGCAGGGACTGGCGTATCAGACTACCGGCACGGTCAATTGGGACCCGGTTGATCAAACAGTGCTGGCCAATGAGCAAGTGATTGATGGTTGCGGTTGGCGCACTGGGGCTCCGGTGGAAAAACGCGAAATTCCGATGTATTACCTAAAGATCACTCAATATGCGGACGAACTGCTTACCGCTCTGGATACCCTGACCGGCTGGCCGGAACGAGTCAAGACCATGCAGGCCAACTGGATCGGCAAAAGCTACGGTGTTGACATCATCTTCCCCGCCGATACCGAATCTGGTACGCCGCAAGACTTGAAAGTATTCACTACTCGCGCGGATACACTGATGGGTGCCACCTACGTGGCAGTCGCTGCTGAACACCCTATTGCTCTGCATGCCGCCCAACACAATCCATCGCTGCAAGCTTTTATTCAAGAATGCAAACTCGGCTCAGCCAAGGAAGCCGATCTGGCTACTCAAGAGAAAAAAGGCATGGATACTGGGTTATTCGTGATTCATCCCCTCAACAATCAAAAACTACCTGTGTGGGTTGCCAATTACGTGTTGATGGGATATGGCGAAGGCGCGGTGATGGCGGTTCCTGCACATGATGAACGTGATTTTGAGTTTGCAAAAAAATATGGACTACCAATTAAGCAAGTAATCACAAAAGGTCGAGAAGATGGCTTCGGTGATGGAAGTAGGTATGGGGGTGGAACAGGCTCTGGGGCTGGATCGGGAGATGGTAGTGGCAGTTGTGACAGTGGAGTTGATATCCCTTTTTCTATCTCTCAATGGCAAGCATGGTATGGGAACAAAGCAATTGGTATTTGTATTAATTCAGGTAAATACGATGGCCTTGGCTATAATGCTGCAGTCGATGCTATTGCTAACGATCTTGAAGCTAAAGGCCTCGGCAATAAGCGCATGCAGTATCGCTTGCGCGATTGGGGCATTTCACGCCAGCGATACTGGGGTTGTCCGATTCCGCTGATTCATTGTGCCGATTGCGGCGTGGTACCGGTACCGGATGATCAATTACCGGTCGTGCTGCCGCAGAATCTGGTACCCGATGGTTCGGGCAATCCGCTGGCAAAGACTCCATCTTTTTACCAATGCACCTGTCCCAAATGCAGCAAACCCGCGCGCCGGGAAACCGACACCATGGATACATTTGTCGATTCATCCTGGTATTACGCACGTTATGCTTGCCCGGATCAACACCAGGCAATGACTGACGAGCGCGTTAATTACTGGCTGCCGGCCGATCAATACATTGGCGGCATTGAGCACGCTATTTTGCATTTACTGTATTCGCGCTTCTGGAGCAAAGTCATGCGCGATCTGCGCTTATTGGCTGTGGACGAGCCGTTTGCCAATCTGCTGACGCAAGGCATGGTGCTGAATGAAATTTTTTATCGCAAAACCGGCGGAGGGCGGATTCTCTATTACAATCCTTCCGAAGTTCAGATTCAGTATGACGAGCAAGGCAAACGCTGCAGCGCAATTTTACTGGCGGATAACCAATCGGTTGAATCGGGCGGTATCGGCACCATGTCGAAATCCAAGAATAATGGCGTTGATCCGCAAAACCTGGTGCAAGAATATGGTGCCGATACTGCCCGCCTGTTCATGATGTTCGCCAGCCCACCGACACAAACATTAGAATGGGCCGATGCTGGTGTCGATGGCGCTTACCGTTTTCTCAAACGTTTATGGCGGCAGGTTTATCTCCATCTCCAGCTTGGTGTAATCAAGATTGATCCCGCATTACACCAGACGCTGCCCTCGGAACTCAAAGCCCTGCGTCGCCAACTACACCAAACTATCGCCAAAGTAACGGATGATCTGGAACGTCGTCACACGTTCAATACCGCCATTGCTGCTGTAATGGAGCTTATGAATAGCCTGGCAAAATGTCAGGACAACGATCCTACCAGCCGTAACCTGATGCAGGAAGCTCTGGAGAATATTGTGCTGCTGCTTTCCCCGATTGTTCCACATATCTGCCATGAGCTTTGGCATGAACTCAAGCCGGGAACCGAGCTTTTTGCTCAACCCTGGCCACAAGCAGATGACGCTGCAATGGTACAAGACGAAATCAGACTCATTGTGCAGGTTAATGGCAAGCTACGTGGACAAATCTGTGTTGCCAAAGATGCCGAAAAAGAAGCGATGGAGAAAGCCGCTTTGACTGATGAGCAGATACAAAAATTTACCGCAGGACAAACTATTAAAAAAATCATTGTTGTGCCCGGAAAATTGGTTAATATCGTCGTATAAATAATTTGCATCCTTAGCTCATGATAAACATACATAAACAGCATCTACTTATTCTAATTATTCTGATCATCGTGGTCTTATTGACAGCCTGCGGTTTTAAGTTACGCGGACAAGCTGCTGTGCTACCGTTCAAAACCATGTATGTCACCGCACCGGATGGACATACGATCGGCATAGAAATGGAGCGCATGATCAAAGCCACGCCAACAACCCGTCTAGTTGACAGCACCGCAGAAGCCGAAGCAACGCTGGATATTATCAGCGCAGTTAATGAAAGAGCTATTTTGTCTTTGTCTGGTGGCGGTCGCGTACGGGATTTTAATTTGATTTACCGGGTGAACTATCGTGTACTGGATAACAGAGGCATTGAAATTATGCCAAATACTGAAATATCCTTAACCCGCGTTCTGCCGTTTCTGGATGCACAAATCCTTGCCAAAGAATCGGAAGAAAGATTGTTGGCAAAAGACATGCAATCCGATGCCATTCAACAAATCCTGTGGCGTTTGTCAACGATTAAGTTTCCTGCCGAAAGCACGCAGTAAAGCCGTAATCGTTTCAGGTAATACCCCATCACCATGCGTATAAAACTCGATCAATTATCGCAATCCCTGCAAAAGCAAACCGCACCGCTGTACACCCTATTTGGCAATGAGCCGTTGCTGATTTTAGAGGCTGCAGACTTAATCCGCACTCATGCGCAGCAGCATGGATATACCGAACGCGAACTGTTCGCTGTGGATCAGTACTTCGATTGGTCTGATCTGCTGAATGCCGGTAATAACCTGTCTTTGTTTGGTGATCGCAAAATTATGGATATCCGCATTCCCTCCGGCAAGCCCGGCAAGGAAGGCGGCAAAGCAATCGAGAACTATTGCAGTGCATTGCCTCCCGATACGCTCTCCCTCCTCACACTACCTCGGATCGATAAGCAAGGACAAGCAACAAGGTGGTTCAAAACACTTGAGGCTACCGGCGTTCTAGTCCAAGTCTATACCATCGAACGCAACCAATTACCTGAATGGATCGGTCAACGTCTTGGTAGACAACAACAAAAAACTGATTCTGCTACGTTGCAATTTTTAGCAAATCAAGTTGAAGGCAACCTGCTCGCCGCACATCAGGAGATTCAGAAACTTGCGTTACTCTACCCCAGCGGCAGCCTAACTTTCGAGCAAGTAAAAGATGCCGTGCTGAATGTGGCGCGTTATGATGCATTTCAATTATCAGACGCCATGATCAATGCAGATGCCGCACGCTTTATTCGTATCCTGACTGGTTTGCAAGATGAAGGCACTGCCCCACTGCTGATTCTCGCCACTCTGACTGAACAAATACGACAGCTGATTACTATTCGCAAGGGCCTCGACACGGGTCAATCTCTCACACAGTTACTACAGATCACCAGAATTTGGGGCGACCGGCAGAAATCAGCACAAGCTGCGGTCAAACGCATCAGCCTGCAAGCGCTAATGCAGAGTTTATCCGATGCCGCGAAAATAGACCGGATGATTAAAGGGGTTGCGCGAGGGGATGTCTGGAATGAATTGTTGCAATTGGGATTGCGACTCACAATTCATGAAGATATAAATTTCGTGAACGTTGCAAAGTAACCTTGCTCCTATTTCAACCTATTACAGGTTAGTAGCAAAACTCCAAACGGGGAAAAGCCGCCATACTCTCAACCATGAGCCATCGCATACTGTAGAGTTTAGCGAGTAAGATACTATCACACCCGCCCTGCTCGCCTGAACAAAAATCCGAACAAGACAAGCAGGTGGTAATTCAGAATTTTCCTACTAGCTTCCCTGTCACTCGGCCTTAATCTTCTTTTCCTTTGTGACAGGATTCCGCAGCTCATAGCCTTCTTCCTTAGCCTTGTAGCCGCCATATGCACCGGCGCCACCTACTGCAAGCAGCCAACATCCAGACATCAGCGGGATCACGAGCAAAGTTACCAAGCAGCGCATCAATTTTAATTTCATTATAATCTCCAAGAAATTTATTAAAATCTAAAATACAAATTGTCATCGTAAACTTAACTATTAATCAGGCATATACCCAATCTAATCTCAACTATATCTTATAAGATATTTGGAGTACAAGAAAATGTCGATTGGAAAGCACCCGCTAATGACATGCCCGATAAAAGTACTGACACTGATACGTGCCATTATTATCGATAAAGAACAGAATCATGTGCTTATCTCTCATATGCTAGTACCGGAGCAAGCCACCGTTCAGCTTCTTCTACCGTCCAGGCTTTCCGTTTGGCATAGTCCTCCACCTGGTCTTTGCCGATCTTTCCAACCGCAAAGAACGTTGAGTCAGGATGCGCGAAATAGAAACCAGATACGGCAGCAGTCGGAACCATGGCAAAAGATTCAGTAATAATGATACCGGCGTTCGCGGTTGCACTTAATGTCGCAAACAACGCACCCTTTTCTGTGTGATCCGGACAGGCGGGGTAGCCAGGTGCGGGACGGATACCGCGATATTCTTCGTTGATCAGTTGCGCGTTGGTTAGAGTCTCATCTTTGGCATAACCCCAGAATTCGCGCCGTACCCGTGCATGCATATGCTCAGCAAACGCTTCCGCCAGACGATCCGCCAATGCTTTGAGTACAATCGCACTGTAATCATCATTGGCATCTTCAAAGGCCCTGACACGCTCGTCAATACCAAATCCAGCGCCTACAGCAAACAGACCAATCGTATCTTGAATTCCTGATTCTTTGGGGGCGATAAAATCGGACAAACATCGATTCGGCTTGCCCGATGGCTTCTGATCTTGTTGTCGCAAACAATGATAAGTCATGGCAAGCTTATTGCGTGACGAATCAGTGTAAATTTCGATGTCGTCGTCGACAGAATTGGCCGGAAATAAACCAATTACTGCGTTGGCGCTCAACCATTTTTGTTCGATTATTTTCTTCAGCATCGTTTGTGCATCGCGAAATAGCTGGCTTGCTGTTTCTCCAACCACCTCATCCTGCAGGATATTCGGATAACGTCCGGCAAGCTCCCACGCCTGAAAGAACGGTGTCCAGTCGATATACGGTACAATTTTTTCCAGTGGATAATTATTCAGCGTACGGATACCGATCAGTTCCGGCTGATAGGACTGGTAATTTGTCCAGTCAGTCTTGAAGGCATTGGCACGCGCTTCAGTGAGTGTTAACAGTTTCGCTGGGCCTTTCTTGTTTTTGTGCTGGGTGCGCACTTTCTCGTATTCATTTTTTATTTCTTGCACATAATTTGTCCGCAAATCCTGTGATAACAAATTACTGCACACACCCACTGCGCGGCTGGCATCTGGCACCCAAACGGTTGGGCCTTCATAGTGTGGTGCAATTTTGACCGCAGTATGCACTCGCGACGTCGTTGCGCCACCGATCAGCAACGGAATGGTGAATCCCTCGCGTTGCATTTCCTTAGCGACATGTGCCATTTCTTCCAAAGAAGGCGTAATCAAGCCGGACAAACCAATGATGTCGGCATTCTCGCGCCGCGCCATGTCAAGAATTTGCGCGCTGGGCACCATCACACCCATGTTGATCACTTCATAGTTATTACACTGTAAAACCACGGTAACGATATTCTTACCAATATCATGCACGTCGCCTTTGACAGTAGCGATAACGATTTTCCCTTTAGGCTTATTGTCCCCCGATAATTTCTTTTCGGCTTCGATGAAAGGCAACAAGTGTGCCACCGCCTGCTTCATCACCCTCGCCGATTTGACCACCTGCGGCAAAAACATCTTGCCAGCGCCAAATAAATCGCCAACCACGCCCATGCCTTCCATCAGCGGCCCTTCGATTACCTGGATCGGGCGGCCGCCCTGTTTATCGATTTCTAAACGCGCGGCTTCGGTATCTTCCACAATATAGGTGGAAATACCCCTAACCAGTGCATGCGTCAAACGCTGTTGTAGGGGCTCATCACGCCACGCCAGATCTTCAATCTGTTCTTTCTTCTTGCCTTTAAAGTTCTCCGCGAATTCAACCAAGCGCTCGGTTGCATCCTCACGCCGGTTGAGAATGACATCTTCTACCTTTTCCAGCAGTTCCGCTGGAATATCCGAGTACACCCCCAATTGCCCGGCGTTGACAATACCCATTGTCATACCGGCCTTGATCGCGTGATACAGAAAAGCGGTGTGAATCGCTTCGCGAATCGGCTCATTGCCGCGAAAGGAGAACGAGACATTGGAAACTCCGCCGCTTATTTTGGCGTAAGGCAGCGTCTGCTTGATGCGGTGTGTCGCTTCGATGAAATCGACGCCGTAGTTATTATGTTCTTCAATTCCCGTCGCAATAGCGAAAATATTCGGATCAAAAATGATGTCTTCGGGTGGGAAACCAATCTTATCGACCAGCAGACGATAACTGCGGGTGCAAATCTCCACCTTGCGCTGCAAAGTATCGGCCTGGCCCTGCTCATCAAATGCCATCACAATCACCGCTGCGCCATAACGGCGCGCCAATTTGGCATGATGAAAAAACTCTGCTTCACCTTCTTTCATGCTGATCGAATTGATCACCGGTTTTCCTTGCACGCATTTCAAACCGGCTTCAATTACTGTCCACTTGCTGGAATCGAGCATGATCGGCACTTTGCAGATATCCGGTTCAGCCGCCAACAGATTCAGAAAAGTCACCATGGCTTTCTGCGAATCCAGCATGGCTTCGTCCATATTGATATCAATAATCTGCGCGCCATTTTCCACTTGACTGCGCGCCACGTTCAACGCTTCCGCGTAATCATCGTTGAGGATCAAACGAGCAAATGCTCTGGAACCGGTGACATTGGTGCGTTCACCGACATTGACAAATAATGAATCATCGCCGATGTTCAGCGGTTCCAGGCCGGACAAACGCAATTTTTTCTGGATTTCGGGTACCTCGCGTGGCGCGATATCCACAACCGCTTGCGCGATAGCCTTGATATGCGCCGGTGTAGTACCGCAACAACCGCCAACAATATTGACAAAGCCCGCTTCCGCAAAGCCCTTAATCTGGTTCGCGGTGTATTCCGGCGATTCATCGTAACCTGTTTCAGATAGAGGATTAGGCAAACCGGCATTGGGATGCACGCTGGTATACACATCCGCCACACCCGCCAATTCTTCAATATACGGGCGCATCAATTCCGCACCGAGGGCGCAATTGATACCCACCGATAACGGCCGGGTATGGCTGATCGAGTTCCAGAAAGCCTCCGGAGTCTGCCCTGACAGCGTGCGCCCGGATGCATCGGTGATGGTAACCGAGATCATGATCGGCAGCCGTATATCATGATCGACAAAGTACTGATCGATAGCAAACAGCGCCGCTTTCGCGTTAAGTGAATCGAAAATAGTTTCAACCAGCAGAATATCAGCCCCGCCGTCAACCAACCCGCGAATCGACTCGGTATAATCAGCCACCAATTGATCAAATGTAATGCCGCGAAACCCCGGGTCGTTGACATCGGGAGAAATGGACGCGGTTTTGGTGGTGGGGCCAAGCACACCAGCAACAAAACGCGGCTTGTCCGGGGTTTTATCTTCATAAACCTGTGTCGCCTCACACGCCAATCTTGCCGCAGCAACATTCAGCTCATACACCACATCCTGCAAGTGATAATCAGCCATCGAAGCCGCAGTGGAATTAAACGTATTGGTTTCGATAATATCCGCGCCTGCTTCCAGATATCCACTATGAATCGAACGAATAATATCCGGCTGAGTCAATGTCAACAAATCATTGTTTCCTTTCAGATCATGCGGAAAATCAGCAAAACGCTGTCCGCGGAAATCTTCCTCGGAGAGCTTGAAAGTCTGGATCATCGTCCCCATCGCACCATCCAGAATCAGGATGCGTTGATTGAACAAACTTTCCAATAAGGCAGTGCGGGAATCTCTATTCATTATTTGACATGCTACAAAAAGATCGAATTCGCTATTATATCGTAGATCGTTCGGAGGATAAGCAAAGCACCCTACACTGGCGTTATGCGAGCAGCGCTAATGGATTTTGCGTGCCGCTACGGAATTAAATATCGGCTTGACGCAAACAAATCCCAATGGTCTGTTAAAGTTGAACAATCTGGTTCAGCCTTTGGCACACTTGAGCAAATAGTGCCTCATTCAAAACACCCAAAGGATGAGGTTTGGCATCGCGTACACGCCAGTCTAATGATTTTGGCTGATGGCATAATACATAGCTGAGAACTTTGCGCGGTTAGAGTCATTTTCAGGTGCGGATGATGATATAATAATGTTTTAAATCATATTGTTGAGTTAATTGATATGAGTTTTTCAGAGTTTTATGTCACCCGCCGTACCCGCAAAGCAAACTTTCTCAACCAAATCGATTCCCTGATTGATTGGGAACCGATAGAAAAAGCAATCGCTGAACATTATGCCCCCACATATGATGCCGCAGGCCGTCCTGCCTATCCCGGGCTGCTATTGTTCAAAATGCTGCTGGCAGGAATCTGGCACGGTGGACTCAGTGATG
>NZ_JAIEMO010000045.1 GCF_019752095.1 Nitrosomonas sp.
GTTTCGGTCGGTAATTTCGCTTCCCCCGATTACGCTTCAGTTCTCTACTTATGGTTGGTGCCGATCTGCCTATTATTTCGCTATCTCCTGTTGTTTATGTCCCGCGTTCTTTAAACTGTAAATCTGGTATCTTTCATGTGCGTTCAGCTGTGTGTACTTCATTGGCATTTTCCTTTGGCGAGTTAAATGGTCAAATATAACAACTGACCTCCTAACTCAGAAAATTGCACTTATTATACGAATCCAGCTTAACTAAGTTTGTGTAGCAAGCATGAAAACAGTATGCACTATGGACAGCAGCTGCGCTGCCTGAACCAAGCTCATTTACTGATAAACACTGCAGCTTCAAACTTTATGGCGAGTTATCCGCTCATCCAATAACTCAATCCAATGTTTCACAGGTGTTGATGTACCGTTTTGCAGATGCATCAAACACCCAATATTCGCAGTAGCAACCTGATCCGGTTTTCCCGACTCAAGCGCAATGATTTTATTTTTTAAGAGCTGTTGCGAAAGTTCCGGCTGTAAAATTGAGTACGTACCTGCTGAACCACAACATAGATGCGCATTGGGAACGACGGTTAAATCAAAACCGGCAAGCATCAGTATTTGCTCCACTACACCACGAATTTTCATGCCGTGCTGCAGGGTACAAGGAGAATGGAAAGATAATTTTGTCTGATTCAGCTCTAATCGCGATTGGACCAATTGTTGCAGACTCTCGATTTCAACCAATAACACTTCACTAATATCTTTGGTCAGAGCTGAAATATTCTCCGCTTTTTCTGCATAACCCGGATCATGACTTAATAAGTACCCATATTCTTTGACCGTTACACCACATCCACTCGCAGTCATCACAATCGCCTCGATTCCTTTTTGCTCCACCAAAGGCCACCAAGCATCTATATTGCGCCGCATATAGTTAAGTCCATCCTGCTGGGCATTCAAATGAAAGGCAACTGCGCCACAACATCCTGCATTTTCAGCCTTGATCAATGATATGCCCAAGCTGTTTAGCACACGTGCAGTAGCGGCATTAATATTAGGCGCCAATGACGGTTGCACGCAACCGTCAAGAATCAGCATTTTGCGCGCATGCCGCTCTGCAGGCCACGCACTGGCAGGATCAGGCTTAACCGGAATTTTTCTTTTGAATTTCTGCGGCAAGAATGGGCGCACGACCTGACCCACTTTAAAAAACGTATTGAATAGCAATGGATTAGGCAAAATTTTCCGCAGTGTATAGCGCAAAACTTCTGACCCAAGATTACGCTTTACCTGTTTCTCAACAATGCCTCGGCTGATATCCACTAAGGCACCGTAACGCACCCCTGATGGGCAAGTCGTTTCACAGGCACGGCATGTAAGGCATCGATCCAGATGCAATTGCGTTTTTTGCGTGACCGGTTGCCCTTCCAGCATCTGTTTCATCAGATAAATACGACCGCGGGGACTATCCAGCTCATCACCCAGAATCTGATAGGTAGGGCAAGTCGCCAAACAAAAGCCGCAATGCACGCAACTACGCAAAATGGCATCCGCTTCCTGCCCTTGCGGTGAGTTTTTTATAAAATCAGCAAGCTTGGTTTGCATTTAAAACTCTGAATAAAGCCGGCCGGGATTAAAAATTCCCGATGGATCAAATTTTTCTTTCAGCAGGCGATGAATTTCCATCATAGCCGGATCCAACGGATGAAATACAGCATTGCGAAACGCATTACTACGAAACAAGGTAGCATGACCGCTCGCATTTTTAGCTGTTTTACGAATTATTTCCTGATCCACACTTGCATCGCAAAGCAACCACCGTAAGCCGCCACACCACTCCAGTAATTGTTTTCCGGGTAGCAATATAGGCGCTGTTGTTGATTTAATTGATAAACGCCATAGAAGCTTATCTGATTGAAAAAAATCATGCGACTGCTCGCGCACCGATTGCCAGAAGTCCTTACCTCCTGCCAACTCTTCGCCTCCCAATTTTATCTGTGCTGCGCGCACAGCTGATTCAGCCCCAGATAGCCTGAGAAACAACACGCCATCAACATAACAAGTTGCTGAGATCGGCAGCGGCTTGCTAGCCCATTGATTCATTTTCTCGATCGCTGCAGCTTCATTCATAGGCATCTGCACCGTAATTTCAAATGGTGATTTTGGCAAGACCTTCAGCGAAACTTCCAGCAACACGCCTAAAGTACCCATGGCTCCCACCATCAACCGGGAAACATCATAACCAGCGACATTTTTCATTACTTGTCCGCCAAAACGCAAATCTCTACCTTTCCCGTCGAGCAATCGCGTACCCAACACAAAATCACGCGCCGCGCCAGCAGCAACACGACGCGGACCTGATAAGCCAGCGGCTATGCAACCACCCAAAGTCGCATCTGCACCAAAATATGGCGGCTCGAATGCCAACATTTGCCCGTGCTGCGCTAGCAAAGCCTCCAGATCCGCTAAGCGTGTACCTGCGCACGCTGTAATTACCAACTCAGTCGGTTCGTAATCAATAATGCCGTGATACGCCGTCGTATCTAACAAGGTATCTTTTTGCCCGAATGAGGAATTACCATAAAAATGCTTGGTGCCGCCAGCGCGTATTTGCAATGGGGATTTATTCTCAGCTGCAGCACAAATGACTGCACTATATTGATCAATAATAGCTTGTTGCATAGATTCTAGAAGCGCGGCAATTCCGCAAATTTCTCCTCGCCTCGATGCACATGCATGGCGCCCAATTCCGCGCAACGATGTAAAGTAGGAACCGCTTTACCGGGATTCAGCAATCCCGTTGGATCAAATGCCGACTTCACCGCATGAAACATTGCCAACTCACCTGCGCCGAATTGGATACACATCTGATTGATTTTCTCCATTCCCACGCCATGTTCTCCGGTAATTGTACCCCCTGCACGAATACACATCTCTAGTATCTTTCCGCCAAACTCTTCGGTCCTTTCCAATTCACCAGGCTGATTGGCATCGTATAAAATCAAGGGGTGTAAGTTACCATCCCCGGCATGAAACACATTCATGCAGCGTAATCCATATTCCTGGGATAACTTCTCAATGCCGCGCAGCACATCGGCCAGTCGTTTACGCGGAATCGTTCCATCCATGCAGTAATAATCCGGCGAAACTCTACCGGCAGCAGGAAATGCCGCTTTCCGTCCAGCCCAGAACCTAAGGCGCTCTGCTTCATTGCGCGAGGTGCTGATTTTGGTTGCTCCACTTTGCTGCATAATGGTATAAATTTGCTTGATCTCATCTGCCACTTCTTCATCGCTGCCATCGGATTCACACAACAAAATTGCCGCCGCATCCAAGTCATAACCCGCTTGTAAAAATTCTTCCACTGCATGGATAGTAATTTTATCCATCATTTCCATACCGGCGGGAATAATGCCTGCGGCGATGACATTCGCCACCGCATTACCTGCTTTGAGTACATCATCAAATGCTGCCATCACCAACTGTGCTTTCTCCGGCATTGGAATCAGTTTCACGGTAATTTCCGTAATTACGCCCAGCATACCTTCGCTACCGGTCATTAATGCGAGCAAATCATACCCCGCACTATCCAAACTCTCGCCGCCTATTTCCAGATACTCGCCGTCGATCGTCAAAACCCGCAATTTAACAATGTTGTGCACAGTTAAACCATATTTCAAGCAATGCACGCCACCCGAATTTTCCGCCACGTTACCGCCAATCGAACAAGCAATTTGCGATGAAGGATCGGGCGCATAATATAAGCCATACATCGCCACTGCCTCACTAATCGCCAGATTCCTGACTCCTGGCTGCACACGCGCGATACGCGCCAGTGGATCAATCGTGACAATCTGATTCAGTTTGGCTAAGGACAGCAAAACACCTTGCGCATGCGGCAGTGCGCCTCCTGATAGACCAGTACCTGCACCGCGTGCCACGACAGGAGTGCTCGTGGCATGACAAAGCTGCAAAATTTTGACGATTTGCTCTTCCGTGTGCGGCAACACAACCACCAGCGGTAATTGCCGATACGCTGATAAACCATCGCATTCATACGGTTTCAAATCTTCGGTTTCGTATAGTACCGCCTCATGTGGCAATATCGCACGCAGTTTGTTAACAAGTTCTTGTAGAGCCATGCAGTTAGTTATTCCAGATGCTTTCGAATTTCGTGGTTAGCAAGTTTTTCCAGCATTTTAACAATAGCAGAATTATCCCATTTTGCACCGCCATGCGCGAGACAAGCAGAAAATAATTCACGCACCGTTGAGGTATTCGGCAAACTCACACCCAAAGCCGATGCGCTTTCCAATGCAATATTTAAATCTTTTTGATGTAATTCAATGCGAAAACCAGGCTCAAAACGCCGGTTAATCATGCGCTCCCCATGTACTTCCAACACACGCGAAGCCGCAAAACCGCCCAACAAAGCCTCTCGAACCTTAGTCGGATCCACTCCTGCTTTGGAAGCGAACAATAGCGCTTCAGCCACTGCCTCGATCGCTGAAGACACGACGATCTGATTGGCAATCTTGCAAACCTGGCCAGCACCATTTTCACCCACACGCATAACGCTCTTTCCCATTAACTCAAGAATCGATTTCACTTTTTCGAACACTGTCACGCTCGCACCTACCATGATCGTCAGTGTCGCATTTTGCGCCCCGACATCACCGCCAGATACGGGTGCGTCCACATAATCATGACCCAGCGCATTGATGCGTGTTGCAAATTTACGCGTTTCCAGTGGCGAAATCGAACTCATATCCACAATCGTTTTGGCCTGTCCCGAACGAAGTCTCAATCCCTCGACAATGCCATTTTGGTCAAACAAAACCTTCTCCACATCCGGCGTATCTGGCAACATAGTTATAATTATATCCGCATGCCGAGCCACTTCTTTAGGCGACAAAAATTCCCTGCCACCCAGCGCAATCAAATCCGCAGTCACCCCGCTGCGCGAATGCAGAAACAGACTATGCCCCCCCTTGATCAACTGTCCGGCCATTGGCTTCCCCATGATACCCAGACCGATAAAACCGATATTTGCCATAAAAAATCTAAACCGGATTTAAGAAAAGTTAGATGAAAGAAGCTAATTACACCATACTTAGCCACTTTTTAGAAACCAATCACTGGAACAACTACATCGATCACATTAATTCAATCCGACTATGATCATTTCACCAATGCTGAAAGATAACAGGAAAAACATGAAAGAGACGATAAGGCCAACCCACTATAGCATTCCTCTGCTTCCGAAGAGATAGAAAAAAATTGCTTATCGTAATTGCTAGATTCGTATAACAAGCACAACTGTAGGCCGTAAAAAGCGCGGGGAATTGATAATACCGAGAACTCATTCCAACATCATTGCACGCTCGATATCCAATTGATAATTTAGGTCAGCAATAGGATAATCCATACACTGCAAAAAATAACAACCCTTTAGCTACCGTCTTTACGTATTCTTGCAAAAACAAATAAGTGATCTGTACTAAGAAAATAAGTACATGATCAAATTTGCCATTTAGCTATTAAAAAGCCGCTTTATTATCACAAAGCGATCATTGGCTTTGCTATATGCTTCTCTACGTGAAAGAAAATATACATTCCTATCATTCGAGTATCGTTAGGGCTCTAGCAATAGCATCGAATAACCAAGAATTATGCGCTGCAATCAATTTTTCCGGAGAAATCTATGGGGAGCATCTGTCTTGGCCGCCAGCCAATTCTAGATCGTAATCACAATCTAGTGGCATTTGAGTTACTGTTTAGGCAAGAAGGCGCTGAAGAAGCAGCTAATGTCATTAATGACTTGTCGGCATCCGCAAACGTTATCGCAAATGCCTACGGGAAATTCGGAATCCACAACGTGCTAGGCCATCAGCGTGGCTTTATCAACGCGGATCCTGATCTCATCTTGAGTGACATTATTAGCTTACTGCCCAGTAAGCATATCGTATTAGAAGTGAAAGAATTCGCATCCATTACACCGGAGTTTCTACAGCGCTGTAAGGAACTGAAGCAAAAGGGGTATCAGTTTGCGCTCGACAATATTGTGGCTTTCAACAATCAAGTTGAGCTGCTGTTACCCTTGGTCAGTGTCGTCAAAGTCGATGTTCTGGCTCTGACCAAAGATCAGCTCACCCAGCTAGTTAATCAGCTCAATCTTTGGCCTGTCTTACTCTTAGCGCTAAAAGTTGAAAACCAGGAACAGGAGACGCATTGCAGGCAATTAGGTTTCCAAATGTTTCAAGGCTATTATTTTGCTAAACCTGAAGTTATGTCGGCCAAGCATGTTGACACTGACAAGGTTTCATTATTAAAGCTGTTAGCTTTGGTGATGCGCAATAATGATCAAGACAGTGATATAGACCAAATTGAGAAAGAATTTAAAAATCAACCAAGTTTAAGTTATAACCTGTTGCGTATGGCGAACTCAAGTAACGAAGGTTTACCATTCATAATTAATTCTATTAAACAAGCCGTTCAGTTAATGGGACGCAAGCAGTTACAAAAATGGATACAGCTTTTACTCTATACCTCCAGCCAATCGCCGGATACGGACAGTATATCTGATGAAATCACACAAACTGCCGTGACACGCGGGAAATTGATGGAATTAATTGCAACGGCTGAACGTCCTCATGATAAGAACCATCACGAACGCGCCTATATGGTTGGCATTTTGTCGCTTCTGGACGAACTACTTGGCATTGAAATGCAACAAATCGTCAACAAATTAGGAATTTCTGATGACACAAGCCAAGCCTTATTAACTCGCCACGGACGTTTGGGTCAGGCATTAAAATTAATCGAAGCCAAAGAAAAAGGTGAAATAACCTCCATTCACTTCCTATTATCCGAACTCGGTTTTCTCAGTCTGGATGAGTTCTCAGATATTGAAATGAAAGCAATAGCATGGGTTAATCGCGCAGAAGAAACCATGAGTTAACATATGCTTGTATGCAATATTACGCTTAGCAGTCTGCAATAAACTCACGATAAATTTTTTCCATAACACCATTATTGTATTCCTGAACTACAATCTGTGCGTTAAATAGGGCCATGAGCTCAATTATCGTAATAGCAAGCAGTAAAAACACGCCTATAATAACCGCTGGCGTGAATAACAAAATGACTCCCAGCAGAAAAATACTGAAATTGACTAAACCCCGAAACCACTTACCCAGATAAAAATGATGCAACCCGGCGATGAATAAGAAATTGAGCGTAGCGTAAGTATCCGGATCTTTCAGATCTTTCTCAACTTGCTGGAAAAATTGCAGTCGTTTGTTATCCGGTAATTCGCGCACCAGCCTCCTAATACGTTCCTCCTCATCCTGAATCGCCTGTTTCTTTCTCATCGCACTAGCGTGCCAACGTAATGATCACCGCCTCGCGCTTCCAGAACAGCAAGAACCGCTTCTGCTCAACAAATTGGAACACCAGCGTCCAACCATCGGCTGCCTCTTTATTCAACGTCGTTTCCAGTCGTTTGATTGGAATACCGGATGCGCCCAAGAAAATTGTTCCGACCCCGCCCTCTGTCACGTGTAATACTTTGTATTCCTTATAAGCCATTATTCGATTTCCTTTGATTTAAATAAAATGTCTGTTTCAAAACCAGCCTTCAAGGCGCCACCCACGCATGACGAACAGCGGAACGAATGCAGGCGGAATAAACAACCGATCCTCTGCATTGGGAACACGAAAGTAATGCTGCGCTTGCAGGATGACATCATCATCGCGACTCAAATCAATTACTGCGCGATTGGGTAATTCGCGCCGCTCCAGATAGCGCACTTCAAACGCTTCGAAGCGCAGTGGATTTGCTGGATTAAAAACACCCATTCCATTCGCGCGTGCCTGACGCACAAAATCGCGGGTACGCCTTAAATCGGAGCTAGCTTCAGCTGTTCGCCTTGCCATACTAGGCGAAAAAACAGCCTCCAACAACGATTCTTTCCGGAATGGAGCAATATTCGGCCAGATAAAGTACGGCAGTGCCGCGCCGCTTTCCAGTTGCCGCTCGTTATACGAAGATGGTCGTGGCCCAGGAATATTAGCGTTGGGTTGGTTGCGATTTATAAAAGCCAGAAAACGCCCGTAAGAATCAAATACCTCGAAGGAAAAAGAAAGGAAGTATCCAAACGTATCCGAGGTTTGCCCCAGTGCATCCATATCCGCTTGTACCTGCGCAATCAGTGCCTGCTCAGCGTTGTCAGCGTGGAAGCGATGATTGATGCCTGCGCCTGGGCCGATACGAGTACGCAAGTGAGCTATAAGATCAGCATCGAGGTTATAAGGATCAAACTGGGGTAGAAAAGGATCCGTCAGGTAAGTATCCCATTCCTCTGAATCAAGGCGACGATGTGCTTGTGAACCCGGTAGTTGAAAATTCTTTTCCGGTGTATCCACACCTAGAAAACGCACCGATCCGCTTCCAGAGAAATAAAAACCAATCGTATCGCCATCCGCAATGGAAGCATCCAGTGATTGCGGATTACCATTCGCCCCGCGACGAATAGAGCCAACAGCACGGATATTGCCGCTTACGTCAAAGAAAACATCAGCCATAATTACCCTCCCTGTAGATCAACAGAATTAGGTTTCCAAAATAGCTTTTCTTGTTAAGGCCATCAACGGAGTCGCATTTCATCATAACATAGCGCGTTAGATCTACCATAGAGTCCGTAGCCCGTAGATTGGAGTGAGCCTGCGAATCCCCAATAGGTTTTGTCCCAAAGAATCAGAGAAAAACAGGAATTCAATTCCCTGAAAACCTTTTCACTTTTATTGTCGCTTAATTTTTCCGCAATCCCTCTATGTTCTTATACAATATAAAAAATCCGTGCAAAAATTATTTTACGTAAAAAGGACAAAAAATGTGCCAAGCCTCTAACGAGCAAGAAAACACGCATTTGCAACAAAATCAGCAAAGACGCTCATTTCTAAAAATGGCCGTGGCATCTTCACTCGGGTTGGGAATTGCAGCTGCTGATAAGGTGATGGCCACATCGGGTGTTGTTACGACGCCGCCACAACCTGAAAATGTACTCACACCGGAAGCGGCGTTAGAGAGATTGATGGCGGGTAATGAACGTTATGTTGCGGGTCAGTCTACGCCATTGAATTTTAAACATGAACGTGCCGCATTGGTCAGTGGGCAGAATCCCTATGCCAGTATATTAAGCTGCGCTGACTCACGGGTGGGCCCTGAGTTCTCATTTGATGAGCAACGGGGGGATTTATTTGTCGCGCGCGTTGCTGGAAACTATCTAACTACAGATTTTGTAGCCACACTTGAATATGCCGCATTGGTTTTACATACTCCCCTTATTATGGTGCTTGGTCATCAAAGTTGCGGCGCAATCCAGGCCGCTATTGATGCTGTAGATAATAGCACGCAATTTCCTGGGCATATTCAATCTATAGCCAGTGCACTGGCGCCAGCGGTGAGAGCCATTGACAAGAAATCGGAAAACCGCATTGACGATGTAGTGGAAATGAATGTGATACAAAATGTGCGTGAATTGAAAAAGCAGACACCAATCCTCAGTCGATTGGTAGCCGAGAAAAAGCTGCTTGTGGTTGGCGGTGTATATAGCTTGAAAACAGGCAAGGTCGATCTGGTTGCTTGATTCTTAACTAGTACAACGCGTAAAAGTAGCAGGCGATCTTAAGAAACGGTAGTTGATACAACAGAATCTGTAGTATTTACAATTCATTTCCCGGTCGATTTTTTATTCCCAAATCACCATCTTGAAACGCTCTTTGACAATACCAAAGTAGTTACACTTCCAATCGCTTTGCGCAAAAAAATCCAAGTGATGCCACTGATCTTTCAGTTTCAGGACACTCGCAGCGGCATCGTCCCAATCAATGGCGGCAAGCTTAGGTTCCAACTGCCGTTTGTGCGCTTCGACTTCATCAAAGTCAAAGCCATCATATTCCCAGTGCAATACTTCAAATACATTACCGGCACGATCCGCATAATCCATGCTGAAATCCAGCCCCCATTTGGGACGCATCCTGATGATTTTGTAAACTAGCGGGTTTGTTTGCGTCCATCGCTCCAGCTGTTCCAAGGCTTCGCCAGTGTACCCTTTACGCTCAAACAACAAACTATGATTCAGCACAGCGCCTTCCACCCGCTCCGGTTGCGTGAACCAAGGTAATTTTAAAGCACGACGATGCTCTCGATGTGCTTTCGCAGGTGTCAAGTTAACTTCGGCATAACATTGCTCCAAGTCGGTCAGGTCATAGCCATTTTGATCAAAAAGCGCTAATTCACGGGCTGTCGGCGGATTCAAGCTACCAAGCGGTTGATTCCAATAGCCGTTGGGAGTGAATTGATTGTTGGTTAAATCTAAGTAATTCATGGATACGAAAAATTTTATCTGATTGACAAGCTATTGGTAAGCGATCGGCTAAAGTTCGATTCGCGCCCTTCCATACAGTTCACGCAATGCACTCTTGGCCTTCTCCAGCACATCGCACTGATGCGCAGACAAACGCTTTCCCGCCCGATTGATATAAAAATCAAGCATCGACATCGCTGACGCGAACGGTGCAGCCTTGCGTCGCTGGCTATTGTTGGCAGATCGTTTCAGCGACAATGCAATTTTACGCGGATCATCCCATGAAAAAACACCGGGCTCAAGATCTAGCGCGTTGCTGGTCTCGGTGACTTGTTGTGACCAGTGTTGGAAAGTCTCTAGGAGCATGAATTTATGGCTATTCATCTACCTAGATAGATAGATGAATCAATAGGTTTCGATGTTCCATCATAATTAACTATTATGATTCGTTCAAAACATGAAGGTTTAGTGATACATTTAACAATATCAACTTGATCTTCACTTTTCGTATAACTCATATGATCAACTAACAGCAACCACCAGCGGTCATATCTAGCAATATAAGGCATTATTTTTATTTCCTTTTCTTCGATACAATGTCTAATTGCATCTGAACATACATTTGCTATCCAGCCTCCAGAATCTAGATCGATTTCAGATCCAAGTTCGTACCTATGCGTTGTTACAGAACCTTTTGCAATGAATTCGAGCAACACGTTTTCACCTATTTTATATTTGTAAGGAATAGCTTCATTCTGACTATGAAAAGCATCGATTGCTTCCTTAATCTTTTTCTCAGAAACATCAAGTTTCCCTTTATCTCTTTCATAACACAATCCTACCCAGAAATTATTACCACCAGCTTCCGCATCATAGTTCGATAACACTTTTTTCACTTTGTTACACAAAGGTATAGCCGTTTCTTCTAATCCTTCTGTTTCTCCGTTTGCATAGTAGTGTTGCTGATTAAGCCTTCTTACTTCTACACCAATAGAATTTTCTATCAGAAAATCAGGAGGAATATTACCGTCAGGTTCAAATTTGACATTATCGTAATATTTCTCCAAATAGTTTTTTGCGACAGATTCATCTCTATTCATATCAATTTCTTACCCAAACGCAACTTCAAAAATCTCAATTCTCTCTCACACTTGATATACATGCCTATCATTCAATAGCTCTCCAATGCCACAACATCGAGAAGACTAGCAATTTTTTGCATTTCCATTTTCAACTTAAACGGCACCATCCCCAGCAAAGGGCAATCCAATCGCAGCTCCAATGTCGCAATATTTTGCTGTAAAACCAACATCTGCGGATCCACGCAGTTTGCTACCCAACCGGCCAAGTTCAAACCTGCAATCCTTATAGCCTCAACCGTCAGCAACGCATGATTCAAACAACCCAAACGCATGCCAACCACCAATATCACCGGAAGATTCAATTTTATCGCCAAATCCGCGCCATTCTGGCTTGGATTGATCGGCACCAGAAACCCGCCCGCACCTTCGACGATGACAATGTCCGCTTTGCTACTGAGTTCCTGGTAAGCCTGATGAATAATCGTCAGATCAATTTCCATGTCTGCCTGTTGCGCGGCGATGTGCGGAGAAATGGGGGAATCAAACGCATACGGATTGATTTGCTGGCGGGTAATGCTTATGTTGCTGGCGGCGAATAATTGTTCGACATCCGGCCATTTTCCGTTCTCGCTGCCTGCAGCAATCGGTTTCATGCCAACGACTTTGTTGCCTTGTGCGGCAAAGGCATGCAACAACGCGCAACTCACAGTGGTTTTACCGATTCCGGTATCGGTACCGGTGACAAAGAATCCGACACTCATGTTTAAGGAATCAAACCCAATTGCCGGCGTGTTTCTGGTGTCAGTATTGAACGGCGGTCAAAAGGCCGCCAGGCGTGGCCGTAAATTACTTCAAAGGTGGCGGGTAACTTACCATCGCGACGTAGTGTTTCGTAGGCGTTGATGGCTTGTTGCCATTTGTTTTTGCCCATCAATCCTTGTTGCCTGCCAAGCAAAACGTTATGCGCGCCGATGGCTTTTAAATCGCGCATCACGCTGATCACATCGGAATAGGTCAACGTAATATATTCCATATCCATCACTGGCGTGGAGAAACCATTGTGCACCAGCAAATCGCCGATATCGTGCATGTCGATGAAACGATTGACGTGACTAAACGTATCGGCTTGCGCGAAAGATTGGCGCAGTTCCTTCAGCGTGTCCGGACCGAAAGTGCTGAACAGCAGTAAGCCATCCGTGCGCAGAATGCGGTGCATCTCGGCAAACGTATGCTCCAGATTGTTACACCATTGAAATGCAAGGTTCGACCACACCATGCCGACACTCTCATTTTTAATCGGCAGCTGCTCAATATCGGCGCACACATAGTCCGTGCGTTGCTGCTGCAACGGCAGCAAGCGTTGCCACCAGGCGGTATTGGGACGCGCGTGAGACAACATCGTCCAAGCGATATCCATCGCAATTAATTGACTTTTCGGATAGCGTTTGGCCAATTGCTGGCTACCGTAGCCGGTGCCGCTGCCGGCATCGAGGATGACATCGGGGCGGTATTTGATGTATTCCAGGCGCGACAGCATGCGGTTGCTGATTTCACGTTGCAGCACTGCCGCCTGGTCGTAGCTGTGGGCGGCACGCCCGAACGCAGTGCGCAGTTGTTTTTTATCAAGCGTATATTCGGAATTCATTGAGGCAAGTCACAAATTGTTCAGGATAGGATAAAAACGGCGCGTGGCCGCAGTGCGCAAACATTACCCGCTGCGATTGAGGCAATTGTCGATGCATCCAATCGGCAGCGGCAGGGTGAGTAATCACGTCATTTTCACCATGTAATAATAAAACCGGCTGTTGAATTGCGGCGACACGATCACGCAAATCACTCTGCTGCAAAATCCTCAACCCTTTCTCCAATGCGCCGGGATCTGGTTCAGCGCGCTGAAAAAAATGCTTGCGCAGTTGCGACAGAATCTTGCTCGCATCGCGGTCACCACTCATTTGCAAGGTCAAAAACCGGTTAATGGTCGTCGTATAATTAAATTTCAGATTTTCCAGGAAAAGCTGCAACAATTTACGCTCCATGCCTGATTCCCAATCGTCACTTTTGGCAAAGCACGGCGTGGTGGAAATCAGAACCAGTTTCTGCACACGTTGCGGTTCACGCAACGCCAATTCCATCGCGATCTGCCCACCCAATGACCAACCTCCCAGCATGCAGCGCTCGGGCAGAATTTCCGCAATGATCTCGACCCAATGATCCAATGTCCCTGGCTCGCACGTAGAGCTCAGTCCATGTCCTGGCAAATCCACCAGATGCAGGCGGAACTGTTGCGTCAGTTGATCACGAACACCACTCCAGATACCGCTGTGCATCGCCCAACCATGCAACAACACCAGATCGGAGCCATGCCCCATGGATTCAATGTGCAGCTGCGTCATGCCTGCAATGCGATTTCTTGCAATGCTTCTGTCAAGCGCAAGACATCCTGCGGCTGATGCGCCGTGGACAATGAAATGCGCAATCGTGCTGTACCTTGCGCAACCGTCGGCGGACGAATTGCTGGCACCAGAATTCCCCGTTCGCGCAGGCGCTGACTGATATGCACGGCTGCAGCACTATCCCCGATCAGCAACGGTTGGATCGGCGTGCTGGAAGGCAGCAACTTCCATGGTAGCGATTGCAGCGCTTCTCTCAATTGCACGATATTTTGTGTTAACGCATCCCGTCGCCATTCATCCTGTTGAATTAATTTCAGGCTGGTCATCAGCGCTTGTGCTAACAAAGGCGGTGTCGCCGTGGTGTAAATATAACTGCGCGCAGACTGAATCAGAGTTTCGATGACTTCCGCTTGTGCTGCGACAAAAGCGCCGAATACGCCTGCAGCCTTTCCTAAGGTCGCCATATAGATAATATTGGGCGAATGGATACTACTGCAATCCGGCAAAAACAAGCTACCGCGCCCTTGCCTGCCCAACACGCCAAAACCGTGTGCATCGTCCAGCAATAATACTGCATGATGTTTCTCGCACAGAGCTATCAGTTCATAAATGGGTGCAATGTCCCCTTCCATGCTGAATACTGCGTCCGAGATCACGAGCTTACGTCGCGCGTTGGTGGCAGACAATCGCTGTTCCAATAACGCAAGATCGACATGCGGGTAGCGGATAAACTCAGCACGCGATAACAAAGCCGCGTCATTCAGTGATGCATGATTTAGTTTATCGGCGAATATAGCATCTTCTCGCCCAACCAATGCTGTGACAACACCGATATTGGCCATGTAACCGGTAGAAAATAGCAATGCTTGCGGAAACCCGGTAAATTCGGCCAACGTTTCTTCAAGTACGTGATGCGCTGAAGAATGACCGTTGATCATGTGCGAAGCGCTTGCGCCAACACCATAACGCCGCGCGCCTTTACAAGCTGATTCAATCAAATCCAGATGATTGGCCAGCCCCAGGTAATCATTGCTGCAAAAAGCCAGGTAATCACGTCCAGCCATAGTGATATGGCTTGATTGCGGGCTTTCGAGAATTCTCCGCTGTCGCAGCAAGCCTTGCTGTTCGCGCTTGTGTAACTGCTCAGCCAGATCGGAAAACATCTATGACAACGCGTGAAGCCCCAATTTTTCCATCAGCACCTGATCGCGATCGGTTTCGGGATTTCCCGTCGTCAACAACTTTTCGCCATAGAAAATGGAATTGGCGCCCGCCAGAAAACATAATGCCTGAACAGCTTCAGACATTTCCTGCCGTCCGGCGGATAAACGCACCATGGCTTTCGGCATGGTAATCCGCGCGGCGGCGATGGTACGAACAAATTCGAACGGGTCTAGCGCCGCAGTACCGTAAAGCGGTGTGCCCTTGACTTGCACCAAATGATTGATCGGAACCGATTCAGGGTACGGATTCATGTTGGCCAGTTGTGCGATCAATCCTCCGCGCGAACGGCGTGTTTCGCCCATGCCAACAATACCGCCGCAACATACGTTGATTCCGGCATCGCGGACTTGCTGCAATGTGTTTAAGCGATCCTGATACTGCCGCGTGGTGATAATTTCTTCGTAGTATTCAGGTGCTGTATCAAGGTTGTGATTATAATAATCCAGTCCTGCATCTCCCAGTTGTTGAGCTTGTCCGGGTTTTAACAAACCCAGCGTGGCGCAGGTTTCCATGCCCAGTGATTTGACTGCACGCACCATTTCAGTCATTTTTTCGATATCGCGCTGCTTCGGGCCACGCCAAGCAGCACCCATGCAGAATCGCGACGCGCCCTTGTCTTTTGCTGCCGTCGCGGCAGATACCACTTCATCCAACGATAGCATGTCCTGGTTTTCAACTTCGGTATGATAGCGCGCCGCCTGTGGACAATAGCCGCAATCTTCCGGGCAGCCACCCGTCTTCACGGAAATCAGCGTAGATAATTGCACGCCATTTGGGTCATGGTATTGGCGATGCACCGTTTGCGCTCGAAAAATCAAATCGTTAAAAGGCGCATTCAACAATGCCTCAACTTCTGTCACATCCCAAAATTCAGTATCCTGCGATTCCTCGGTAATATTGCTTGAGCTGTTTTCCGTTTCGCTACTACTCGTAATAAGTGAATTCAAATTCATGCCGATTAACCTGCCATTCTCTTTAATTAAAACACGATCTTCTATCATCAATACTTCGGATGATCAAGGATTCAAGTGGCTCTGTCAATTTTTCCGTGATTCTTTGTTCATAACAGATCAGACAATATTCCTATCATGACTCAAACAAACTGTGTGCTATGCGGCGTATCCACAAATCAGGATTTCTGCGAACCCTGTATCCTCGACCTGCCGCAATTGCCAATCACCCATTGCCCTATTTGCCTGTGGCCAGTTCCTACCTCGGAAATATGTGGTGCTTGCCTGAATAAACCACCTGCATTTACACGCACCATTGCAGCCCTTCGCTACTCCTTTCCTGCCGATGCGCTAATTCATGCATTAAAATATCGAAACCATCTTTCCTTGGCATCAATCCTAGCCAACTTGCTCATCAAGAAACTAAAGACCATTAATACACTTCCGGATGTCATCATACCGATGCCTTTGCATCCAATCCGATTACGTGAGCGTGGATTTAATCAGGCAATGGAGATCAGTCGCTACATTTCGAAATCGATGGAGATAATTGTGCTGCCAGATAGCTGCAGCCGGATTAAGCACACGCTACCGCAAACCGGATTACCCTGGAAAGACAGACAGAAAAATATTCACCGTGCTTTTAATTGTAAAATAGACCTTTCCGGCAAGCATGTTGCGTTGGTTGATGATGTCATGACAACGGGCGCCACATTAAATGAGCTGGCCAAAGTATTGCGTGAACACGGTGCAATTGAAATTAGCAACTGGGTAATAGCCCGGACTTTGCCCGAGAAAAGTCAAATAGGCTCACACTCATTATAATATGCAACTAATCGCACACTATGTACAACATTATTCTCTATCAACCCGAAATTCCGCCCAATACAGGTAATATTATCCGTCTGTGCGCGAATACCGGCATGCAACTACATCTTGTTAAGCCTTTAGGATTTCCCCTCAAAGATAAGCAATTATTGCGCGCAGGCCTAGATTACCATGAATTCGCTCAAATCAGAGTACATGACAATTGGGTAGATTGCTGCCAGAACCTGCAAAGCCATCGAATGTTTGCAATCACCACCAAAGGAAAGCAGCAATATGACAAAGTAGCCTACGCAGCGGGAGATACCTTTCTGTTTGGCACAGAAAGCCGCGGATTACCCCCGCATATTATGGACACTTTCCCGGAACAACACCGCATCCGAGTGCCGATGGTAGCCACCAGTCGCAGTCTGAATTTATCCAATGCTGTCGCCATTATTGCTTATGAAGCATGGCGACAGGCTGGCTTTTATATGGGAAGCTAGACAATGCTATTGTAGATTCAGGCTATCGTTCAAAATACGCGGAGTCACAAAAATCAACAATTCGCGTTTATTGTCGACCCTGGTTGTATTGCGAAAAACGTGACCGAGCACAGGAATATCACCCAACATCGGCACTTTATTGACTACTCGATTCTCGGTTCGATCAAAAATACCACCAATCACTACAGTTCCACCATTTTCCACCAATACTTTGGTGGTTACTTGCTTGGTATTAATTGCCGGCGGGAGGAATTGATTAATAATCGCACCAATTTTGTCCTGATTGACATTTAACTCCATATCAATCTGACCATTATAGGTAATCAGAGGTTTGACTCGTAAGCGAAGCGTTGCATCCATAAAACGAATACTCGTAGCACCACTGCTTGTGGCTTGTTGGAAGGGAATCCGATCACCTTGCTCAATAATTGCTTCTACACCATGGGCTGTGACTACACGCGGACTGGCAACCACTCTGCCTTTCTGATCTGTTTCCAGCGCCGACAACTCAAGATTGATTAATCGATTATTATTAATCTTCATTAAGCTCAAACCCAATGCAGCCGGACCGCCCAACAAACCGGTGGCAGCCGCAGCAGGTAAATTTACATTCAGATTGTTGGCACCGCTCGTCCCACCGCCAGCAGCCAGCGCACTTGAACCAGTTACATTACCCGAAACCCCCAATGTTTGATCGCCTAGCCCGCTCGCATTTTGTATACCAAAGCGTGCCCCTAAATTGCGGCTAAAAGTATCTGTCGCTTCAACAATGCGCGCCTCAATCATGACTTGTCTTTCAAATACATCCAGCTTCTGGATGCGTTTTCTAACTTCATCTATTCTGACTGGAATATCGGTAACCGTCACTGTATTACTAATCTCATCCATATTAATCGTACCACGCCGGCTAAGCATGCCTTCAAATGAAATTGAATTAACCCTACGATGATTCAGATGATAAGTTTCTGAACGTAACGGCTCCATCTCGGCTATTTGCATTTGCGCTTCCACATCAAGCAACTCTCTGTCTGCCATTTCTTTTCGCGGTGCCACGAAAATGACGTTACCTACCTTACGTTTATCCAACCCGTGTGCCTGTAACACAATATCAAGCGCCTGATCCCAAGGCACATCTTTTAACCTTAATGTGAGATTCCCTCCCACCGAATCACTGGCGATAATATTCAAATTGGTAAAATCAGCGATTACTTGTAACACCGCCCTAACCTCCACATCTTGGAAATTAAGCGATAATCTTTCACCGGTATACCCACCATTAGCACGTCTCTTTTTCGCTTGCTCTTCTTCTTCCTCTGTCAGTGACCTTACTTCCAGAACAAATCTTGTACCAGATTGGCGCGCCGAATGCTCCCAACGTCCCCCGGATTTAACATGCATACGAACATTATTCCCTTTCTTGGATGTTTCAATGATCTGTACAGGCGTAGCAAAATCCATCACATCGAAACGCTTTCTAAGGCTACCTGGTAGTAACGTATCAACAAATTCGACAAAAATATCATCACCTTGTTGCTGTACATCGACGCTTGATCCAGCTTTTGTCATATCAACTTCGATACGACCTTCACCTTTTGCGCCACGGCGAAAATCGATGTCTTGCAGGCTATTCATATGCGAATTAGAAGTTTCCTCGGCGAAACGCACAACAGCAGCAGATGTTCGATTCTCAGGCACAGTAAGCAGCTTGATTAATAGTATATTTTCCTGTGCTATGATTTCATGCCGCATTAACCTAGCCAAGTTTAATACCAATCGTGTTCTATCGCCGACCTGAATGACATTTATGCTGCGCAAGTCTCCTTCAGAAGCTTCCTGCTCATTCCGCCCTAAGCCGTTGGAAACTTGATAAAAGTCAAAATAAATACGATTTGGATTGTCTAAAGCAACTCCCATTGGAAGCGCTTGCAGCGGATGATCAAGGGTAATCTTTGCGATTACCTCGCTATTTTGGAAGGTTGAAATATCGATTGAACGGATACTATTATGGAGTGCCTCTGCTGTTGCCGTTTGCGGAGAAAAAATTACCATTGAAAAACAAATCAATATTGCAGTAAATACCATATTAAGGCCATACCCTTTCATAGCTATTGTTAGCTTAATGGTTGTTACGTTGCTAATTTTTCAGCGTAAGTGCACTAGTTCTTTCAATCCATTCATTCACCCCATCTTGTACGATTTCTAACAGTTTAACCTCAGATTCTGCAATATAGCTAATTTTTCCGAAATTCGAACCTAAATAATTACCAACCTTTACACGATATAGCGCCCCATCCGGTGATTTTATTACAGCAAAAATCATATCATGCTGTTGTAATGAGCCAACCATAGATAAGTTCTCCAGCGGATATGATTCCAAAAACTCTTTACGTCGATTCAAATCAGGTTGAATTTCACTTGTAGGCGCTTGCACTTGATTATTTTTGCGTGGTAGAAAAGGACTTGGCATATCAAACACCTGATAAGTAAAAGATTTATATGGAACAACCTCAGGCAACGGATCGATCTTGCCTTGCAATCCTTCCCCCGAACTATGTATGAAAGCTTCCAGATCACTGTAATCACCTCGACTGCACGCAGTTATCAAGTTAAACCAAATTATAATTAATACTAGCAGATATATGTTTCTAATCATAATTTATTTACTCCCAGCCTGCTTTAATACTTCTTCTTCATCCAGATAACGAAATGTCTTTGCAACCGCATCCAATACTAGTTTCCCGTCATTCCCAGGCAAAATGCTAACGTCATTTAACGTAACAATCCGTGACATTTGCGCAACATCACTGGCAAATGCGCCAATATCATGATAGTTGCCGGTCACCCGAATTGAGACTGGCAACTCGGCATAAAATGCATTAATCGTTTCCTGCGTATCTGGTTTAAACAATTCAAACTGCAAGCCGCGCCCCAAGCCAGCTTGATTTATATCCACCAACAATGCTTCCATTTCTGATTTATCAGGAAGTTGTTTCAACAATGCACCAAGAGATTGCTCAATTTCTTTCAATTGCAAACGCAAAGCAGACAAATTGACAGCACTCCTTTTTTTAACCAAATAAGTATTTTTTAGTGTTTCTTCTTCAGCATGAATATTTTCCAGCGTTTCGATCTGATCCTGCCAAATCAGAAAATGCCCCGCCACAATAATCGCAACAAATAATATTATCAGTGCAGCGATCTTAAATGCCGCAGGCCAATTTCCAGCATTATTGATATCAAGCTGACGTAATTCTATGAGCAAATTATTCATCATAGTATGATTTTATTTTATCCGGCAGAACTCAAAGTTGAGTCTTGTACATCGCTGATCAATGCTTGTTTAAGTTTTATTTTCATATTGAACTCATTTTGACGTACATTATTAATTGTCATCGCTTTGATTTCCACCAACAACGGTGACTCAAGCCAAGGTGAAGACTCAAGATTTCGCATCAACGTCGATACCCATGCATTAGATTGCGCATATCCAACTAAAGTAATGTTGTGGCCTTCTTGTTTGATGCTTTGCAGATATACACCATCAGGAAGTAGTCTCACCAATTGATCCAACAAATGAACAACCTCTGATCGACTGTTCTGTAAGGTCTCTACGATTTGTTTACGTGTAAGTAGCTCTTGTGTTTGATTCTTAATTTCTCGGATCTCTGCAATCTCTTTATCCAAAATCGCAATCTGCTCATTTAAGTATTGATTGCGGCTATTCTGAAATTCTATTTTTTCAACAATAATGTCATGAACACCCCAAACCACTATCAAACCTAAAAAACCAACCAAACCGGCCAACACTGCAATTTGCTGCTGCCGTGCCTTACGTTTAAGTTCACGATGAGGAAGTAAATTAATGCGGATCATGATGGATCAAAATTTCTTAAAGCTAGACCACAAGCAATCAAAAGAGAGGATGCATCGAGATTCAGTTGCCGCGGGATAACACGGCTCGACAATTCCATAGTTGCAAAAGGATTCAAAACCAAAGTGCTGACTTGCGTACGCGCGGCAATAATCGCATCTAATCCAGGAATCACTGCGCTACCGCCCGCTATAAAAATATAATTCACTTCGGTATATTGCGTTGAGGTATAGAAAAACTGAATGGCACGCATCACTTCGATAGCCAATGTTTCGCAAAATGGTTGCAAAACATCCGCTTGATAGTTTTTAGGTAACTCTCCACTACGCTTAGCTGCTTCAGATTCTTCCAGCGAAAGATTAAATTGATTATGAATCTCTTGAGTTAATTGATTGCCACCGAATGTTTGATCTCGAGAATATATCGACTCACCATTGAGTAGCACATTAATTTTCATGACAGTCGCGCCAATATCAACCAGTGCCATTACCTGGTCTTTGCCTCCCCCTGGCAATTGATTCAGTGTCAATTCGAATGCTGCTTGCGCCGCATAAGGTTCCACATCCATAACAGTGGCTTTCAAACCGGCGGATAGAGCTGCCGCCACGCGATCTTCAACTTTTTCTTTACGCGACGCCGCAATTAGAACTTCAACTTCCTCCAAACTTTCGGGAATTGATCTAGTGATTTGAAAATCAAGATCAACTTCATCTAATGGAAATGGAATATATTGACTCGCCTCATTTTCCACTTGAAAAATTAAATCATCTTCTCGCTGTCCAGCTGGGACAATTATTTTTTTAGTAATCACATCTGTTGCAGGCAATGCTAGCGCTACATTTTTATGGCGAGTTCCCAAACGCTTCCATCCACGTAGTAAACAATCACTCACTGCTTCCATATTCGCAATGCCACCATCTAGCATCGCATCTACTGGCAAAGATTCTATAACATAGCGATCTATCCGATAAGTTTGGCTTCCCTTATCAATCTGTGATAGCTCAACCATTTTTACCGATGAAGAACTGATGTCCACGCCAATCAATGGAGACGACTTCATTTTTAAGAAGCCTAGATCAATAGCTAAATTTTCCTTGAACATTGTTTGTTTAGCGGCGATACTCGCAAATTAAAAGTTGCCCTATTAGAGCTAGAATATGTAAAATTCCAACTGTCCGCATAAATTCCATGAAACTATTCGACAGATTGAAGAAACTGGAATTGATTCTGACAGAATCTGAAAAATTCTATTCAAAGAAAAACACTAGATATACCCCCTCTTTCACTGGGTAAATTGACAATACCATTCTATGATAAACCCATATCTATTTTCATGTTAGCTCGCTGGTCATATTATTTCTTCCTTACATTTTCAGCATTAGGCTTGATTGGAATACTATTAGCAGGTTTTGCTGCGTTGGTTATCTACTCAAACCTGCCATCGCTGGAAACATTGACCGATTACCGTCCTAAAATTCCCCTGAGAATATACAGTGATGAAGGTTTATTAATCGGAGAGTTTGGTGCAGAGCGAAGAAATGTCGTAACTATTTCTCAAGTTCCAGAAAATCTAAAACAATCAATTCTTGCAGCAGAGGACGATCGTTTTTACGAACACGGCGGCGTTGATTATCTTGGTGTTCTACGAGCAGCCTATTCAAATTTTTCTGCAGGAAGTGTACGACAAGGTGCCAGCACCATAACAATGCAAGTGGCACGAAATTTTTTTCTGACGAGAGAGAAGACACTCACCAGAAAATTCAGCGAAACACTATTGGCATTTAAGATTGAGCGTAGCCTTACTAAGGACAAGATTTTAGAACTCTACATCAACCAAATCTATCTTGGACAACGTAGTTATGGTTTTGCAGCAGCAGCACAAACATACTTCGGAAAATCTTTACATGAAATTAATATTGCAGAAGCTGCCATGCTGGCAGGACTTCCTAAAGCGCCTTCTAGCTATAATCCTGTTAGTAATCCTAAACGAGCTAAAAGCCGACAGCTTTACGTTTTAGGAAGATTATATAAACTTAACTACATTTCTAGTAAAGAACTAAGCGAATTAACAAAACAATCTGTTCCAGTAAAAAAAAGGGCGGCAGCCTTTGCAGTACCAGCAGAATATGTTGCCGAAATGGTTCGTCAGGTAATCTACGATCGATATCAGGAAGATGCATATAACAAAGGTATAAAAGTCTATACGACGATCCGTCAACTTGATCAAGAATCTGCTTATCGGGCTCTACGAAAAAATGTAATTGAATACGATCGGCGTTGGGGATATCGAGGCCCAGAAGCATTTGTTGATTTACTGAAAAACGGAACGAACCAGGAAAAAACATTGAATGATGCATTAGATGAGATTAATGACAGTGATGATATTTATGCAGCAATTGTATTAGCTGCAAAACCAAATAAAGTTCAGGCTTATCGTAAAGGTGGGGAAATCATAGAAATTACAGGTGATGGACTTAAATTTGTACAAAAATCTCTTACTGACAAAAATGAGCCAGGGAGAAAATATATTATCCCTGGCGCACTAATCCGCATTCAGAAAAACCAAAAGAATTTATGGCACATCGTTCAACTGCCTGAAGTTGAATCAGCGCTTGTTTCAATTGATTCCAATGACGGCGCGGTGCGCGCTTTGGTCGGCGGTTTTGATTTCTATAAGAATCAATTTAATCACGTCACCCAAGCATGGCGACAGCCTGGGTCCAGCTTTAAACCATTTATTTACTCTGCCGCTTTGGAAAAAGGCTTCACTCCGGCGACAATTATCAATGATGCACCGCTTTCGTTCAGCGCAACTCAGACGGGAAGTCAGTCATGGGAACCGAAAAATTTCGATGGCAAATTTGAGGGGCCAATACGCATGCGTACCGCCTTGGCCAAATCAAAAAACCTTGCATCTATTAGGATACTACAAGCCATTGGTATCAGCTACGCACAAGATTATATAACGCGATTTGGTTTTGATGCAGAACGCCACCCCCGTTATTTACCGATGGCACTTGGAGCAGGTTCAGTGACACCAATGCAAATGGCTGTAGGTTATGCCGCATTCGCAAATGGCGGATTTCGTGTTGCTCCATACTTTATAAAAAGTATTGAAGATGAAAAAGGTAACATCATAGAACAATTTCGCCCCATATCAGCATCAAGTGGTGCCAAACGAATCATTGATCCACGCAATGCATTTATTATGACTAGTATGATGCAAGATGTGATTAACCGTGGCACAGCTGTTAAAGCTAAACAGCTAGGACGCAGTGATCTCGCAGGAAAAACCGGTACTACTAGTAATTTTATAGATGCATGGTTTTGCGGTTTTCAGAAAGACTTAGTCACTATTGCCTGGACAGGATATGACGAACCAAAATCATTAGGCAACAATGAAACTGGCGGGCGTGTCGCATTACCTCTTTGGATTGATTATATGGATCCCGTTTTGAAAGGCGTTCCAATAGCCGAGTACCGGCTACCCAATGGAATTCAGACAGCGAAAATTAATTCAGCGACAGGATTTAGAGATGATTATGGAGATATTACAGAATATTTCTTTAATGAATTGCTTCCTCCCATTATCGAAGATTCTATTGAGCTCACACCTAAAGTAACAAAAGATGTCAAAGATCAATTATTTTAAGAAATAGAATAGCAAGTTAAATGGATTCTAATTTCATGCATTCAAGTTTTTCTTGAGCCACTCAGCCGCTTTGACAGCATAATAAGTTAAAATTCCATCTGCTCCCGCGCGTTTAAAAGAAAGCAAAGACTCCAGCACACAAGATTCTTCATTTAACCATCCGTTTATTGCGGAAGCTTTGAGCATTGCATACTCACCGCTGACTTGATAAACAAATGTAGGTGCACCGAACTGATCTTTCACGCGGCGGACGATATCTAAATATGGCATCCCAGGTTTAATCATCACCATATCGGCACCCTCATCCAGATCTAATCCAACCTCCCATAAAGCCTCATCAGAATTTGCAGGATCCATTTGATAAGTATATTTGTTACCCGCACCTAGATTATTAGCGGATCCAACAGCGTCGCGAAATGGTCCGTAAAAACTTGAAGCATACTTAGCAGAATACGCTAAAATGCGTGTATGAATAAATTTCTGACTATCCAAGCTGGTTCTAATTGCGGCAATACGCCCATCCATCATATCTGAAGGTGCCACAATATCTGTCCCTGCTTGAGCATGAACCAATGCTTGTTGACAAAGAACATTTACTGTTTCATCGTTCATCACATAACCATACTGGTCAACCAAGCCGTCTTGGCCATGAATTGTGTATGGATCCAAAGCAATATCGGTAATTACTCCCAATTCAGGAAAGTTTATCTTTAGCTGCCTCACTGCCCGAGGCACAAGTCCATCAGGATTATATGCTTCGCTTGCAGTAAGGTTTTTATGTTCAATATCAATAACTGGAAATATAGCAATAGCTGGGATACCAAGTTGCACACACTGCTCTGCCTGAATCATTAAAAGATCGATACTCTGTCTTACTATGCCAGGCATTGATTCAATATTTTCACTACGATTCTTTCCATCTAAAATAAAAACTGGATAAATCAAATCTTCTGGTAGAAGATGGGCCTCTCGTATCAAATTGCGGGAGAACTTATCGCGACGCATTCGTCTCATTCTTCTTTGAGGAAAATGACTACTTTGAAACATAATAATAACAAATAATAAAAATTAAAAAATGATCTGGGAACTGACTTGAATATCGTGTGTCTTATAAGTGGACAATCTTGATCGTCCCTCTGTCTTTCCTCCCTGAGGCAGAGAATGTGATATTAAGGCGGTTCCCCCGGTTTTACTCCCCTTTAACCGGGGTTTTTTATATCTAATCTAATAATAAGCAAATGCTAATTTGTTTGTAACCATTCATTGATGATTGTCGTTGCATCATCAATGCCAGTATTCGTTATGCTTGAGAATAATTGCACACTACATTGCGGATAGAATTCTTTTATAAAAAAAGTTACTTTCTGTAAAGTGATATTTGCTTGCAGCTTACTTAATTTATCAGCCTTTGTTAATAAAATATGAATTACTTTTCCAGTCGGCGAGAACCAATCAAGCATTTGAATATCCAAAGGTTTCAGAGGATGACGAATATCCATTATTAATATCAAACCCTTAAGTGAATCACGTGTCTGCAAATAATTACTTAATAAATTTTGCCAATGTTGCCGTATGTGCTCTGGAACCTTAGCGTAGCCATAACCAGGTAAGTCAACAAGAAAATTGTCTGATGACAATTGAAAAAAATTTATTAATTGTGTACGCCCCGGTGTTTTGCTAACAAATGCTAAGCGGTTCCTATTGGTTAATGCATTAATAGCGCTTGATTTCCCAGCGTTTGAACGCCCAGCGAAGGCAATTTCAATGCCAGAATGCTTGGGTAAATCTCGATCCTCATGTGCGGAAGTAAAAAAAGTGGCATTTAGTAATCGAGGCATATTATAGTGAAAAACTAGGCTCTGAATTTCCTAGAGTATCATTAGCGACTATTATCAAGCCTTCCAGCACTAAATTATTAATAACCTTTATTGGAAGTTTGAAAAAAGGAATTAGCAACGAAGCACTGCCGCCACTTATGATGCAATTGACAGAAGCTAGATTAACAGTTGACAATAACAGATTATACATCCTATCAACAGCACCTAAAATGCAATGAATCAAACCACTTTGTAGCGCATTTTCAGTACTGACAGGAAAATCTTCATAACTACCCAATTCGATATTAGTAAGTTGAGTGCCTGATAAAAGGCTTTTAGTCATCAAATTAAATCCCGGCAGTATGATTCCACCAAGGAATTTACCAGATTCAGAAAGAACATCGATAGTTACTGCTGTTCCAGCATTAATGACTAAACATGGCTGCTTCTCGATTCTCCAAGCAGCGATTAAAGCTGCCCAACGATCACTTCCTAATTGACTCGGATTAATATAGCCATTAATAACATTACATCTAAAATTGTTAGAACTTAGCCATTCTAGCCTCGAGGGCCACAGAGAAATTAACTTAGTTATTTGATTTCTAGTTTCACTTCGCGCAACATGAGAAATAATAATGAAAGTCGGCGTGGGGAGATTTATAAATTCATCTTCAAGATTAGAAACATCCTTGTAAAACACATTACCTTGCATTAACCACTGATCACCGTGATATAATCCCCACTTTATATTAGAATTTCCAGAATCTATGGCAAGTATATAGGACATTAATTCTTAGTAAACTCTAGATCGCACCGAAATATTTCCAACATTAAATGACTTCTTTCCTCCAGGTGTTAACAAACAGATAGCACCATCATCCGCTATTCCATCAATTATACCTGCTATTGCTAAACCATTTGGAAAGATCAAATCAACTTCGCATCCTTCGTAAAAATGATAACTGATCCATTCCTTTCTAAAATATACAAAGCCATAATAATCAAAATCTTTGAGAACATTATGTAGTTCTACTAATAACTCACCAAATACTCTGTTGCGATCTATTAAATTACTACTGACCTCTGACAGATCGGTAACTTGCTGATCAATCATAGGTTTAATCGATTCAGATAGATTAAAATTAATACCTATACCTATTACCGCATATGATGGTCCACATATTTCACCACGAATTTCGATCAAAGTACCAGCTAATTTATGATTATTGCATAGAATGTCATTTGGCCATTTGATGTTAATATTCTGAATAGAATAAGATTTCAAGACTCTTAAAATTGCAATGCCAATTACTAAACTTAAACCGGATAATTCAGAAATGCTTTTGTCAAAGCGCCAACATATTGAAAACATAAGCCCATTACCAAAGCCACACTGCCAAATACGTCCCTCGCGTCCTCGTCCACTAGTTTGAAATTCAGTAGCAACAACTGGGACTGTACCATTAATCAATGTTTTTCTTTTTAATTGATTAAGAAGATAATTATTCGTAGAATCAACAATATCTAATAATCTTAAATCAAATTTTTTTGAACCAACTGATGTGCTTTTAATAATTAATTCAGTATTCAACCAAACTATTGGCTTATTTATTTTAATTGTATTAGCATCAATATTTACTACATCAATACTATAATTTTTTAGTTGATAAACTAAGAAATGAATTGAAGTTAGAGAACATTTAAGAAGTTTTGCTAAAGCACTCGCTGAATGCTGCATGCCGTCATTTAACAAGACTAACAAATAAAGCGCTTTTAAATTTACATACATATATGCATGAAAATGAAAAAGCTTAGATTAATTACTTTTGTCTGTTATAGAAGATTGAGAGTCAACTTCATATACAGGTTTATCTAATAGTTCTACCAGAGCCATTGGAGCATTATCTCCTTTTCTGTATCCATATCTAAGAATTCGGATATATCCTCCAGGGCGAGAATTATAACGGGGTCCCAATTCAGAAAAGATTTTTGTTACACTTGCTCGATCACGAAGTCTATCGAAAGCTAACCTTTTATTTGCAACTGAAGGGGATTTTCCTAAAGTAATCATAGGCTCAACATATCTTCTTAGTTCTTTAGCTTTTGGAAGCGTTGTTTTAATTACTTCATAACGCAATAGTGAATTACTCATATTACGAAACATAGCTTTTCTATGACTACTAGTTCGATTTAGCTTTCTCAAAGCATTATTGTGGCGCATGATTATTTTCCTTTGAAACACTATCAAGATTAGCCGGTGGCCAATTATCTAATTTCATTCCTAATGTAAGTTCTCTTGAAGCCAAAACTTCTTTGATTTCATTAAGTGATTTTCTTCCCAAATTAGGTGTTCTAAGTAGTTCAGCTTCAGTTCTTTGAATTAAATCACCTATATAATATATATTTTCCACTTTCAAACAATTAGCTGACCTTACCGTGAGTTCTAAATCATCAACTGGCCGAAGTAATATGGGATCAATCTGCGGAGCTTGTGGTTTTTCTTTTGGTATAGGTGTACTTTCAAGATCAGCAAAAACAGATAATTGCTGAACTAAAACTCGAGCAGCAAAACGTATTGCTTCTTCAGGCTCAACTGCCCCATTCGTCTCGATATCGACAATTAATTTATCTAGATCTGTTCGCTGTTCAACACGGGCACTCTCAACCGAATAACTAACGCGTTTAATTGGGCTAAAAGATGCATCCAGCAATATCGTTCCTATACTATTTTTTTCATTGATGCCAATTTTTCTAATATTAGCAGGAGCATAGCCTCTTCCTTTCTCCACTTTAAGCTGTACATCAATTTTTCCGTCTGATGTCAGATGAGCAATCACATGCTCTGGATTAATGATTTCAACATCGTGGCTTAACTCAATATCTGCAGCTGTAACAATACCTTTACCAGTTTTATTTAATGTAAGTACAACCTCATCATTATTATGTAGTTTTAAAACGATACCCTTTATGTTCATCAATATATCAACAACATCTTCTTGCACACCATCAAGTGCCGAGTATTCATGCAATACGCCAGCAATTTTAACCTCTGTTGGAGCATATCCAGTCATAGAAGACAATAATATCCGCCGCAAGGCATTGCCTAATGTATGACCATAACCTCGTTCAAATGGCTCCATAACAACTTTTGCATGAAGCGGTGATATATTTTGAACATCAATAATTCTTGGCGTTAGCAAATCTGTACCTTGCATAATAATAATGTGCCTTTAGATAAAGAAAATCAATACTATTATTGATTACTTAGAATACAACTCGACAACCAAAGATTCATTAATCGTCGCAGGTAGATCAGATCGTTCAGGCTTCATTTTAAAAATGCCTTTCATTGCCTTAATGTCAACTTCAATCCATGTTGGGAAAGTTCGATTATTCGCCATTTCAAGGGCGTGTTTAATTCTCAACTGTTCTTTTGCTGCATTTACAACCTCTACAATATCTCCAGCTTTCACTCTATATGATGGAATATTTACACGACTTCCATTTACTAAAATACAATTATGTCGGACTATTTGTCTAGCCTCAGCTCTTGACGCTCCAAATCCCATATGAAAAGCGACATTGTCAAGACGGCTTTCAAGCAACTGAAGGAGATTATCACCAGTTATACCACGTTGCTTGTCAGCAATTTTGTAAATATTCCTGAATTGCTTTTCCAAAATTCCGTATATCTTTCTTATTTTTTGCTTTTCCCGTAGCTGACCACCATAATCAGAAATTCTTCCTTTCTTCTGACCATGTTGTCCTGGAGGATAATTTCTTCGTTCTATTGCACATTTGTCAGTAAAACATTTTTCACCCTTCAGGAAAAGCTTCTCACCTTCACGTCTACATTGCTTGCATTTAGGCTCAATATTTTTTGCCAAAGTTTAATCTCCTCAGATTCTTCGTTTTTTTGGAGGACGGCATCCATTATGTGGTACTGGTGTTACGTCTGAAATGCTAGTTATTTTAAATCCAGCCGAATTCAAAGCTCTCACAGCTGAATCCCTTCCAGGGCCAGGGCCTTTAACTCTGACCTCTAAGTTTTTTACACCACAATCAATTGCTATTTTACTTGCATTTTCAGCAGCAATTTGTGCTGCGAATGGTGTACTCTTACGAGAACCTTTAAACCCAGCCCCTCCAGAGGTTGCCCAAGATAAAGCATTGCCCTGCCTATCAGTAATTGTAACAATTGTGTTGTTAAACGAAGCATGTATATGAGCTATACCTTCCGCCACATTCTTCTTTATTTTTTTTCTTACTTTAGAAGTTGCTTTAACCATTTAATTACCTTTTATACCTATTCATAAAAATTGTCATCGAGAACGTATCGCTTTACGAGGCCCTTTTCTAGTCCTTGCATTAGTACGTGTTCTCTGACCGCGGACAGGAAGACCACGTCGATGACGCAAACCACGATAACATCCAAGATCCATAAGTCTCTTTATATTCATTGAGATCTCTCGGCGTAAATCTCCTTCAATTGTTAGTTTTGCAACTTGATCACGTATTAATTCTATCTGATCTTCAGATAAATCCTTAAGTTTTCGATCAATATCTACACCTATAGCTTTACATATATCATTAGAACTTGTTCGGCCAATTCCATATATTGAAGTTAATGCTATACCGATATGTTTATGATTGGGAATGTTTACACCAGCGATACGCGCCATTCAATTTCCTTGTGTATAAAAAAAAATAATCATCCTTGCCGTTGTTTGTGCCTAGGATCCTCGCATATCACTCTAAGTACTCTATTACGACGTATAATCTTACACTTTCTACAAAATTTTTTTACAGATGCATTTACTTTCATAATTTCTAGTCCACAAAGGGTTTTTAAAAAAAGTACTATTTAGCTCTAAATGTAATTCTAGCCCTAGTAAGGTCATACGGTGTCAAGTCGACTGTTACTTTGTCACCTGGCAAGATCCTTATATAATGCATTCGCATCTTACCTGAGATATGACCAAGAACAATATGGCCATTTTCTAGTTTAACCCGAAATGTAGCATTGGGGAGAGTTTCAAGTATCTCTCCTTGCATTTGAATTGTTTCTTCTTTAGCCATTAAATTATTGTGATAACCTTCTATTTAGCACTTAGCTTCCCAGTATTAGTTTTAAGATTGGTTTTTTTCAATAAACTGTCATATTGAGAGGACATCACATGAGATTGTACTTGTGACATAAAATCCATTGTAACTATCACTATAATTAAAAGCGAAGTTCCACCAAAATAAAATGGAACATTCCATTTGAGGATTAAGAACTCTGGCAACAAGCATACGAGTGTCACATATATAGATCCTGCTAAGGTTAAACGAAGCATTATTCTTTCAATATATCTAGTGGTTTGTTCTCCAGGTCTAATACCAGGAACAAAAGCTCCACTTTTTTTAAGGTTGTCGGCTGTTTCTTTTGGATTAAAAACAAGCGCTGTATAAAAAAAACAAAAGAAAATAATCATTACAGCGTACAGCATCACATAAATTGGCTGCCCAGGAGATAATGCAGCACTAATATCTTTTAATAATATCATTGAATCATTATTTGCAAACCATCCTGCCAAGGTTGCCGGAAATAAAATAATGCTTGATGCAAAAATAGGCGGTATCACTCCCGCCATGTTTATTTTTAAAGGTAAATGAGAACTCTGACCACCGTATATCTTTTGCCCAACCTGGCGTTTTGCATAATTCACCAAAATTCGTCTCTGACCTTTTTCTACAAAAACGACAAACCACGTGACTAAAGCTGCAGCAATAAATATCCCCAGTGCAACGAGAAAATGCATCGATCCAGTGCTAACTAAATCCAAGGTTCCACCTATAGCACTTGGTAAGCCTGCTGCTATACCGGCAAATATTATTAGAGAAATACCATTGCCAATGCCTCGCTCGGTTATTTGTTCACCCAACCACATTAAAAAAATTGTTCCTGTTACCAACGTAATCACTGTAGTCAGTGTAAACATCCCACCTGGGTTAATTACCAATCCGCTTTGCGATTGAAGTGCAATTGAAATTCCATAACTTTGTACTAAAGCAAGAGCAAGTGTCCCATATCGCGTATATTGGGTAATTTTCCGTCTACCACTCTCGCCTTCCTTCTTTAGTGCTTCTAAGTAAGGCACAGCAACAGTTCCAAGTTGCATAATAATAGAAGCTGAAATGTAGGGCATTATACCCAACGCAAATATCGAGAAACGTGAAAGTGCACCACCTGAGAACATATTAAACATCCCCAAGACGCCACTTTCCTGGGATTCAAACAAGTCTTTTAATACAATTGAATCAATACCAGGCACTGGAACATGTGCTCCAATCCTATATACAATTAACGCTAATAACAAAAACCATAAACGTCGTTTTAAATCAGAAAATTTGTCGACGGGCTTATTTAATGAACCTTTGATAGCCACTTTTTTTCCTTATGCTTCTATAATATTTTTCCACCCGAAGCTTCTATCATCACTTTGATCCCTTTGCTGACATAGAATCCCTCTAACGAAATTGCTCTATCGATCTGATCAATGCCATAAATTTTAACTTTTTTAACTTTATTAGAAATAATATTATATTTTTTTAGCAAATCAACATTGATAGTAGCTTCAGAGACTATCTTTAAATCTCTGATTCGCAAAGAAGAATAATCATCTCTTTTAAAAGATGAAAATCCTCTTTTTGGCAAACGCCGCTGAATTGGCATTTGTCCGCCTTCAAACCCTACTTTATGAAATCCTCCGGAACGTGATTTTTGTCCTTTATGACCTCGACCGCAAGTTTTTCCAAAACCTGACCCAATACCCCGACCCACCCGCACTTTACTTTTAGAAGAACCAATAGCAGGCTTAATTGAATTTAAAAACATATCAATCACACTTTATTAAATATTTAATCTTATTAATCATCCCAATAGTTTCAGGTGTTTTCTCAAGCACTGATGAGCTGTTAATCTTTTTTAAACCCAAACCTCTTATAGTTGCTCTATGAGATTGTTTGACGCCTATCAGACTTTTAACCAAGTATATTTTTACAGTATTTGGCATTTTTTCATCAACCATTATCAATTCCTAGAATTTCTTTAACCGTTTTTCCACGTTTCGCAGCTATACTTGCAGGTGTGTTCATAGAATTCAATCCCTTAATTGTTGCTCGCACAACATTATATGGATTCGTAGAACCAATACATTTAGCTAGAATATCCGTCATGCCTATCACTTCAAAAATCGCGCGCATAGGTCCACCAGCAATAATTCCCGTCCCTTCTGGTGCAGGCTGCATATATACTTTAGCAGCTCCATGAGAAGCAATAATTGGATGATATATAGTGCCGTTCTTTAATTTAATCTTAATCATTCTTTTACGGGCTTCGTCCATAGCCTTTTGAACAGCAACTGGAACTTCACGTGATTTTCCCTTTCCCATCCCGACACTACCATCACCATCACCAACAACAGTAAGAGCAGCAAAGCCTAAAATACGTCCACCCTTTACAACTTTGGTAACTCTATTGATGGCCACCATTTTCTCTCGCAAATCATCACCAGTTTCTTCATTTCCTGAGTGTTTTACACCTGCCTTGCCAATTTTTGCCATCTTAAATCCTTGATTAGAATTTTAATCCATTTTGGCGAGCCGATTCTGCTAACGCCTGCACTCTTCCATGAAATTTATATCCTGATCTATCAAAGGCGATATTTGTAATTCCACACTTCTTTCCTTTCTCGGCGATTCTTTTTCCAATAAATGACGCAGCTGTCACGGTGCTACCTGAAGAAATTTCTTTTTTAACGTCGGGCTCTAAAGTAGACGCACAAGCTATGGTTTTATGTTGATTATCATCTATTAATTGCGCATATATATGCAAATTAGTTCTATGCACACATAATCTTATAGCGCCAATTTCTGCAATTTTATATCGAGTCCTTCTTGAACGTCTTAATCGCCTAACTTTTAAATTTGCCATATTATTTCACTTATTTTTTCTTCGTTTCTTTGAGAATAATTTTCTCATCTGAATAACGAACACCTTTGCCCTTATATGGCTCTGGTTTTCTATATGCTCGTATTTCAGCAGCTGTTTGCCCAACTACTTGCTTGCTCATTCCTTTAATAAGGATTTCTGTCTGCGTCGGGGTTTCAATTTTGATTCCATCAGGGACAATATAATCTACAGGATGTGAAAATCCTAAAGCCAAGTTAATTTTATTCTGTGCAGCCTGAGCTCGATAGCCAACACCTACTAACTGTAATTTCCTTTCAAAACCTACAGTCACACCGTGAACCATATTGGCAACAAGAGACCTGACTGTCCCGGACATAGCGTTAGCATGTTTTGATTCATTTGCTGACTTAATTCTAATTTCATTATCAATCACTTCCAACACAACAAAATTAGTTAATTTTTGATGCAAAGTTCCTAAAGGCCCTTTTATTGATATGTTATAATTTGAAGTGGTCACTTCAACGTTGGACGGGATAATTATGGGATTTTTACTAACACGAGACATTTAACATCTCCTTTAAACAACATAGCATAATAATTCACCGCCAACTCCAAGCTGTTGCGCTTTTCTTTGAGTCATCACACCTTTAGATGTGGACATAATTGCAATCCCCAATCCGTTCATAACATTCGGCAGATTCTTACTAGATTTATAAATTCTTAAACCAGGTTTACTAACGCGCGTTATCTTTTCTATCACCCGATCACCCGAGTGATATTTTAGTTTGATTTCTATATTTTTTTTACTTCCTTGATCGACGATATCAAAAGCTTCTATATATCCTTCATCTTTAAGAACATTAGCTATTGCTTGTTTAATGCGAGAACTTGGCATTATTACTGATGTTTTTTTTGCCATTTGTCCATTACGCATCCGCGTCAGCATATCTGCTATAGGATCACTCATACTCATAATGCATTACCTACCGATTAGTTACATTAACACAAAATTGACAATATCTTACTATCAAGTAAGAATTATATATCACCAGCTAGCTTTGATTATTCCTGGAATTTTACCACTCATCGCGATATCTCTTAACTTGCTTCTTCCTAGACCAAATTTAGAATAAACACCTCGAGGCCTACCGGTTAATGCGCACCTATTTCTTAGTCGGACTGGGCTAGAGTCTCTCGGCAAATTTTGTAATACCAGACGAGATTCACTACGTTCCGCATCACTGAGCGCAGAATTATTTATTATTTTTTTTAAATTAATCCTTTGCTCTGCATACTTCTGCACTATTTTATATCTTTTGATATTTCTATTAATAATAGCAAGCTTTGCCATTTTGATCTCAGTTTTTAAATGGAAAATTGAAAGCTGATAACAATGCCTTAGCCTCAGCATCACTTTTAGCTGTAGTTGTAATTGATATATTCATTCCACGCAAATCGTCAATTTTATCATAATCTATCTCGGGGAAAATAATTTGTTCTTTTATACCCATATTATAGTTACCTCTGCCATCAAAAGATTTTCCAGATATCCCTCTAAAATCTCTTATTCTGGGTATTGCGATGGTTATTAATCGGTCTAGAAACTCATACATCCTAACTCGTCGCAGTGTGACCATACATCCTATTGGATAATCCTGTCTTACCTTAAACGTCGCAATAGATTTCTTAGCTTTTGTAACGACAGGATGTTGACCAGATATTTTTTTTATGTCAGATAATGCGTTTTCTATTATTTTTTTATCTATGGTAGCTTCACCTAGACCAATATTTAATGTAATTTTTGTTATGCGTGGCACTTCCATTATCGAATTGTATTTGAATTGTTCAATAAGTTTCTTAACAGCTACATTCCTATAATATTCTTGTAAGCGAGTCATACTTAAATCCACTTCCTTTTTTACGGTTCAATCAAATCCCCACTAGATTTAAATATACGGATTTTATTATTTTCCGCAGTAAGCTTAAATCCAACTCTGTCAGGTTTCTTTGAATGAAAATTATAAATTGCAACGTTAGACACATGCATCGGCATTTCTTTACCAATTATACCACCTACACTACCATTGGTAGGATTAGGTTTTTGATGTTTCTTAACTATATTTATTCCTTGAATAATTAAATAGTCTATTCTTTCAATACGAAGAACAGTTCCTCTTTTGCCTTTATCTTTACCAGTGATAATAATAACGTCATCACCTTTTTTTATTTTTTGCATATCACTTTCCTCCCATAGCTATAATACTTCTGGAGCTAGAGATACGATTTTCATAAAATGCACATTTCGCAACTCTCGAGTCACTGGACCAAATATACGTGTTCCTATCGGCTCAAATTTGTTATTAAGCAATACAGCTGCATTATCGTCGAATTTTAATAAAGATCCGTCATTACGTCTTACACCTTTTGCTGTTCTAACTACTACCGCATTATAAACTTCACCTTTTTTAACTTTTCCTCTAGGTGCCGCATCTTTAACGCTAACTTTAATAATATCGCCTATTCCCGCGTATTTCCTTTTTGATCCGCCAAGTACTTTTATACACATAAGTGAACGTGCGCCAGTATTATCTGCCACCCGTAATATTGATTGCATTTGGATCATTTTCTATTCGCTTTTAATTATAAATTACTTCATGCATAGATATAATGTTATTTTTATAGCAAGCTTCAGAACATATCAATTAAAATTTTTACCGCATGTACTATAAAATAAACATTTATATATCACGTAGTCCAGATAATATACAAAAATATCATTTATTCGATATCTTCTATATTTTATATTTTATCTATTACTTTCCAATTTTTGGTTTTTGATAAAGGACGACATTCTTCTAATAGAACAGTATCACCTATCAAATACTGATTAATTTCATCGTGGGCATGATATTTCTTAGTTCTTGTAATAAACTTCCCATATAGTGGATGGATCAATCTACGTTCCACCAATACGGTTACAGTTTTATCCATTTTATTACTAATAACTTTCCCACTTATAGTACGCGTTCGGTTTAATTTATCGCTATTCATGATCATTTTGTCGCTGGGTTATAAATGTTTTTACTCTGGCAATATCTCTTTTTATCATTCTTAGCTTGTTAGTATTCGACAACTGCTGTGTTGCCAATTGCATTCTTAACCCGAATTGCGCTTTTAATAAAGAAATTAACTCTAAATTTAATTCCGATAGCTGTTTATTTTTCAATTCGACTGACTTCATCACTATCCACCAATTTGCCTTATAGTAAATGTTGTTCTAATAGGTAGCTTTGCTGCAGCAAGTCGGAAAGCTTCTTTTGCCAATTCCTCTGTCACCCCATCCATTTCATACAACACTTTTCCCGGTTGTATTTCAGCCACATAATATTCTGGATTTCCTTTTCCGTTCCCCATTCTAACTTCAGCCGGTTTTTGCGAGATTGGTTTATCAGGAAAAACTCTGATCCAAATTCGCCCACCTCTTTTGATGTGTCTCGTCATTGCCCTACGTGCCGCTTCAATTTGGCGTGATGTTAGTCGCCCTCTTCCTATTGCTTTTAATCCGAATTCACCAAAACTAACTTTAGCTCCACGTGTAGCGATTCCAGTATTTCTTCCTTTCTGCTGCTTTCTATATTTAGTTCTAGCTGGTTGAAGCATTCATTTCTCCATAATTCATTTTTCATCGACTTCCGCAATCTGTTCAGTATGGGTCGAACTATCTTCTAAACCTGAATCTTTGTTACTGCTAATTTCATTCTTTGAATCTGAGGAATTTATGAATGATAAAGAAGAACGCTTATTGTGTCTTTTTTTTTCATTTTCTGAATTTGGATTTGCAGTTGAATGAATTACTTGATCACTTTTACCCAGTAACTCTCCTTTGAAGATCCATACCTTTATGCCTATGATTCCATAAGTTGTTTTAGCTTCTGATGTTCCGTAATCAATGTCAGCTCTTAATGTATGAAGTGGAACCCTTCCCTCTCTATACCACTCAGTACGAGCAATCTCAATCCCATTTAATCTACCAGAACTCATAATTTTTATTCCTTGAGCACCAAGTCTCATGGCATTTTGCATTGCCCGTTTCATTGCTCTTCGAAACATTATTCTTTTTTCTAACTGTTGCGCAATATTATCAGCTATTAATTGCGCATCGATTTCTGGCTTTCTAATTTCCTCTATATTTACATGAACAGGAACACCCATTCTTTTTTGTAGCTCGCTACGCAGCACCTCAATATCTTCACCTTTCTTGCCTATAACGACACCTGGCCGAGAACTAAAAATTGTAATTCTAGCATTCTTTGAAGGTCTTTCTATCAAAATCTTACCAACTGATGCATTTTTAAGTCTATTTGCAAGAAAAGTTCGAACCTTTATGTCTTCATTAAGCATAGCCGAAAAATTACTACTATTCGCATACCATCTCGACAACCAATTTTTTTGCACAGACAGCCTAAAACCAGTCGGATTTATTTTTTGACCCATATCAGTTAGTGCCTTTATTAGTATAACCACTACCATCACCCAAAGTCAGTGATATGTGGCATGTTGGTTTCACAATTCTATTTCCACGACCTTTAGCACGAGCGCTAGTTCTCTTCATAGATGCACCTTGATCAACTATAATTGACGATATAGTAAGTTCATCAATATCAGCACCATCATTGTGTTCAGCATTAGCTATTGCAGACTCTAGTAGCTTATGTATTATTTCCGCACCTTTTTTTGGACTAAATATTAATATGTTCAACGCTTTGTCCACAGTCAAGCCCCTTACTTGATCAGCAACAAGACGACATTTTTGAGCTGAAATTCTTGCACCACGTAATTTAGCAATTGTTTCCATTTTAATTTTTAACGCTTCGTAACAACTTTCTTGTCACCAGCATGCCCTTTAAAAGTACGTGTTAATGAAAATTCTCCAAACTTATGACCCACCATATTTTCGGTAACAAATATCGGTATGTGTTGTTTTCCATTATGGACTGCTACAGTTAATCCAATAAAATCAGGCAATATCGTTGATCGTCTAGACCATGTTTTAATAGGCCGCTTATCATTTGTATTTCGCGCCTTTTCTATTTTTAGAACTAAATGAGTATCAACGAATGGTCCTTTTTTTACTGATCGTGGCATTTAATCATCCTTTTTTTGAATAGCGATGACGAACTATCATCACATTTGTTCTTTTATTTTTACGAGTTCTATATCCCTTGGCTGGTGTCCCCCAAGGACTTACCGGATGCCTCCCCGCAGATGTTCTACCTTCACCACCACCATGAGGATGATCTACGGGATTCATTGCCACGCCACGCACAGTCGGTCTAATTCCACGCCATCTTACTGCACCCGCCTTACCAATGGATCTTAAACCATGCTCTGCATTACCTACTTCACCGATAGTAGCACGGCAATCTATATGAACTTTACGCACCTCACCTGATCGCAGTTTAATTTGTGCGTAATTACCTTCTCTGGCTTGCAATTGAACAAACGAACCTGCTGATCTAGCTAATTGAGCTCCTTTTCCAGGCAACAACTCAACACAATGAACTATTGTTCCTATTGGTATATTACGTAGTGATAAAGTATCACCAAGCTTAATTTGCGCTAAATTTCCACTACCAATTTTCATTCCTACTGCCAATCCTTTTGGAGCAATTATGTATTTTCTTTCCCCATCGGCATAACATACCAAAGCGATATTAGCTGATCTGTTTGGATCATATTCAATGCGTTCTATAGTAGCGGTGACATCATCTTTATTGCGTTTAAAATCCATTAACCTATAATGTTGTTTATGGCCCCCACCACGGTGCCGTGTGGTGATATGCCCATGATGATTACGGCCCGCAGTTTTAGACTGCTTTTCAAGCAAACTTTTATGAGGCTTTCCTTTGTGTAATTCATTATTTACCAGCTTAACAACAGATCTTCGCCCAGGCGATGTTGGTTTTAATTTTACAAGTGCCATCATTTAGCCTCTACATTCGAAAAATTTGTAAAATTCAACTCTTGCCCGCTTTTAATCCTCACGATAGCTTTTTTCCAATCAGATCTTTTTCCCATAAAGCGTCCAAACCGCTTTTGCTTTCCTTTAACATTAATCGTTTGGACTTTTTCTACTTCAATTTTTTGTTCTTTCCATAGCAATTCCACAGCTTTTTTAATTTCTAGCTTAGTAGCGTCCGTCGCTACACGAAACATAGTTTGATTATTTTTCTCGCCTAAATAAGTTGCTTTTTCTGAAATATGAGGCGCCAATATAATTTTCAATAAGCGGTCCTGATTGCTAATTACACTATTCATGAAAGAAGCTCCTCTATCCTTTTTAAACTATCGCTCGTGATAAGTGTTTTTTTAAATTTCAAAAGACTGACTGGATCTATATTGCGCACTTCAACAACAGCAATATTAGGAATATTTCGCGATGACAAATAAAGATTACTATCAATTTCATTCGTTATAATCATCACATTACTCAATTCGAGAACTTCTAATTTCTCTGACAATGCTTTAGTTTTATACGAATCGACGCTAAATGATTCAATAACAAACAACCTATTATCACGAATTAGCTGCGAGAATATAGAACTAATTCCGGCACGATACATTTTTTTATTCAATTTCTTTTTAAAACTTTCCTCAGAACTGCTGGGAAATATTTTACCGCCTCCGCGCCATATAGGACTCGAAGCCATACCAGCACGTGCTCTGCCCGTACCTTTTTGGCGCCATGGTTTACGAGTTGACTTAGAGATATCCGATCTACCTTTTTGTGCCCGAGTTGCAGAACGCGCATTAGATAAATATGAAGTCACAACCTGATGAACGAGCGCTTCGTTATAATCTCTCTTAAAAAGCTCATCAGAGACAGTTACGCTTCCTGTTTTCTGATTTTTATTATCGATAAGCTCAATTTCCATTACCTATTCACCCTACTGTTTATATTTTATCTTTATAAATTCACTTTTTTTCTTTTACGCTTGACCGAACTATTACATATCCACCTTTCGATCCTGGAACTGCACCCTTAACTAACAACAAATTTCTTTCGCTATCAATTCTTAATATTTCAATATTTTGTGTAGTTCTCCTCACGTTACCCATATGTGCAGCCATACGCTTACCTGGGAAAATACGCCCCGGATCTTGGGCCATGCCAATTGAACCTGGTTTATTATGCGCTTTCGAATTGCCATGACTTGCTCTGTTGGAAGAAAAGTGGTGTAACTTTATTGCCCCTGCAAAACCCTTTCCTATCGTAACTCCAGATATATCAACTGTTTGCCCTACTTTAAATATATCGTTCTTAATCTCCATACCATTCTGGAATTGATCAAGAATAGAATCATCATTTACCCTGAACTCTCTGACAATGCTCCCAGCCACCACACCAGCTTTAGCACAATGACCGGCTGTCGATTTACTCACCTTTGATATCTTTTTCTGACCGAATGATATCTGTGCAGCACAATAACCATCAGAAGAAGTTTTCTTTATTTGGGTTATACGATTATTTGTAACATCAATTACTGTTACTGGAAAAGCATCTCCATTCTCCGCGAATATTCGCATCATACCGATCTTACGGCCAATTAATCCTAAACTCATTCTATCTCTCTTTTCAGGAGTGTTCTTTATTTAATTTCTTAATCTTAAGAAAATATTAATTTTTTATTTACAGTTTTATCTCTACATCGACACCTGCAGGAAGGTCCAATTTCATCAATGCGTCCACTGTCTTATCTGTCGGATCTATTATATCCATTAACCTTAAATGCGTTCTAATTTCAAACTGATCACGCGAAGTCTTGTTCACATGAGGCGAGCGCAGCACATCAAAGCGTTCTATTTTGGTCGGCAATGGAATCGGTCCCTTTACTACCGCTCCTGTCCTTTTTGCTGTTTCAACAATTTCTATAGCTGATTTATCTATCAAACGATAATCGAAGGCTTTAAGACGAATTCTAATTTTTTGATTTTGCATATACTCGTTCCTGAATTAATAAATTCAATATATTACCGCACTATATATTGAACTTATTTTTCTTTACCTTCTCAATCACTCAATAATCTTAGCAACAACGCCAGCACCAACAGTTCTACCACCTTCGCGTATCGCAAAACGCAATCCATCTTCCATCGCAATAGGTGCTATCAAATTTACC